>NZ_JACSMV010000002.1:0-370079 GCF_018618835.1 Exiguobacterium sp. s145 | reverse complement strand
CGAAAATCTAGATGTAGCCATAGAAAAAGCTCCCTTCAAAGTAGACAGTTTTTGTTATTTCAACTGTCTACTTTTTGGGGAGCATATCAATCTGTTCCTCTTTTTTTATTTTGAAGAAACCACTTCATTCACGAGACTCCTACAGGAAAAAGCGCAATTTCCATTGCGCTGTCAGAGACAAACAAGACCCGCTTCCCTGACCATAATGGCAGGGAAACTGGCTTGTGTCTCGTCTGAGGAAAGCGAGTGAAGAAAAAGTGGTTTCGGTTGCGTCGCTTTTTAAAGAAGAGAATTAAATCCAATTATTACAGCTGTCCAAAAATCGTCACATCTTCAGACTTGTGAGGGGATGATTGCTATTTTTTCAAAGCAGACTACGGTACACTAAAACAGGAATGTTGAAAGATAAAGGAGTTCATTATGACAAATTTACAGTACAAACAGGCAGCACTTGCGACGTTAAAAGGGAAGTGGCTGACAGCGCTCAGCATCTCGATCATCTATTTCGTCATCTTTGCGCTGGCTGCCAGCCGGATGTCGTTTGACCAGGATAATCTCGACAGTATGTTACGGTTCGTCGCCTTGAACATCGTCGTGACGATTGTGCTGTCACCCGTCACGCTTGGACGGACAATTGCCTACTTACGATTCGTCCGCGGAGAATCAGCCGGTATCGGGACGTTATTTGAAGGGTTTGCGTCGATCCGTTTCTACCTGAAGACGATGGCAGCCTATACACTGGTAACGTTACTCGTTTACATCGGTTCTTTTTTGATCCTCCCGGCAATCTACTTTTATCTGATGTACCGATTGGTGCCGTTTTTATTGGTCGACCGACCGGATCTGTCGTTTATCCAGGTCCTTGGTGAAAGCCGCCGGATGATGCATGGACATAAATGGCGCCTTGCGAAACTTTATCTCAGTTTCATCCTTTGGGGGATTCTTGCGCTGCTCAGTACCGTCGGAGTTGTTTTGCTGACACCGTATTTTGATACGACAATCGCGCACTTCTATGAACAATTAAAAAAAGAACAACAGACAGCAACGCGTTCAGCATAAAAAAACGAGTCTGACTTCTCCCTGTGCGGAAGTCAGACTCGTTTTTGTCGTACTTTTAATGCGACGGTGTTTTCTCTTTTAACAACAGGTAGAGAGCCTGTGTACCGGATTCGGCATGACCGGATGCTGCCAGCTCGTCGTATAAATCTTTGACGAGTGCAAGTCCCGGTGTCGCAATCCCCATTTCCTCGGCCCGTTCGAGTGCCAGGTTCATGTCTTTGATGAAATGTTTGACGAAGAAGCCCGGCGAATAGTTTTCCGCGATGACACGCGGAATCAGGTTTTCAAGAGACCAGCTGCCGGCAGAGCCGCTTTTGATCGTCTCGACGAACTGTGTCGGATCGATTCCCGATTTCGTGACGAACAGCAACATCTCGGCTGTCCCGATCATCGATCCGGCAATCGCAATCTGATTGGCGAGTTTGGCCGATTGTCCTTGTCCCGGACCTCCGAAGCGGGCGATGGATTTCCCCATCGCATCAAATATCGGTTTGACCGTATTGAATGCGTCTTCGTCACCGCCTGCGAGAATCGCAAGCGTCCCGTTTTTCGCTCCGAGATCGCCGCCCGTGACCGGTGCATCAAGAGCAGTGATGCCGTTTTGAGCAGCCTGCTCGGCAATCCGGATCGCGAGCGCCGGACTCGATGTCGTCATGTCGATGACGATTGTCCCCGGTTGAGCGGAGGCTAAAATCCCGTCGTCCGCCAAGTAAATCTGTTCGACGTCCTGCGGATAGCCGACGATCGAGATGACGACGTCGGCATCCGAGACAGATTCCTGAATCGTATCGACGATGATAGCCCCGTCCTGTTCGAGCGGCAAGCCTTTTTCTTTCGTCCGGTTGTAGCCTTTGACGGAAAAACCGGCTTTTAACAAGTTGCGGACCATGCCTTGTCCCATGACGCCGAGTCCGATGAAACCAATTGTTTTTGTCATGTATTACTCCCCCTGGTCGTTTCGGTTTGACCGATGAATTGTTGCGTTACGAGTTTATTATACAAAACATTTGTCTCGACGAGGGTATCATGTGTTCCGATGCCGGAAACACGTCCCTGTTCGAGAACGACGATCTGATCGGCATGGCGGACCGTCGCGAGGCGATGGGCGATGACGAACGTCGTCCGTCCTTCCATCAATCGTTCGAGCGCTTCCTGGACGACCCGTTCCGATTCCGAATCAAGGCTAGAAGTCGCTTCGTCGAGCAATAACAATTCCGGATCCCGCAGGAGGGCGCGGGCAATCGCAATCCGTTGCCGTTGACCGCCGGACAGTTTGACACCGCGTTCACCGATTTCCGTGTCATATCCGAGTGTAAACGAAGAAATGAACTCATCGGCATTTGCCATCTCGGCGGCGTCGCGGATTTGTTGTTCCGTGACATCTTGCGTCAAGCCGTATAACAGATTGTCGCGGATTGTGCCCGACAGGACAGGGGAGTCCTGGGCGACATAACCGATCGCATTACGCCAGCTGGCCAGTTCAAACTGATCAATCGCATGCGGACCGAGCTCGATTTGACCGTCCGTCGGCAGATAAAAGCGTTCGAGCAGAGCGAACAAGGTCGATTTACCGGAGCCGCTCGGACCGACGATTGCCGTCGTTTGACCGCGCGGCAGGGAGAAGGTGACGTCGTGCAACAGTGTCGTGTCGTCATAGCCGAACGACAAATGATTAAAGTGAACGGCTGCGAACGGACGCTTAACCTGTCGGGTCCCGTCCTGTTCCGGTCGTTCTTCGAGCAGTTCGGAAATCCGTTCCGTTGCCCCGCGTGCTTTTTGTAATTTCGAGACGAACTCGGTCATCGTCACGAGTGGTGTCATGATTTGAAACAGGTATAACGAAAAGGCGACGAGTTCACCCGCCGTAATCTGATTCGTCGAGACGCGGTAAGCACCGAAACTGATGATGACGATTAACATCGAGGTCAGGGCGACGTTGAAAACGGGCAGTAAGATGGCCTGAATCTTCCCTTCTTTGACGCCAAAGCCAAACAGATGTTCAATCCGGGTTTTTCCGCGTTCCATTTCATAGGTTTCTGTCGCCTGTGATTTGACCAAGCGGACTTCGCCGAGCATTTCTGCAAAAAATCCCGATAAGCCGGCGAGCTCTTTTTGCGTCTCCCGTGAAATCTGATGCAGTTTCCGAACGAGCGGAATGATGATCAATAATGTCAACGGGACGGCGATGACCATGACTAGCGTCATTTGCCAGTCGAGGAAAAATAAAATCGTAATCGCACCAACAATCGAGACGATTGAGGTCAACAGACGAACGAGTTGCTCCGATAATAATTGTTGTAAGGTCGTCGCATCGTTGTTGAGACGTGAGACGAGTTCGCCTGACTTCGTTTCGTCATAGAACGGAATGGGTAAAGCTAGCAAGTGTTTCCACAACATCGTCCGCAAGTTGGCGACGATCCGTTGCCCGGCGACTTGCAGCCAGTAGATGGAAAAAGCATTGCTGATCATCTGGACGATGAAGACCGTAATGAAGAGGGCGACCAAGCCCGGTGTGACCTGATCGATGGAGAAGTTGTCGATCAGGGATTTCAAAAACCAGGGAATCATCAAAGCAGCGAGTGCCTGAATGATTGAAACCGTCACGGCAGCTGACAGCAGTCCGACCGGTGGTTCGCTTTTCTTCAGTAAGGATAAAAATGAGGTAAATGTTGCAGGTTTCAATTCGGCACATCCTTTCCTTTCTATTGTCGGTTCTATGGCAGTTACGGTCAACTTCGAGTGCTGGACTTGACAGTGATTCCGGTCGTCACGGACACTTAATGAAAGCGAAGTAACAGAAGGAGTGACGTGACATGAAAATATGGATCGATGCAGACGGCTGTCCGGTCGTCGATTTGACGATTCGATTGAGCAAAGGATACGAGGTTTTTTTAGTCTGTGATACAGCACATCAGTTTAACCGGGAAGGGGCGACGACGATTACGATTGGTCAAGGAGCGGACGCCGTCGACTTTGCCATCGTCAACCGGATGGCGCCGGGAGACATCGTCGTAACCCAGGATTACGGTCTGGCTGCCCTCGCCCTCGCACGCAATGGACGAGCCGTTGATCAGAATGGTCGGATTTTTACAAACGAAAACATAGATTTTCTTCTACATACACGACATGTCGGTCAAGAAATCCGGCGGGCAGGTGGACGGACGAAGGGACCCAAAAAACGGACGCGGCAGGAAGATGTTGCATTCGAACAGGCATTTAAACGTTTATTAGCGGAAACGACCGCGCGTTCTTAAGTCAAATACGAGACGAAAAATTAAAATCTCGTGTTATAATTTTAAACATGAATGCATGAATCGGAAGGAGGAAGCCCATTGAAAAAAATCGTACGATATCGTCCGGAAAAGAAGACGAGACCGTATCGTCTGAAGACCAGTCCATTTCCCGTCAAGACGTTACAGACGACCGACCGTCAACGGATCGGTCAACTGACACAGGACTTGGCGGAAGTGGAACATAAATTGAAACACCGCAACGAAATCATGGAAGCATTGGCAACCCAAAGCGTCGAGTCAGCGTGTGAGACATTACTCGTTAAGTTGCTGAAACTCATCAATCTTGAGGCGGGGGCCATCCTGTTATATCGCCGTGAACAATTGAGTCACCTTGTGACGCAAGGGGTGGAAGACATTGAATTGATCGAAAAAGATTTGGATCAATATTCTGTGTTACGCCGTGCTTTTGTCATGCGAAAATCGGTTCAGCTCCCTGTAGCAGAGATGATGTATGAATCGGCGATTCCTGTCCAGTCACCAAGCAATGGCGGTGTCGTCGGTGTCATCTATCTCAAACATCCATTCGAGCAGTTCAACTTGGAACAGGTCGGGGATATTTTGGATTTGTCACGCAAACTCGGAATGACGCTGGAACGTCACCTGTTGTTCCATCAAATGGAGCATGAAAAAATCAAAACGTACCAATTACTCGATTCGATTCGGGAAGCGGTCTTATATATCGAAAGCAGCGGGGAACAGATTTATGCCAATCAGGCATTGTTGAACATGTTCCCGCCAAAGCTCGTCAGTCAATCTCAAGGCTTCCGCCATGCGTACGAACGGGCGACTTCCTTATTCGAACACGTCGATCAGCCCGATGCGCTGCATGACTATATCGGTCAATTAATGAACGGGGAGATTCCCGGAGAGACGATTGAACTATCGGCTTTTCGTGGGAATCTGTTGCTGAGTGCCTATGCCGAACGAATCGCCATCGCCAATGTCGAGTGGGGAATGATGCTCGTCTTGCGGGATGTCACGAAAGAAAAAGAACTGGATTTGAAACAGTCGGAGTTCGTCTCGATTGTTTCGCATGAATTAAGAACACCGCTCTCGTCGATTATGGGCTTTACGGAACTGTTGATGCGTCGTTCACTCGATGGTCCGCGTCAAAAAAAATACCTCGAGACGATCCATTCCGAGACCGTTCGTCTGGCAGAGCTGATTGATGATATTTTAGAAATCCAAAAAGGTGAGGATGTCTCACAAGGCATCGTCAAAAAACGGTTGGACCTTAAACGATTGGTATATGAGATGCGACCGATGTTCGAGCTTGCGAGCAGTAAACACCGGATTCGGGTCCTGTTTGAAGCGGGCGATTATCAGATGACGGCGAGCGAAGAGAAGATGAAACAGCTCTTCACGAACTTGATCATGAATGCTATCAAATATTCACCGGACGGAGGAACGATTCAAGTCCGGGGTCACATGAAGGGATCACAGATGGTCTTGACGATTGAAGATGAAGGAATCGGAATTCCGGAAAAAGCACTCCCGTTTGTATTTGATAAATTTTACCGGGCTGATAACTCGGACACGCGGAAAATTGGCGGAACCGGTCTTGGTTTAGCGATTTGCCGGATGATTGTCATGGATCACGGCGGGTCGATTGCCGTGCAGTCAGAAGAAGGAAAAGGCAGTACGTTTACGCTTCAATTTTCGACTGAAATGACAGAGGACTAACGAAGAAAGGAGGGACGGACCGTGGATAACTCGCAGATGCGATATGAAGCCTTACACCCGCTTGTCGAAGATATCTTAAATCAATTGAGTGAAAAAATCGGCGTCAATACACTGTTTTTCGCATTAAATGACTCAAACAGTAACTTTATCGTCAAGGCGATCAATCAGGGAAAGGAACTGATTGAAGAGGGAACGACACACATCTTCCAACATGTCCTCTGTAAACTCGTCATCGATGAAACAGACGGTAAGATTCAAATCAATGAATTATTGGCGAATCCGATGACAAGTCATCATCCGGTCACCCAAACACTGGGAAACGGCAGTTTTCTTGGTGTCGCGATTAAAAATGCCAACAACGAAAAAATCGGGACGTTGTGTGCTTTTGATGATCAACCGTACGAATTCAGTAAAAGCGAATTAGAGATGATTGAAAATTACGCGAACATCATCAGTAAATCAATCAGCGTCGAGACCTATGTGATCAAAGATGCATTGACAGATGTCTATAACGAACGATACATGAACCGATTGATTTCGAGTGTCTTGAGCCAGCCGACCTTTTTGATGGTCCTCAATCTCGATAACTTTCATGCGATCAATGCGAAGTACGGATACCGGATTGGAAATCAGGTGCTTCAGGAAATTGCGTCACGCTTAAAATATGTCTCGATTCCGGAACACGTCGTCGGACGGATGGAGGGGAACGAGTTCATTGTTCTTGCCCCTCTGGAACAAGCGGATTTTACGGATCAAGGCCGGACATTCGCTGAATCCATCATTCAGGCGATTGAGGAGCCGATTAAAAATCTTGCGGACGAACCGATTCGTTTGACGGCTTCGTCAGGTGTCAGTCTGTTAACGGGCGACCACATGAACCGCCAGACACAGGTCTATGCAGCAGAAGCCCTGATGCAACAGGTCAAACTGGACGGAAAAGCGGGTATTTCATTTGTCGATCAGCAACGCGAGGTCGAACAACATCCGTTTAACCGTGTATTGGAACAGGAATTGGAGCAAGCGTTAGAGCGCGGGCAGTTCGAATTGTATTACCAACGGATTTTTAACGCCAAACTGGGCCAGACGGTTGCCGTCGAAGCACTGCTTCGCTGGAATCATCCGGTACTCGGATTCGTCAGCCCGGCCGATTTCATTCCGATTGCGGAACGGACAGGGAAGTTTAGTCAAATCGGTCACTTTACGATTGCCCAGGCGATCTCGGACAGTCTCCGGCTGGAGACAGAATTGGGGCGTCCCGTGATAATTTCGATTAATCTCTCCGCCAGTCAATTCAAATCGGATGCGATGTTTGCCGATCTGTTAGAGTTCGCAAACGGTGCGTCGTTCAAGAAAGAGCGGATTGTGCTTGAAATCCGGGAAGAAGTTTTGCAAATCGGGAAACGGAAAGTCATCGAACGTCTGGAAATGTTACGCCGGGCAGGTTATCGTCTGAGTGTCGATCATTTCGGGAGTCATTATGCTTCACTCAATTCCTTACTCCGTTTACCGGTCCAATCGGTTAAGCTGGATCCGATCTTTACACGGCGTCTCGTTCAAAACCAGCTCGAACAGTCGATGGTCCAGTCCGTGTATTCGTTGACACAGGCACTTGGAATTTCGCTTGTCATTCAGGAAGTCGAAACAAGTGCTCAGTTCCAGCACATCGTTGCGGTGGGAAATCCACTGTATGTACAAGGACATTATCTGCATCATCCGCAACCAATCACGAACTTGATTGCCGATTTTGCAAAGATCACGCATACCCAGGATGTTTAACCGTCTCTCGTAAGGGAATACTTTAATCATCATGATTCAAGGGGGATGTTACTATGTCAGAGCAACACGAAAAAGAAACGGATCCGATTACATCGGGCAATCGTATGACGAACGACGATATCGCAGGTCGTGATCAATCCGATACAGCAGCACAAAATGAGTCGGATTCAAAATCCGAGCACCACGAAAAAGAGCCGCAGTCCGACAATCAAGACAAGAAGTCAGCGGATTCGGAATCAACAGATCAACCGGATTCTGAACCATCATCTGACGAAGCACCTGATTTGTCTCACGAAGCTGATGAAGACGGCGATGTGACACCGTCTGATGCAGACGATCAACAAAAATAATCGGGCACTTGTGCCGGCTTTTATACAAATGGGTCTGACTTAAAAGTCACTCTCTACAAAGATCAGGGTGGCGGAATGATAATCTGCCACCCTGATCTCGTAAAAAAAGAATCACTCGCTTCACGCAAGTCCTACAGGAAAAAGCGCAATTTTTGCGCTGTCAGAGACAAACAAGACCAGATTTCCTGCCTAAATGAGGCAGGGAAACTGGATTGTGTCTCGCCTGAGGAAAGGGCGTGAAAGAACGAGTGATTCTTTTTTGAGTCCGCCCCATTTTGTTTTTTTAGAAAATCTTATACGGAAACAGGCAGTGGATGAGCGAGTTCAATCGCCACCGCCGCCGCCACCATCGCCACCGTCAAATCCGCCGTCCGCCATTCCGCCGTCTGTCGCATGGGACGTATCCGTCAAGTCGACCGGGAACAGGAAAACGGGGATGAAATCAGTCGAATTCGTCCAGTCAGCCGGGCTGTACGGAGTAAACAATTGGTGCAACGTCGGATGATCCGCAAGATAGAGCCGGACCGCCGTCAGGAAAATTAAATCCTTCCGGTATTTGAAGTGGGGGTTTTGCCGCAAACGGTCTGATATCTGTTCAAGTGCCGCGCGATGTACTTCCGGTTGACCGAGTAGCGCAAGCAACGCATGAAACGACAGTGGAATCCCGTGTTTGCGGTAAGCGTTCCGGGACTGGACGAGCTGATTAAGATAAAGGTGGTGGTCCTCGTCCGGTAATAAGGCAAATAAGAGTGCCGTGACATACGTTTGCTGAGACCGCCCGAACCGCTTTTTCAACATGTCATACAGCGCTTCGATCTGATCATGGATTGTTGATAACTCGCCCCGGTGTAAACTGTTTAAAAACAGAAACGAGATCAGCAGGGGCGAGACGATGAACCGGTGTGAGGTTTTGCAAAGGCGGTATAACGAGACGGTCCGCTCAAGTTGGACATCCGTCGGCTGTAAACGGCTGATCAATAAAGCGGTCGAATAAGCATTGAGCGGATGGACGAGCCGGTGTGTTGCAAAAAAACTATAAATCGACATCATCGGGGCAATCCGTTCAGCCGGTTCTGCATCATAAGCCTGAATTTTTGAAGCAAGCAACAACGCTTGTGTTTGATGGGAGCGGAGATGCTCTTCCAAAAACCGAGCCGTCTTCTCCAACTCTGGAAAAGGTGCGGGATGTCGGCCGACGACAGCATCAAAAGCAAGTTCGATTAAAACACCATCCTGGTAAGTGACGAAATAATGTCCTGTTTCATCTAAACGTTGTAAAAAACGTTGTTCGAGTTCCATCTCCTGCACCTCATCCTTTTTTCCCTATTTTACCATGACACATAAAAGAAAGACGGTTACTTTTCTAATCGGTCAATCAATCGTTCAGCTGCCCGGCGGTACAAGTTGCTCATATGGGCGAGCGATAAAATCAGTTGTAACTGTTCGAGATGATCCAAGTCATCCGTCGGAGGCTGCTGCTCCTCGAACAAGGTCTGATTGACCGCTGTCGCATCGAGATACGTTTGATAAAAGTCTTCCAAATCAATTGTTTGTTCCGTAACACCGGTATTCAAGTCCGTCAAAATCGTTTTGATGTCATTGATTGAAAACGTTCCTTTCAGTTGATAAATCAGGCTGATCAGGATCAAATGATTTTTTGTATACTTTTTGTTTGTGACCGGGAAAAACAGTTTTTTCTTGGCATAATTGTTAATCATCGTTTTCGTTAAGATGGTTTCGCCTTCCGTCCGCGTCGTCTCCTGAAAGGTCCGTTCGAACAACTGGATGACCTGATCCATGTAGAGGTCGATGTTCGGGATATCCGTTAATTCCAACTGGCGGTCGAACGATGGTGTCGGTTGATCTGGCTGTGTCATGAAAATACCTCCAAAAAAAATAGTGCGGAATGGCTTCCTATTTCTCTAGTGTATGATAGAATGTTCATATAACGCCATGTAGTATTAAAAACTACATAACAACGGAGGGAAATTATGAAAACGTATATGAGAGAACCCATCAATGGTCTGACACATCTGGGTGGAGCTGTTTTGGCTTTCGTCGGACTGCTCGCACTGGTCATCAAAGCAGCACTGGAGCGGGGAGCCGGACTAGCGATTGTCGCGGCAATTATCTTTGGTGTCAGCATGATTGCCTTATATGCTGTCTCGGCGACGTATCATATGGTACTGGCCAGTGACCGGGCGATTGCGACGTGGAGACGTCTCGATCATTCGATGATTTATCTGCTGATTGCCGGGTCCTACGCCCCGTTTTGCCTGATCAGTCTGAACGGACCGACCGGTTGGGTCCTGTTCAGCATCGTCATGCTGATTGCTGTCTTTGGGATCACCTTTAAGCTCGTCTGGTTCAACAGTCCGCGCTGGTTGTCGACGACGCTTTACATCGGAATGGGATGGATCATGGTCTTTGCGATCACACCGCTCGCAGCAGTCCTGTCGCCGGTCGGAATCGGTCTATTGTTCCTCGGTGGAATTTTCTACACGATCGGCGGTATCATCTATGGATTAAAGCCGCGTGCTCTTTCGTTCAAGCACCTCGGTTTTCACGAGATTTTCCATGTGTTCGTCCTGCTCGGCAGCTTGGCACATTTCCTCTGTGTCTACTTCTTTGTCATTTAATGAGTGTAACCAAACATCCTTTCTTTAGCGGAAGGATGTTTTTTGTTAGCAAAGTATTTCATTGGCAGGTTTCCCGGGAAGGGAAGCCGAAGGAAACGAAAGGACAGGATTAATTAAAGGAGGAAAAGTGATGTCGATTACGCAATCCCGCTGGCAGCTTGAAAAACTGTATTCGACTGAGGACGTGAAACAGACGATTGACAGGTTACGACAGGAACTGGATCAGCTTCAAACCGGCCAACCTCCGGTGTCTTTTTATTTGCCGCATCTTGAGCGAATCAAAAGCCACGTTGAAGAACTGAGTGATTTTGTGTATTGCCTGTACGCGGAAGATGTTTCGCGTCATGAAGTGGGAAGGCTGCTTGAGCAGACCGAGACGCTGCAAGCAAGTCTCCGGACAAGTGAAACGGTCTTTGAGGAACGGTTATCGAAGCTGTCTGAAGCAGAGTGGACAATTCTCCAATCTGAAACGCCGTCTTATTATCTGACAGAACGCCGTGCCATCATGGAACGGCGTCTATCGGCTGAGCAGGAACAAATGATTCAAGCACTGGCAATCGACGGTTTTTCCGGATGGGAACAGTTGTATGAACAGCGTTTGACCGGTTTACGGATTCCGCTTGATGAAGAAAAGGTCACAATCGGACACGCCCTGCATCAGGTTTTTCATGGGGCAACACGCAATTACCGGCAAGCGGCAGCGACAGCTTTCGCAAAGACGTGTGCTGCTGAACGAGAAGACTTTGCGATGATTTTGAACCGGATAGCCGGTTTTCGATTGCAAGTTTACACAAAACGCGGATGGGAGGATCCGTTAACGGAACTGTGTGAACAAAACCGGATGCAACGGACGACAATTGAAGCGATGCTTGCAGCGATAGATCAAAATCGTTCGCTGTTCCAGTCCTATTACGAACGGAAATTGCGTCTGGCACATGTCACGGAACCGGCATGGCATGATTTAGAGGCGAATACCTTTACCTCACACGATCATGTTTCCTATGACGAGGCGCAATCGATCATTCTGCATCAATTTGACCGGTTGCATCCGCGATTAGCAGTCTTTACGAAAGAAGTATTTGAAAAAGGCTGGATTGATGCGGAAAACCGGCCGTCTAAAGCAGAAGGCGGCTTCTGTGCCTCGTTCCCGGTCGCTAAAGAAAGCCGGATCTTCATGACGTACCGCGAAGCGTATCCGGATGTCGTCACGCTTGCTCATGAACTGGGTCATGCTTATCATAATTCGCTGTTGCACGAGTTACCGTTTCTTGATCAGATAAAAGGAACGAGCAGTGCAGAGACGGCTTCGACATTCATGGAAAACCTGGTCCTTGACGCCGTCATCGAACAATCGGCGGGCGAAGAGAAACTGGCTATGCTGGAAATTAAAATCAGCGAAGGATTAAAATACGTCGCAACCATTCCGAACATGTTCCGGTTTGAACAACGTTTTTATTCGGAGCGACGGCAGGGGCCGGTTTCAAGCGACCGGATTACTGAACTGATGCGGGAGGAGGATGCCCGCTTTTACGGCGGTGTACTGGCGGAACCGGATCCATATAAATGGATTTTTGTCGGTCATTTCTATGATACGGAAAAGCCGTTCTACAATATTCCCTACACGGTCGGTTACTTGCTGAGCAATCACTTGTATACGGCGGTCAAGCAATCAAATGAGGCGTTCACCGGACAATTCGAACCGTTGTTACGCGCATCGGGACAGGCGACAATCGAAGAGCTGATTGAGCAGTATATAGACGGCGAACCGGGCTCAATCAGTTTTTGGCAACAGGCACTTGAACCGCTCCTGTCGGCGATTGAAATGTACTTACAAGAGACGGCCAGACTCGTCGATTGAAGTCGGAAGCAATCGGGAATAGATAACTAACGAAGGAGGGGTGCCGATGTATGAACAGGAGAAAACGATGCTGGCGGAAGCTGCCGTCAAGTATGTCAAGAACGGAATGGTGCTGGGTCTTGGGACAGGCTCGACGACGCGGAGTTTTATCGAGGTCTTAGGCAAATGGATCGAAGCCGGTGGACAGGTGCAAGGGGTAGCGACGTCAGATGAGACAGTGGAACAAGCCAACCGGTTGAACATTCCGCTTCTGTCACTTGAAGAAGCGACCCGGATTGATCTGATCATTGACGGAATCGATCAAATCGATCAGCAGTTCCGCGTTCTGAAGGGTGGCGGTGGTGCCTTGTTTCGGGAAAAAGTCGTCGCGCTGATGAGCCGGGAAGTGCTCTACTTAGCGGACGCCTCGAAGTTCGTCCATCACCTGACCGGCCCCTTACCGGTCGAAATCGATGCCTTTGCGAGACCGTATGTCGAACGTTTTTTGCAGGACAAACATGTCGACGCGGTATTGCGGGAACAGGACGGGAAACCGTTTGTGACGGACGGCGGACATCTGATTTTGGATGTCGACCTCAAGCAGGTCCAAGACGTCCATCATTTTGCCAAAGAACTGAAAAATTTGACCGGCGTGATTGAAACCGGTTATTTTGAGCGGCAACCGGACCATGTCCTGACAGTTGAACAAGGACAAGTCAAACGGCTGGCACATCCTGATTTACGCGATGGAGGCGGACTTGTCTAGTTCGTGTTTTAAAAGAAAGAAGGGAAAGCGATGCGGTTACGAAAACGGTATGTGTTCGGAGCAAGTATGCTGGCTGGAGCCGGTCTTCTCTTGTTGAAAAACAAGGACAAACGAACTTCGGATCCGTTAAAAGAGTATTTGACGCACTTGGATCAGGACTCAAGTCCAGATGCCGATAAAGATCCGGATGAAGTCGGATTGACAAAACTCGATTCGATTTACCGGGCGGAGTGGCAGGCGAACGGTTATCCGCGTTCGCGAAAAGAACTGGAAGATTTGGAAAAATGAAAAGCGCCGACAATCCAAGAGCGGATTGTTGGCGCTTTTTTTTAGTATGTAAGAGATCCGGCGATGATCAGACCAATCGAAATCGACAGAAACAGTAATAATAAACCGACAGCTTCATTATTGGCATCGATTTCTTTTGTCATACTGATTCGCGGGATGATCAAGTCTGCCAAATAGAACAGGACGATTTGGAAGACGATGGCGAGTGCACCCCATAAGACCATATCGAGGATGCTGACTGAGTTCGTGATACTGGAGTAGAGGACGATCGCAAGACCAAGGATGCGTCCGCCGAATGCATAAACGGCTGCTTTTTTTCCTTGACGGATCAGCTCCATCTCTTTTGATTTGGTCGTCACTTCAAACAGGACGACGCCGATGGCAAGTAAAAGTGTAGCCACTCCGATATACGCAAGTGTTGAGACGAACAGTTCACTGAAGCCCATCTTAATTCCTCCTTAGGAATGATTGGATTTGTTTCGTTCTTTTCGTTGTTGCCAGGCAACGTACCCTTCGAGCATCGCTCCGACTAAAATCCCGGCGGAGACATACAGGTAAAAATTATCTCCGATGAAGCCGAAGAGCAGTCCGAGCAGCAGACCGATGATAATGTAAGGTCCTTTTGTTAATTTCATGATGAATCACCTTCCTCATCATCAAACGTAGCCGATTTTTCCGGATTCGTCCATCCCTAATCGACAGGATGAGTCACAGCGACTTCGAGTTCACGTGTAAAAAGTGTCACCCGGTTGCGCCCATTTTGTTTGGAATGATAAAGTGCGACGTCCGCATGCGTCACAAGTTGCTGAATCTGTGATGTTGATTTCGGGAAATGTGCGACTCCGAACGAAGCTGTCAACGGCAGTTGCGTCCCATTCGACAATTGAAACGGAGACGTCGCAATCCGTTCCCGCAACTGTTCCGCCAACGCCAGAACTTTTACATCCGTCAACTGTTCGACGAGAACGGAAAACTCCTCGCCGCCATTGCGGGAGATGAACCCGGCATCCGTCACTCCGTCCCGCAAACGGGAGGCGAATTGACGCAGGACCTCGTCGCCGGCTTCATGACCGAACGTATCATTAACATGTTTGAAGTGATCGATATCAACCGTTATCAAGGCCACTTCATGTTGCTGTAAAATCGTTTGTTGCTTTAAATCGTCAAAATGGTCCGTAAAAGCACGGAAATTATGTAAGCCGGTCAAAAAATCACGTTGCGCCGTTTGTTGCCATGTACGCATCGACTGCTTTGTCAAGCGGATATCACGAGTGATGACGAGCGCAAGCCAACTGCTGATGAATGAAGCAGGGAGGACGACGCTAAGTATGTCCATGATGAGTTTAGAATCAGCTAAGACATATATCAAGACGATCCCGTGCAGGACAGTCGCGTACACCGTGACAAGCGTAAAGGTTCGCTTGGAATAGATCGGCAACCACTTGACGAGCAGCGACGTCCCGACAGCAATCAAGGTGATGAACAGTGCCGCGGCATAAGCTGAACTGTTCAGGCTGATGCTGAAGCGGTAGAGGATGATGACGATCGTCACGATCGCCGTCGGTAACGGACCGGCAAAATAAGCGGCAACGATGACAGGAATGTGCCGCAGATCGACTAAAACACCGGGAACGGGCTCAATCGTCAGTTGCATCAGCATCCAGGATAAAAGACTCAAACTGATTCCGTACAAAATGCGGACCGAGCGTTTGGAGTCGACGGTAATCGGATGAGGTGACAGTTTTCCAAGGAGATAAAAACCGCTCATCAATAAAGTCAGGTTGTGGAGAAGATCATAAAGAATGGTTTTCAAATTCAGGCACCTTGCTTTCGTATAACAAATCATTCTACCGTTAGAATACGCTATTGACATCAAATAGTCCTTCATCTGCCGAAAAGATTTCCGAAAAAGACATCAAAAAGAAAATGTGTCTATAATGTGAAGTTATAGAACCTATAAGCTGTACTTATAGGTTTAAGGTTTTTGATTGACCATTCATGTATTCAATTGTTAAATGATGAAGAAGCAATTGAAAGCGCTTACTAAAATTTAAAGGGGATTCACCATGGAACTGATTATCATTCTTCTTGCCTTATCTTTATTAATGTTCGTAGCGTACCGTGGTTTTTCAGTCATCTTATTTGCTCCGATCTGTGCTTTGTTCGCCGTCTTACTGACGAACCCGGATTGGGTCTTACCGTTCTTCTCGAACATCTTCATGGAAAAAATGGTCGGCTTCATTAAAGCCTACTTCCCGGTCTTCTTACTCGGAGCCATTTTCGGGAAAGTCGTCGAAATGTCAGGAATCGCTGAATCGATCGCGAAGTCGATCATTCGGATGATCGGAGCGAAACGGGCGATTCTCGCCATCGTGTTGCTCGGCGCGATCTTGACGTATAGCGGTGTCAGCCTGTTCGTCGTCGTCTTCGCCGTCTATCCGTTCGCAGCAAACCTGTTCCGCGAAGCGAATATCCCGAAACGATTGATTCCGGGAACGATTGCCCTCGGTGCATTTACGTTTACGATGGACGCCTTGCCGGGGACACCGCAAATCCAGAACGTCATTCCGACGACATTCTTTAAAACAGATATCTATGCGGCACCAATCATGGGATCAATCGGCGGCTTGATCATCCTGACGGTCGGGATGTTCTATCTTGAATCCCGTAAACGGAAAGCCCATCAAGAAGGGGAAGGCTACGCCGGCTTTGAAGCGACGGCAGCGAGCAGTGCGCCGCAGATGGAATTGAAAAATGAACCGGAACTGACGCTCGAGACGGCACAACAACCGGTTTACCGCCAAGTCCTGGCCTTTGTGCCGTTGATTTTAGTCGCTGTCATGAACAAATACTTTACGCTCGCAATTCCGGCATGGTATCCGGAAGGATTTGATTTCGCAGCAATTGGTCTCGAAGCGTTCGGGAAAATCGAGACGCCGGCCGTCCTTGCCATCTGGTCCGTCCAAATGGCCTTGATCATCGGAATCATTTCCGCGATGCTGTATGACTTCAAAAAAGTCCGGACGAATTTCCAGGCCGGACTGAACCTCAGCATCGGCGGTGCCTTACTCGCCGTCATGAATACGGGTGCCGAGTACGGATTCGGCGGCGTCATCGCCGCCTTACCGGGCTTCAAGACGGTCTCGAACGGGATTTCATCGACGTTCACCGATCCGCTCGTCAACGGCGCGGTCACGACGACGGCCCTTGCCGGGGTGACCGGTTCTGCGTCCGGCGGAATGGGCATCGCGCTCAGTGCGATGTCGGATAAATATACACAAGCGATTACGTCTGGCGGCGTCCCACCGGAAGTCATGCACCGGGTCATCTCGATGGCGTCCGGCGGCATGGATACGTTACCGCATAACGGAGCCGTCATCACGTTGCTTGCCGTCACCGGCTTGACGCACCGTCAGTCGTACCGTGACATCTTTATGATTACGGTTTTAAAGACAGTGACGGTCTTCCTGATGATCGGACTGTACAATTTGACAGGTCTGTATTAAGTGAGTGGGTTAAAAAAAAAGGGGGAAATGAACGATGCAACAGGGGAAAATCTACGATTCATTTACAGAAGCGACAGCTGATATTTTTGACGGGGCGACACTCGTCGTCGGCGGATTCGGTTTATGCGGGATTCCGGAAAAATCGATTGCGGCACTGCAGGAACAAGGGGTCAAGGATTTAACGGTCGTCAGCAACAACTGTGGTGTCGATGACTTCGGGCTCGGTATCTTATTGCAATCACGCCAGATTAAAAAAATGGTCTCGTCGTACGTCGGAGAAAACAAGACGTTTGAGCAACAGTACTTAAGCCGTGAGATTGAAGTCGATCTCGTACCGCAGGGGACACTGGCCGAACGAATCCGGGCCGGTGGAGCGGGAATCCCCGGCTTTTACACGCCGACCGGTGTCGGAACACCGATCGCGGAAGGCAAGGAACAAAAAGAGTTCGACGGGAAAACCTATCTGCTCGAAGAAGGAATCATCGGAGACTTTGCGCTCGTCAAAGCCTGGAAAGCGGACAAGCTCGGTAATCTCGTCTTCCGGAAGACATCACGGAACTTTAATCCGCTTGTCGCGACAGCCGGGAAAGTGACGATTGTCGAAGTCGAGGAACTGGTCGAAGTAGGTGAACTCGATCCGAACGAGATCCATACACCGGCCGTTTACGTCCAGCGGATCATCGTCGGGACGGACTACGAAAAACGCATCGAACGCCGGACAGTCCGGGAAGCATAAGGGGGAGACACTATGGTAACGTCAAGAGAAATCATTATCAACCGCGCGCTGCAGGAAATCGAGGACGGCATGTACGTCAATCTCGGAATCGGGATTCCGACACTGATTGCCAATGCGATTCCGGATGATCGGCATGTCATGCTGCAATCGGAAAACGGGTTGCTCGGGATTGGACCGTATCCGCTCGAACATGAAGTCGACGCCGACGAAATCAATGCCGGCAAAGAGACGGTTACGGCACAAAAAGGCGCGTCCTATTTCGACAGTGCCGAATCGTTTGCGATGATCCGCGGCGGTCACATTGATCTCGCGATTCTTGGCGGAATGGAAGTCGCCGAAAACGGGGACCTCGCAAACTGGATGATTCCCGGCAAGATGGTCAAGGGAATGGGCGGGGCAATGGATCTCGTCAACGGCGCGAAACGGGTCGTCATCATCATGGAACACGTCAATAAATACGGCGAGTCAAAGGTTAAGACACGTTGTACGTTACCATTAACCGGCAGTCAAGTCGTCAACCGGTTGATCACGGACAAAGCCGTCTTTGATTTCACGGAAACCGGGATGGTCTTGATTGAGACATTAGACGGATTGACCGTCGAAGACATCCGCAACGTAACGGAAGCAGCCTTTACCGTCAGTCCGGAACTTGAACGCATCAGCATAGGGGAGTGAGTCAGATGGTCAACGGAGATATCGTCCTCGTGACGGGAGCAGGAAGCGGGATCGGACTGGAAATCTCAAAAGCCTTCGCCGAAGCAGGAGCAAAGGTCGTCATTACGGACGTCAACACGGAAGCAGCTGAAACAGCAGCGAAGTCGTTACAGGAAGCGGGACATGATGTCATCGGACTGACGCTGAACGTGACGGATGAAGCACAGGTTCAGTCGGTTTTTGCCGAGACGATCAAGCGGTACGGTCGACTTGATGTCCTGATCAACAATGCCGGTTTACAGCACGTCTCACCAATCGAAGACTTCCCGACAGAGAAGTTCGAACTGATGATTAAAATCATGCTGACGGCTCCGTTCATGGCGATTAAACATGCGTTTCCACTCATGAAGGAGCAAGGATACGGCCGGATCATCAACATGGCATCGATTAACGGCTTGATCGGCTTTGCCGGAAAAGCGGCCTATAACTCGGCCAAACACGGTCTGCTCGGTCTGACGAAAGTCGCGGCACTCGAAGGGGCCGAACACGGCATCACCGTCAACGCGTTATGCCCGGGTTACGTCGATACACCTCTCGTCCGCAATCAGATGGCGGATCTTTCGAAGACGCGCCAGGTCGAACTGGAAAAAGTCCTCGAAGATGTCATCTATCCGCTCGTTCCGCAAAAACGGTTGCTTGAAGTCGAGGAAATCGCGGATTATGCGCTATTCCTTGCGAGCCGTAAAGCAAAAGGGATTACGGGTCAGGCCAACGTCTTAGACGGCGGTTATACGATTCAATAAGGGGGAAATCAGCATGAGTGAGCAAGTCGTCATCGTCAGTGCGACACGAACGGCAATCGGCAGTTTTAACGGCAGTCTAAAGGACGTTCCGGCAACGAAGCTTGGAGCAACGGTTATCCGGGCAGCACTTGAACAAGCAAATGTGGCACCAGATCTCGTCGAGGAAGTCATTATGGGTAATGTCCTGCAGGCAGGACTCGGACAAAACCCGGCCCGTCAGTCAAGTCTCCTCGCCGGACTGCCGGAAACGGTTCCGGCCATGACGATCAACAAAGTCTGCGGTTCCGGGCTGAAGGCAATTCATCTTGCTTTCCAAGCGATCAAATCCGGTGAGGCCGACATCATCGTCGCCGGCGGGATGGAAAACATGAGTCAGGCACCGTACGTGTTAAGCGGTGCCCGGACCGGCTTACGGATGGGAGACCAGCCGTTGGTCGATACGATCATCAAAGACGGTTTAGAGTGTGCTTTTAACGATTATCATATGGGCATTACGGCAGAAAACCTGGCCGAGCAGTACACGATTTCCCGCGAAGCACAGGATCAGTTTGCAGCAGCCAGTCAACAAAAAGCCGGACAGGCCATCGAAGCAAACCGGTTCCAGGCGGAAATCACACCGGTCGAAATTCCGCAGCGTAAAGGCGATCCAATTATGTTTGTGGAAGATGAGTTCCCGCGTGCCGGAACGACAGCGGAATCACTTGCCCGCTTGCGTCCGGCCTTCAAAAAAGGCGGTACAGTGACAGCCGGTAATGCATCCGGCATCAATGACGGAGCGGCAGCAGTCGTCGTCATGTCGGCGCGAAAGGCAAAAGAACTCGGGCTGACACCACTCGTCGAGATCGTTGCGAACGGTACGTCCGGTGTCGATCCGAGCATCATGGGGATCGGTCCCGTCAAAGCGGTCAGCCAGGCGTTGCATAAAGCCGGTCTTGAACTGGACGCCATCGACGTCATCGAGGCGAACGAAGCGTTTGCGGCGCAATCACTTGCCGTGGATGCGGAACTCCGGTTTGATCCGGCGAAGCTAAACCGTAACGGCGGAGCAATTGCCCTCGGTCACCCGATCGGCGCGAGCGGAACACGGATCATGGTTACCCTGATTCATGAGATGTTGCGGACCGGCGAAAGCCATGGTCTGGCGACACTCTGCATCGGCGGCGGTCAAGGAATTGCGACGATCGTCAAGAAGTACGAAGAGTAATTAAAATCGCTTCATCAAAATCTGGACTTCGGTTCAGATTTTTGTTGTTAAAATGGTTTACTTAATTAATAAAATGACGCGGGAAAGAAAAGAAGCAAACGACATGACAAAAAGAGACAGCTTGCGGTAAAATGAAACACGTTGTAAGGGAGGGTGTCAGATGATTTCATTACAGAATGTCAGTAAAGCTTTTTCCGGACAACCGGTCATCCAGTCCGTCGCCCTCTCGATTGAACAGGGCGAGATTCATGGCATCATCGGTGCGAGCGGTGCCGGGAAATCGACGTTACTCCGGCTGATGAATCTGCTCGAACGACCGGATACCGGTCGAATCGAATTTGACGGGATGGATTTAACGAATCTGTCGAACCGACAGCTGCGGCAGACCCGTCAAAATATCGGCATGATTTTTCAGGACTTTAATCTCGTCGGAAACAAGACGGTCGAACAAAACATCGCCGTTTCGCTTGAACTGTCCGGTGTCAAAAAGCGCGAGCGGACAAACCGGATTGAGGAGTGTCTCCGATTTGTCGGACTGGAGTCCTTTGCCCGAAAGTATCCGTCCGAACTGAGCGGAGGACAAAAGCAGCGTGTCGCGATTGCCCGGGCGCTTGCGAACCGCCCGCGCGTTTTGCTGTGTGATGAGCCGACGTCTTCACTTGATCCGAGTACGACGTCAGAAATCCTGCGTGTGTTGCAGAATATCAATCAGACGCTCGGCGTGACGATCGTCCTCGTCAGCCATGAGATGAACGTGATTCAGAGCATCTGCAACCGGGTCACGATCATGGCAGACGGGCAGATTGAAACGACGATTGCGACCGAGCCGGCGGGAATCACGGAAATTACGAGTGATGCCGGTTGGTTCCTGACCCAATTGACAGAGCGGAGGGATCCACATGCCTGACATCGTGCTCGAATATGCGGCGGAAATCAGACTGGCGATCGGACAAACGTTCGTGATGGTCGGAATCTCGATTCTCGCGGCTCTTCTTCTCGGTTTACCGCTCGGGACCTGGCTTTATCTGTCACGTAAAGGACAGTTGCTGTCGAACCAGTTCGTCTTTTCGATTCTGAATTTATTTGTCAATACAATCCGGTCGTTTCCGTTTTTATTGCTCGTCGTCTTCCTGATTCCGTTTACACGGCTCATCATCGGGACGGCGATCGGAACAGCAGCAGCGACCGTCCCGCTTGCGGTCATTGCAATCGCCCATTATTCACGGCTCGTCGAACAGTCGTTGCTTGAAGTGCCGAAAGGTGTCATCGAGGCGGCCGTCTCGATGGGAGCTTCGACACGCGAAGTCGTCCTGAAGTTTTTATTCGTTGAAGCCCGGTCCGGCCTTGTGCTGGGTCTGACGACGTCAATCGTCAGCTTCATTTCCTATTCGACGATCATGGGGGTTGTCGGGGGCGGAGGCATCGGTGACTTTGCCGTCCGGTACGGCTACCAACAATTTCAGACGGAATTAATGCTCTATATGATTTTGATTATGGTCATCCTGGTGCAACTGATTCAGTTTGCCGGGACGACCGCAGCACGCTTGCTCGATAAACGTTAACTGAAAGTAGGAATTCAAGATGAAAAAAATCATGGCAGTACTCAGTGTTGTTGTATTGGCGTTAGCCGGATGCGGCAACGCCGAGAAAAAAGACGAACAGGAATCGGCGTCAAAAACCGAGACATTAAAAGTCGCGTCACTGATCAAACCGATGACGGAAATTCTCGACCTCGTTAAACCGGAACTGAAAAAAGAAGGCATTAACCTGGAAGTCGTTGTTCTCAGTGACAACGTGCAACCGAACAGTGCCCTCGCAGCGAAGGAAGTTGATGCGAACTTCTTCCAGCACGTACCGTACATGGAAGAGTTCAACCGCAACAACAAAGCCAATCTGGTACCAATCAAGCCGATTTACTTCGCAAACTATGGTCTGTACTCAAAAGACTACAAAAAGATGGACCAGTTGCCAAAAGGCGCTGTCATTGCCGTCGCAAATGACGTCTCGAACATCGACCGGTCGCTCGCTCTGCTCGCACAGCATGATGCGATCAAGTTGAAAAAGAAAACCGGTCCGTACTACACGATGAAAGACATCACAGAAAACAAACGCGACTTTAAATTTAAGGAAGTGGATTTGCTGATGCTCGCCCGCCTTTATGATGATGCGGATGCGGTCATCATGACGCCGGCCTATGCTTCACCGCTCGGTCTGACTCCGAAGAAAGATGCCCTTGTCACGGAAGGCGTCGAAAATGACTTTGCGATCACGCTTGTTGCCCGGAAGGACAATCAGGATTCAGAAGCGATTCAGAAGCTTGCGAAAGCAATGACAAGTCCGAAAGTCAAAAAATTCCTCGAAGACAATTATGACGAAACGGCGATTCCGGCCTTTAAATGAGTGTTCAGATGAAAAAATCAAAACCACGGCTCGCCTGTCTGCTTTAGACACACGCGATCCGTGGTTTTTGTCATCAGTTTATTGGAATGTTGTTTAACGGATGGTCAACTTCTTCGCATAACCGGTTTTCTTCAAAATATCAGTTGTCGGCATCTCGGTCCATTTGGCGACGGGAAGATCCGGATTTTTCTGAAGGAAGTCCGTCATGATCATATAGCCGAGCGTATATTGGGCAAGTGGCGGGATGTCTTTGTCATAGTTGCCGTATCGTAAATCGTATGCATCGACGTTATGGTTGTTGATCTGTGTCAACAGATTTTCGAGCGTATGATCGAGTAACGGTTCTGTCGCTTCCGATTTCCCTTTTGGATAAACCTGTGCAGCAAACATGTCGGCTTCACCTTCTAACATGATGCCATTGAACATCGAGTCGTGCGTGTTGCTTTTAAAAGCAACGGTATGGTGGTACTCATGGGCGACAGCATTGGCAAGTGTATCTGTTGAAAAACCTTTAGCCAGGTAGAGCGTGAACATATCAGTTCCTGAGGCAAAACCGGTGACTCCGCCATGGCGCTTTATCTCGGCCGGATTATGGACATTGTAAGGTGCGACAAAGACCGTCAGCTTATCGGTTCGAGGCAATGCATCAATCGAAGTCTGAAGACTTTTTTTAATCTGTTGCTGAATGGCATCCTGATGTTTTTTCAAGTAGACAATCGTTTTGTTCAGCTCTTCTGCATTGTCGGTCGGGATATCTAAAATCCGCCGGTCTGTATATGTATCTGTCAGTTTTTCTTTTTCAATCCATTTGTGTTTCGTAGCCAACACATGTTTCTCGAACAGGGCCCCATTCTCGGTCGGCTCTTTTAATGTCGCATCGACATACGACTGATAGGCATCGTACAGCGGAATGATTTGAATCGTCTGATGATCTTGTTTGAAGGTCAATTTCTGCGGTTCGGCCTTTTCAGCTTCCGGCGCATCGGTACAGCCTGCAAGCAGACTGGTCAAGGTAGCGGCAAGTAAAAGTCGTTTCATCCAGGTTCCTCCTTTGTCTAAAAAACCATAATTATCCATACGTAAAGTAATTGGTAAAAGTTTCATGATTTCCTCCTAGTCAGATGAACTTATGTTACCGATTACAAAAGAACAACCCCAAAATGGCAATATTTCGCTATTGAAGGATACGAGAACGTTTTCAGCTAAATTTTCAGAATATTCACCAGATAAACTCCTAGCATGAGGTCACAAACCTATGTTATCCTTTCGGACGAAGTACCTGATTTTGCTCGAGTCAACGAATCAGGTCGTAATTTAATAGTGGAGGTTTCTTATGTCTAAAACAGTTCCAACATCCTTTATCGTCGTCATCGGTATGATGCTGTTTGCCTTGTTTTTCGGGGCCGGAAATTTGATTTTTCCACCGATGCTCGGACAAATGGCAGGTGAGAACGTCTGGATTGCCAACGCCGGATTCCTGGTCACAGGCGTCGGGTTGCCGTTGCTTGCCATCTTGGCATTTGCTTATTCCGGTGAACCGGACTTACGGGCGATGGCGTCACGGGTCCATCCGATCTTTGGTCTTGTCTTTGCGATCATCTTGTACTTGGCAATCGGTCCGTTTTTTGCGATTCCGCGTGCCGGAACCGTTTCGTACGAGATTGGTATCAAACCTTTCTTCGGAGAAGGGGCATCGTCGACACCATTACTGATTTTTTCGATTCTGTTTTATACGGTCGCGTGTCTGTTATCATTGAATCCGACAAAAATCGTCGATGTCGTCGGCAAAATCCTGACACCGATTAAGATCACGTTTATCGGCTTATTGATTCTCGTTGCCGTGATTAAACCGATCGGAAGTTTTCAGAATCCTTTGACGACATATCAGCACAATGCCTTTTTTAACGGCTTCCAGGAAGGCTATTTGACGCTTGATGCCCTCGGAGCGTTTGTGTTCGGAATCATCATCATTTCGGCGATTAAAGACCAAGGGGTCACGTCGAAAAAACAATTGCTCGTCATTTGTTCGAAAGCCGCTTTGATTGCAGCAAGTTTACTGGCCGTCACGTATTCAGCGCTTGCCTTCATGGGCGCATCGAGCATCTCAAAAATCGGTCCATTGACGAACGGAGCGGAAATTCTGTCGGCGGTGTCCGATTATTACTTCGGCTCATACGGTTCGATTTTACTTGGATTGATGATCACGGTCGCGTGTCTGACGACGAGTGTCGGACTGATTACTGCCTGTGCGTCGTTCTTCTCACTGTTGTTGCCGCGGATTTCGTATGTCAAATGGACGATTGGTCTGTCGATCTTCAGTGCACTTGTCGCCAATATCGGACTGACACAGTTGATCGCAATCTCCAAACCGGTTCTGTTGACACTGTATCCGTTAGCGATCTGTCTGATTTTCCTGACGTTCTTACATAACGTCTTTAAAGGAAAACCGGCTGTCTATCAAGGGGCGATGTGGATGACCTTTGCCGTCAGTCTGTTTGACGGACTGAAGGTGGCGAAAGCACCGGTCGAACCGGTCTTGCGTGTCTTTGAAAACGTGTTGCCGTTCTTTTCCGTCGGACTCGGTTGGGTCGTTCCGGCGATTATCGGGGCTGTCCTCGGCGGATTGTTCGGTCGGAAAAAAGCATACCGGACGGAACAGTCACGGGTTGCTTAAATTCAGTTGGTCTGGAAAGAAGCCGTTTCGATTTCGAATCGAAACGGTTTTTTGCGTTTAACGAACAGACCGAAAAGGAATGGCTTAAAATGTAAGCCATTGTTGAGACTGTCGTTGAAGAAAGAAAGGATGTTGAACATGTCAGAACGTGTTTTCATTAGTCCGGCGAAGTATGTCCAAGGGAAAAATGTCATTGATCGGCTCGGTACATATGTGAGTCCGATTGGAGACGTGGCCCTAGTGATCGCCGATGATGTCGTTTGGAAAATCGTCGAGGAACGTGTCCATGCTTCATTTTCAGCAGAAGGAATCAAAATTGAAAAAGCAGATTTCAGCGGTGAAGCCTCAAAACATGAGGTCGAACGGATTGCCGCACAAGCCAAGGATGCCGGCGTGAAATTCGTCATGGGGGTCGGGGGCGGGAAGACGCTTGATACGGCAAAAGCCGTTTCGGACGAGTTCCATCTGCCGGTCGTCATCGTACCGACGATCGCTTCGACCGATGCGCCGACAAGTGCACTGTCCGTCATCTATTCGGATGAGGGAATCTTTGAGAGTTACCGTTTTTATAACAAAAATCCGGATCTTGTTTTGGTCGATACAAAATTGATCTCGGAAGCACCGGCGCGGTTCTTTGCCTCGGGGATTGCCGATGCACTGGCGACATGGGTCGAAGTCCGGAGTGTCATTGCCTTCGGTGGAACGACGATGGCCGGAGGACGGCCGACGATTGCGGCAGAAGCGATTGCGAAACGCTGTGAGGAAGTCCTTTTTGAACACGGACGACTTGCGTATGAATCAGTCCAGGCAAAGGTCGTCACACCGGCCCTTGAAGCCGTCGTCGAAGCCAATACGTTGCTGAGCGGTCTTGGTTTTGAAAGTGGAGGACTGGCAGCAGCGCACGCCATTCATAACGGATTCACAGCACTTGACGGAGACATCCACCATTTGACGCACGGGGAAAAGGTCGCGTTCGGGACGCTCGTCCAGTTAGCGCTCGAAGAACACCCGCAGGAAGAAATCGAACGGTACATTGCATTCTATATGGATCTCGGACTGCCGGTCACGCTGGAAGACGTCAAACTGAAAGATGCTTCACGTGAAGATATCTTAAAAGTCGGTGAGGCAGCGACTGCAGAAGGTGAGACGATTCACAGCGGCTTTGATGTGACGGCGGATGAAGTGGCGGATGCCATCATTGCCGCCGACCGTTATTCAAAAGCCTATCAGGCGAAAGTAAAGAACTGACGAAACGTGGCACGAATGATAAGCAAAAAGGCGATTCTCCCGATTGAAGGGAAATCGCCTTTTTGGTTTAAGAACGGTTCTTGTTAATGCACATGCTTCTGTTCCCCATGACAGTACAGCTGATTCTCATGCTCGTGCTGAGCGGTCTCGACCTGAATCGTGGCATGGGTGATACCGACATGTTTTAAGTCATGGTCCAGTTGTTCCCGGATCGACTCCGATTCACGGACCGTCATGTCGTCTTTCACGACGACGTGGCAGGATAACGCATTGTAACCGCTCGTAATCGACCAAATGTGAAGATCGTGCAGACCGAGAATTGCTTCATTCGTCTGAATGGTCGAGACGACCTGTTCGATATCGACATCGCTCGGTGTGCCTTCCATCAGGACATGGACCGCGGCCTTCGTCACGTAATAGCCGCTGCGCAGAACGAGAATTGCGACGATGATACTGGCGAGCGGATCCGCAATTCCCCAGCCGAAGAACAGGATCAACAGGGCGGCAATGATGGCGCCGATGGATCCGAGCATGTCACTTAAGACATGCAGGTACGCACCGCGCATGTTCAGATTGTCTTCATGTCCGCCGCCGCGCGTCATGATCCAGGCAACGAGTAAGTTCACAAGAAGCCCGAGTGTACTGATGATTAACATCCCGGTCGTTGCGACAGCCGGAGGATCAACAAACCGCTGGACGGCTTCGACAAAGATATAAAGCGAAATGCCGATCAGGGCAACACCGTTAAAGATCGCCGCGAGAATTTCGAACCGCTTTGAGCCGAACGTCTTATTCGCATCCGGTTTCTGGTTTGAGAAGTGAAAGGCAGCGAGCGCAATCGCAAGTGAAATCGAGTCACTCAGCATATGTCCGGCGTCCGATAACAAAGCGAGACTGTTCGTCCAAAATCCGCCAATCACCTCGACGATCATAAACAGCGTGATGATAACGAATGACAGAAGTAAAACTTTTTTATTATCCGTGTGATGATGATGATGATGGTGATCATGGTCATGTGCCATAACGGTCCCTCCTGTTACATTCAAATGTCTGTTTGAATTATAAAATACAAAACGTCTGTGGTCAATCGACGTATGGTTCATTTCCCACGGATGGAAGAGATTGAAACGCAACTGCCCGAGCCTTAAATCGATGTATGGAATATCTGTAGAGACAAACACCCCCTCACTTCATAAGAAATGAGGGAGTGATCAAATCGTTATAAGTAGTTCAAGGGATTGACGCTGCTTGCCGCCGATGTCGCACTGTAGACGTATGTTCCGCGATGCAGTTCAAAATGAAGATGCGTTCCGAACGCATTTCCTGTTTGACCGACCGTACCGAGAAGCTGTCCTTTTGAGACCGATTGTCCGACTGAGACCGATCGGCTGTTCATGTGGGCATAGAGACTCGTGAAGGAAGCGCCGTCAATCGAATGCTTGACCATGACATAATTGCCGTACGCACCTTTTAATTGAGAAGTGATGACTTTCCCGGCTGCCGTTGCATAAACCGGTGTGCCTTTCGGGGCACCGTAATCGATTCCGTTATGGAACGTATAGCCGTAGACACCGCTTGCTTGACCATATCCTTGCGTGATCGGTCCACTGGTCGGCGTGATGAAATCGTTTGAGGCTTTGGTTGCCCCACCCGAATTGGTTAAGCTCGTGACCGTATATTTTTTAACATAATCGGCATGGACAAATCGTTTGTTGCCATTATATAAGAATTTAATCCAGTCTCCCGTCCGACCGAGGTAACGGAAGGTTTGTCCGCTGTTGACGATCCCGACCTGAGAACTGCTTGTGGACGAACTGCTTCTGACGCGGAGATTATCGACCATGATTTTGATTTTATATGATGTCGTGACAGAATATTTTTTGACATATGTAGAAGAGACGTAGACTTTACGTGATCCGTACATAATTTTTGTCCAATTTCCGGTCCGGCCTAAGTATTTGTATGTATCGCCTTTATCAAGACCGGTGATGATCCCGTATGTTGTAGCAGGACCGGTCCGTGCCCGTAATCCGTCGTTCATGACTTTGACCTTATAAAACGTTGCCGCATCTGCTTTTGGTACGGCATATGTCGAGAAACCGGCGACGGCGATAGCGGATACCGTCAGCGTAGTAAGTAATTTTTTCAAATCAGTAAATCCTCCTTTGAATCTGTCGGACTGAATCCGTATGTGGGTGGAGCAATATGTAAGGTTGTTCTATGATTTCTTAGATGAGTGTACCATTAGTAAAAATGTTTAAATATTACAATATTATTTCTATAATGTTTCGATATTTTATATTATAGAGAACAGAAAATCTATTTTACCTTAATTTAGGAATTTTAATTCTTATTGATTTTTCTGTAAAAGTCAGATTTTTATTGATTAGACAATGATTTTTAAAAAGTGTCAGGAAATCAGAACAATCAGTATGTTATGATGAATTTTCCAATAATTAGAATGAATTTATTTCAGAGGACTTATTTTCAAAAAGGTTTAAAAAAACGGACAACCGAAAACGGCTGTCCGAAATGATTATAAGACGCTGAGCGGATTGATCGTGTTGACGGCTGAAGTTCCGCTGTAAATGTAACCGCCGCGGTGCAGTTCGAAGTGAAGGTGTGAACCGGTTGAGTTTCCGGTGCTGCCGACATTTCCGATTTTTGAGCCTTTTGCGACTGATTGACCGGTGTAGACGGAACGTTTGCTGAGATGAGCATAAACACTTGTGTAGGTTGAACCGTTCACTTTATGTTTCATCATGACATAGTTGCCGTAGGCGCCTTGATAACCTGATTTAATGACTCTGCCGGAAGCAGTCGCACGGACCGTTTTCCCTGTGGCTGCTGCGATGTCGATGCCGTTATGGAACGTATATCCGTAGCGGCCGCTCGCTTTTCCGTATCCTTGAGAAATGCGTCCGCTTGTCGGACGGAGGAAACCTGTCGAGTGGGAAGCTTTTTTGGCTGTTGCCTTTTTCCCGATGCTGTATCGTTTTACATAACTGGAATAGACGTACCGTTTTTTACCGCCGTACGAAATTTTTGTCCACTTGCCTTTTTTACCATAGTATTTAAAAGTTTTTCCGGCATTGACACCGCCGACGATTTTATATTTTGTGGAAGGACCGGTCCGGACACGTAATCCATCGGCCATGACTTTGACTTTGTAAGAAGAAGAGCTTGCAGCCTCGACCTTACCTGTACCCGTGCTAGCAAATCCTGAAACGACGAGTGCGCTCATCGTGACGGTTGTTAAAATACGTTTCATGTAGTAGTTCCTCCTGATGTGAAAACAATTGACGGTCGATGAGTTGTGACAGATCGCATCTGTCTATAAGTTGTAGGCTGTATATGAATACTGCGTCGAAGTAGTGAATTTGATAAACCGAGTATAGCATCGAGTGTTTTGAAAATAATATTTCAGTTTGATTGCTTAAATATAGGTAATTAATATGTATTGTAATATATCGATAGGAATGATTCTGAAATACCGTTATACCAGGGAAAATTTTATTACAGGGTATGAGTTTTATGACATAATCCGGAATATGTGAAAATGTGATAAAGTATGGGTCGATAGCGAATTGGAGGAGAAGATGAAGATGGATATCAAGTTTACAGTAGGGCAACAACGCTTTAACCACCGGGCAGCGGCAGTCATTATCAAAGACGGACATCTGTTGATTCATCGGAATGTCCGGGATGAGTTTTGGGCATTGCCGGGCGGAAGGATTCAATTGATGGAGAACGGGGAGGCGGCTATCGTCCGGGAAATCAAAGAAGAACTCGGATTAAAGGCCGAGGTCACACGCTTTTTATCCGTTCATGAAAACTTTTTTACATATGAAGACGTATCTTTTCATGAAGTCGGCTTTTATTATGAAGTAACTATTTTGGGTGATATGGCGGTCACGACCGAAGAATTTTTCGGAGTGGAAGGCGAAGAATTGATTTATCGATATGTTCCAATCGAACAATTAGAGACAGTGAAGCTGTATCCTGAAAAATTGATGAAAATGATTCAGTCTGGTGAATGGTCGCCATTATTTTCAAATGAAGAATGACTGTGTTACGTTTCTTCTCCTCATATAGAAGAAACGAACTAAAAAAAACGATAATTTTTATCGTTTTTTTTTCGTTAGACGTTTATTGATATATGGCAAGGGAATGTTAATGAAGGTAGTCATTAAATAGTGAAAAGGGGTTGGGTCATATGCGCGAAGAAGAATTGGAGCAGATGCATCAACAAGCACGGGGACAAACACAGGATCAGCAACCGGGAATCGAAGCGGAAATGCATCCTGAACCGGTGTACGACGACCCGGAATACGTCGGATCAGGTAAGTTGAAAGGCAAAGTGGCGTTGATAACGGGCGGAGACAGCGGCATTGGGCGTGCCGTCGCGATTGCTTATGCCAAAGAGGGCGCAAATGTCGCCATCGTTTACTTGAATGAAGGACAGGATGCGGAAAAAACAAAACAGCTGATTGAAGGGTACGGTGTCAAAGCGTTGGCATTTGCGAAAGATGTCAGTCAACCGGAGAATGCCCAACCGATCATTGATCAGGTTATTCAAGAATTTGGTCAATTGAATATCCTGGTCAACAATGCCGGAAAACAGTTCCCACAAGACGATTTCTTGGCGATTACACCAGATCAGTTAAAAGAGACGTTCGAAACGAATCTCTTTTCGATGTTCTATCTGACGCAGGCTGCGTTACCGCATTTGAACAAGGAAGATTCAATCATCAATACATCGTCCGTCACGGCGTATCGCGGGGCACCATCACTAATCGATTACTCGGCGACCAAAGGGGCGATCACGACGTTGACCCGTTCGCTGGCATCAAACCTGATTGAAAAAGGAATCCGTGTCAACGCGGTCGCACCCGGACCGATTTGGACGCCGCTCATCCCAGCGACGTTCTCAAAAGAAAAAGTCGAAGCACACGGGGAAGACACACCGATGAAACGACGCGGACAACCGTCTGAAAACGCACCGGCATACGTTTATCTGGCGTCACGCGACTCAAGTTACGTCACCGGTCAGACGATTCATATCAACGGCGGCGATTTCATCACATCATAAGGAGGAAATAATCATGAAGAAAAATCCGAATGAAGTTCCAGAACACGAACCGAATCAACAACCGGACGAAATTCCGACGACACCTCCGTCAGAAATTCCGGAGACGCCGCAGGAAGATCCGATCCGTCAACCGGAGCCGGACACGTTCCCGGAACCAACGGAAATTCCGGATACACCGCAAGAGGATCCGACGCCTTATTAAACCAAACGGAACACGTTGGCTGGCATTTGAGACAAGGTAGCGTGGAACGGTTCAGTACTTACGGGGAGGTACAGATATGGGAAACAAAAAAGAAGAACAGTTGAAGGCGCATCAAATTGATCATACGAAAAAGGCGGGGTTGACGACAAACCAAGGGTTGAAAATTGCGGAGGACGAATTTTCGCTGAAAGCGGGATTACGGGGACCGACCTTGATGGAAGACTTCCATTTCAGAGAAAAGATGACGCATTTTGATCATGAACGCATCCCGGAACGGATCGTCCATGCACGGGGTGTCGGTGCCCACGGCGAATTTCAGGTATATGAATCGCTTAATGAACTGACGAAAGCCGACTTTTTAAAGGATCCTTCAAAAACAACACCTGTTTTTGTTCGTTTCTCTACGGTCCAAGGATCACGTGGGTCCGGTGATACGGTTCGCGATGTCCGTGGTTTTGCAACGAAATTTTATACGGATGAAGGAAACTATGATCTTGTAGGGAATAATATCCCGGTTTTCTTCATCCAGGATGCCATTAAATTTCCCGACCTCGTCCACGCGGTCAAACCGGAACCGCATACAGAAGTCCCACAAGGCGCGAGTGCCCACGATACATTTTGGGATTTTGTCGGGCAAAATCACGAAACAGCACACATGGTGATGTGGGCGATGAGTGACCGTGGCATTCCGCGCAGCTTGCGGATGATGGAAGGATTTGGGGTGCATACATTCCGTCTCGTCAATGCTGAGGGAAAAGCCCATTTCGTAAAGTTTCACTGGAAACCGAAATTGGGTGTACATTCGCTCGTTTGGGACGAAGCACAAAAAGCACTCGGGAAAAACGGGGATTTCCACCGGGTTGATTTGTACGAGGCAATCAATAAAGGGGACTTCCCGGAATGGGAACTCGGTTTACAGCTGATTGCAGAAGAGGATGAATTCAAGTTTGATTTTGATATCCTGGATCCTACGAAGTTATGGCCGGAAGAAGACATTCCGGTTCGCCTTGTCGGAAAGATGACACTTAATCGCAACGTCGATAATTTTTTTGCCGAAACTGAACAAGTGGCATTCCATCCTGGACACATCGTACCGGGAATTGATTTTTCAAATGATCCGCTTCTGCAAGGCCGTTTGTTTTCCTATACCGACACGCAGCTTTCGCGTCTTGGCGGACCAAACTTCCATCAAATCCCGATCAACAAACCGGTTTGTCCGTTCCACAATAACCAACGGGACGGCATGCATCAGATGAACATCGACCGGGGACAGACAAGTTATCATAAAAATGCTCTTAACGATAATCAGCCTGCGCCGGTACCGGTTGAACAGGGCGGCTTTGAACATTATCAGGAAAAGGTCGATGGACATAAAGTCCGGGGACGGAGTGAGAGTTTCCTTGATTTTTATTCGCAAGCGAAACTTTTTTATAACAGTATGACTGAAGTGGAAAAACAGCATATTCAAGAAGCATGCAGTTTTGAACTCGGTAAGTGTGAAGCCGATCTCGTGAAAGTCAATGCCGTCGATTTGTTGAACCGTATCGATCATAAGTTGGCGACGGTTGTGGCAGCGAACATTGGCATTGAACCACCGACGGAGGATCTCGGTGTCCAGTCCGATCGTCGTTCCGAGGCTCTGAGTATGGCAGACACGATCCGGAAACCCGATACCCGGAGTGTCGCTATATTGCTTGCCGGAGACATTGAAGCGAATCAAGTCACATCCTGGGTGGAACAATTCGCCAGCCAAGGTATCAATTACAGTCTCGTCGCGAAGCGCGCTCAGACCATCGGGAGTTTAAAAATCAAGGAAACGTATGATACGGTGGATTCCAGTTTGTTTGATGCTGCCTTTTTAGTCAGCACGGCATCTGAAATTGAGGATACGGTCCTTGAATTTATTGAAAACACTTATAAACATTACAAACCCCTTGCACTTCATGTGCATGACAAACAAGCACTTGAAAAATGCCGTGTTAAACGCGACCAACCCGGTGTTTTTGAAATTGTTGAAGACGACTCGGATCATGTCGGGCACTTCATCAAGGGAATTGCCCAAGCTCGTTTTTGGGATCGTCAATAAAAATCTTGTGACACCTTCCTTATCTAAACAGGAAGGTGTTTTTTCGTCGTAATATGACCGGAAAAAGTGTCCGCTCAACTTATTAAGATGATTCAAGTGACACAACTACCGCTTGGAGAAGTCGTCACGAAAGCGGAAACCATCCAAATTAATACTGTATCAAAAAAGAATACGAAGTGAAGAAACTCGATTGGGCAGGTGATGTACTTTGTGTGTCCGGGACCGGATATAAATAGTCAAAAGTTTCTTAAAATCGCCGGACAAAGTCGCGGGCGCGAAATGATTGACCGTAATTCAACACTGAATGCAAACATAGATGTGGGAAAACCGGGTGAATGTAGTTGCTTTCGGACTGCACTAACTGATTCGTCAATCTGTTGCTGTTCCCGATGAATACGGAACCAGTGACTGGTGCGATGGTTAGGTTATGAATAGACCAATGATTTTCTTTATATGGATAATTTTATTTTATTATTCTTATAAATGGGAACCAAGCCCTTTCTGGATGCGTAGTCTAACTATACGAAAGGGGAGGTTCATATGGACGTTGTTTTAGGGTTACTTGCTGCAGGCGGAATGTTTTGGTTTTTCTTCAGTTATCTGTTAGGATTTCGGAAGAAAAACATCTCGATGACTTTTGATGATCGGTTCTATACACTAGATGAGCACGTGAAAGCAATCGAGCAGAAGCTGAAGCAAGACGGGAAATTGGTCGAATACTTAGGGAACCGCCGCTTTTTAGTAAACGGGAAACGATATTTGTTCATTGAGCGAACGGTTCCGATGTCAGGTATTCCAATGCAACAAACAATTCTTGAATATCAAAAATAAGTTAAATGAATTCAAAATACCGCCTCCGTCATGAGTGCGGTATTTTAGTATGCTTTTCATTAATGGCATCAGCGTTGATTTTATAAACTATAGGAAAGGTTGACAACAGCTTGGATAAATATTCTCCGCAAGAATTCGGTGCGAAAAATATAGCGTTTATAGATCAAATGATGGTGGAACGTTTTCATGCCATTTCCGTCGATAAAAACGACGAAAAAATTGCGAGAGTGATGGAGGACCCATTCTTACCTTCGTCTGATACGATTTGCGGCGTGTATTGCATTTATAGAAAATCCGTATTAGATGTATTAAGCGGCAACATAGCATTTTTCAGCAGTTATGAATTTGAAGCGGCATGTTCTTCAGACAAACTAATAACAGAGGAATATGTGGAGGATGTATTGGATTTTGCAACAGTGGTGATCATTGCTTCGGAAGACAAAAAATATATGTCCCACTACTTCATTGGTGGAAATTCTAAAAAACTCAACTGTATATTAAATGTGTGTTCAGGAGTTACGAAAATTGCGAATAAAAAAAATTTTAGTCATACCATTAAGCGTTTTAAAGAAGACGTTAGTGTCGTTGAAAACATGGATTATTTGAAAAATATACTGAACGAAATAGTGTAAGGAAAGAGAGAAGGTGCTGATCAAAGTGCACTTTCTCTCTTTCTGTTTGCGCAACCTTCAAAAGAGTATTGATATGAGAAATTTAATCGTGGACTTAAAATATTTTAAAAATGCAAATGTTTTAAGTAAATGAAGCAGCAAAAAAAGTTACAGGCACTATATCTGCCATCTAATTCTATCCCTATGAATTAGGGGGGAAATATTTTTTGGAAATGGATTGACAGTCAACTGTACTACGCGTATGATACAGAGAGAAAGTGTATTACTGTTTTAATACAGTAAATGGGAAAGGGAGGTCAAGACCACGATGCAATTTGACCAAAGAAGCCCGGTGTATCTTCAAGTCGTCCGATGGTTCAAGGAACAAATCGCGACGGAAGAACTGAAATGCGGGCAGGAAATTCCATCACGCCGTGAAATCGCTGCGCAGCTTGGAATCAATCCAAATACAGCACAGAAAGCCTATAAGGAAATGGAGGAACAACACTTGATCACGACAGAACGGAACGTCCCAAGTAAAATCACGATGGATCAGGAAGTAGTCAAAAAAGTTCGGACGGAGATGCTGGATGAAGCAGTCGCCCAGTTCATCGAGGCGGTCCAGGCAATTCAGATTCCGCTCGGTGAAGTCGTCACGAAAGTCGAGACGATGTATCAATCAACGGAACGGAGGAAGATCGATGCTTGAAGTCCATGGCTTGAAAAAACGATACGGTCGTAAAAAACCGATTCTTGAAGGTGTCTCCTTTTCGGTGCGTCCGGACAGCATCACTTGCCTGATCGGTTTAAATGGCGAAGGTAAATCAACAATCTTAAAAGCGATCATGGGACTTGTCCCGGTCGATGCCGGAACCGTCCTCGTCGACGAAGAAGTCACACGTGAAAAAATCGCCTTTGTTCCAGATCTACAAACGATGCCCGGTTACATGACGATTGGTGATGCCCTGCTTTATATGAGTGACTATTATCCGGACTGGAATCCGAAGGTCGCGGAAGAATTGATGGGCTTGTTCAAGCTATTGACGACCGACAAGATTTTAGAACTGTCAAAAGGAAATCAGGCGAAGTTCAGTTTAGTGCTTGGTTTTGCACTCGACCGTCCGTACCTGTTGCTTGACGAACCGTTCGCCGGAATTGATTTATTTACGAAAGAACAGATTGCCTGGATTTTTTCGAGTCATTACATGGAAGGACGTGGCATCCTGATGACGACACACGAAATCATTGAAATCGAACATTTGATTGACCGGGTCGTCTTTTTACAGGACGGCCGGATCATTGATGAACATGATACGGAAGAGATGCGCGAAGTATACGGAAAATCGGTCCAGGACCGGATGCGGGAGGTCTATCAACGATGAAACAATACCTGATGTTAACGAACGAAGAGTTGAAACGAAGCTGGAAAATCATTGTCTCCGTCATCCTCGCGATGGCGAGTATCGAAATCCTGACCGTCGTCGGACGGGTCATCTATCATGAACGTCAGGTGCAGGATTATATGAGCTACGCGAAAGTAAGCGAATCGGAAGCAATCCGAACGATTGAAAAGTTATCGTTTGAACAGGCCAGCTCGTATTTCAGCTATATCATCCTGATCGGGGTAGCTCTTGTCTTGCTGTATGCCGTTCAGATCTGGTACCGGGACTGGCTCGGAGAGTCCAAGTACATATACCGTTTACTGCTTTTACCGGGCAGCCGGGCCAAAATCTTTTTTGCTAAATGGACAGCTCTGGCTCTTGTCATCATCAGCTTTATCGGCTTGCAGTGGGTGGTCATCCAGCTCAGCTATGTGATCTTCAACTGGCTGATTAAAGACGATTACCGTGCAACTTCTGCTCTTGGATTGTCACGGACTTTAAAACAGTTGTATACGATGAATCTGTCAGATGTACTCGTCATTGTAACGCTTGCCCTGTTTACGGTCAGCTTTTTGTTTATGCTCGTACTGCTGGAACGGTCGTATCGCAAAGCAAAAGGACTGTTGTTTATCGTCCTTGAAGTCATTGCTATTGTCGTCATCATGATGGGCGGTATGTACGTCATTGAAACGCTCGATATCTTTTTGTCACAGGAAATATCTGCAATCATGATAGCGATTTTTGTTCTCTATTTTATTTATACGATTTGGAAAAGCCTGCGCTTATTAAAATGGAAAATTTCGGTCTGAGGAGGACGTCATGCGAAAATTTAAATTTGTACTTATACTGGCTGTTGTCAGCTTCTTGACGATAGGTATCTATACCATATTTATTCAATCGATTGATGAATCGGACTTTATCGTTGAGACGGTCAAAGGCGACCCGAAACAGCAGGCTGTCCGTTCCGTTCATGCAGAACTTCATGATCAAGGGTTAAAAAAAATGGATTATAAAGTTGGATTAGACGGTCGTGTCCAAAAGACGGAGGATAGTCTAGTTAGCGGTTTGTTTGAAAGCCCATTTGATGAAAAAAATGCACCGAACGATTTCCGACGCTTTATGCGTAACGATTACGTCATTACGCTGGAACAGGATGGAATTTCATATGCGACGGGTGCGCCAGACAATGACAAATGGGAGCTGCAGTACTGGGAAGACGGCAAGCAGCGTGTCGTCAAAAAAATATTTCCGGCACCTGCTGAAGCTAGGAAGCTAGGAAAAACCGAGCTTTATCCGTATAAACGGATTGGAAACAGTATGTATGTTATTGCGCGAGATTATGAATCCGAATCAAAAACATTGTTATACAAAATTGATTTAAAAAACGAAACGATTCGAAAAATCAATTTACCATTTACCTCTAAAGATGAGTTCTATCTTCTAGGAATCCATGATGAAACGATTGTTTATTATACGTCGGAAGGTGTAGAAGGATCAGATGAGACAATAGAAAAAGTATATATGAGCGACGGAAAAACATCTCAACTTTTAAAAGGATTAAAGTCGGTTGGTGCTAACCAAACCGAACTGAGTGCGGATGGAACAAAACTGATCCTACTTGAACGCGAACCAAAAGATTTAATATGGGCAGTTTATGATCTGGCATCGAAGAAATCGACAAAATATAAGATAGGTATCCCGTTAGTATTAGATGAGTCTGGATTAGGTGAGTATACCGAGCTGAAAGATGATTTGATTTACACGGCGAATCGAACTGGTGACGGTGTTATCAATGTCCTTGTCGTCGACGCAATATCAAACCGCGTCTTGTATGAGGGAAACATCAAGGACAAATTAAAACGAGCAGAAACTACACTCAATGAACTTGTCTTGAACTAACGAACAACTTTAATAACTCCAAAAAAACGCAATCCGGAACTCTTCAAGAGTTTCAGATTGCGTTTTTTGTTTCACTGATACGATTTGATGATGATGTCCTGTTTCGTGTAGTAACTCCATGTCAGGTCCTGCGATTCAACCTTTTTCGTCGTCACGGCAACAAACTTGTTTTTCCCGGTGTAGATTCCGACGAAGTTCGGTGATTTCGCCTTTTTCGCCTGGACGAACAACAGATCGCCCGGGACGGCTTTTTTGAATGTGACCGTCTTCAGCGGCATAGCGGCTTGTTTCGCAATTGTCCGCTCGAGTGTCAGACCGCTTTTTTGATAAACGTATTGTGTGAAGCCGGATGCGTCAAAGCCTTTTGTTGTCGTCCCGCCTTCTTTATATGGTGTTCCGATCAAAGACGTCGCGAGTTTCGTAATCGCCGCTTTCTTTTTTGCAAGTGCTTTTTCTGATAATGGTTTCGCTGTCTCGCCTTTAGTCGGTGTTGCAGCAAATGTCGTGACCGGACTAACCGTCGCTGTCAGTAAGAGGGCTGTTAATGGAAGGGCATAATACGATTTCATAGTAAAATCTCCTTTTTCGTAAGTGGGATGAACAACTGACTTTACCGTACCATGCCGATTGGAAAATAAAGCAACAAATTAGATACGTTCACCTAACAGTGTTGTAAGGTTCGGTCTGAGTCTCCGCTACAAAAAGACGCCCGTTCCGTGTGCCTCACGAGAGGACACCATGGAAACAGACGCTTTTTTTATGAATGTTGATCGAGCCGGTGACTGACCGCCGTCAACGCAGCTGCGAGTATAGCAACGGCACCACCGACAAGGGCGATGTTCATGATCGGACCGTTTGCATACACGAGTCCGCCGAGTGCGGAACCGAAGGCAATCCCGACGTTGCTTGCGACCGGCATCAGGGAAGCAGCAAGCCCTTTCGCTTCCGGATTAAACTTTTCTGCCAGGTCGATCAGATAAATTTGCGTCGACGTCGTCAATAAAATCGACATCAAGGACATCAAGGCAATGTTGATCAGGCCAAGCGATACCGACGCTGTCGTCACGTAGAGAGCAGCGAGGACGATCGCCTGAACGATGAAGACGAACCGGAGACGGCCGATCGGATTCCGACTGGCGATTTTACCGGCCAAGATGTTACTGAAGATCGAGACGACACCGTAAGCGAGTAAAATCGGACTGATCCAGGCTGACGGCAATTTCAGTTCCAACTCAAGCACGGGCACGAGATACGTATAGACGACGTATGTCGCACCGAATCCGAATGAGGGAATGAAAAAGGCGATCATGATCCGTGGATTGGCGAGTAAACTGAGCTGTTCGCGGATCGAACCGGATGATTCCGATTGCTGGACTGGAACGACTTTCAAAACAGCAAGCAGAGCGACGACACCAAGACTGCTCGTCAGCCAAAACGTGGCAGAGTAACCGGCATGTTGTCCGATGAATGTGCCAATCGGCACACCGAGGACGTTTGCCATCGTGAATCCACCGAAGATGAAGGAGACAGCGACGCCGCGTTTCGCGATCGGCACACTGTCGCTTGCGACGACCATTGCCAGTGAAATCAGGACACCCGTCAGAACAGCCGTCACGATTCGTGACAACAGCAACAGTTCATAATTCGGTGCGATCCCGCTGCAGATATTCAAAATGATCCAGACGAAAATCAGACTGAGCATTAACTTCCGCCGTTCGAGGTGTCCGGTCAAGGACATCGTAATCGGTGTTCCGATGGCGAAGGCGATCGCAAAGGCGGAGACGAGTGTCCCGGCTTTTGCAATCGTGATGTTCAGACCGTCCGCAATTTCAGATAAAATACCGACGATGACGAATTCGCTTGTTCCAAGGACAAACGTCAACATGGATAACGTCGCGATTAACAGCCAGTCGGCTTGACTCAAACGAGTCGATGATGATGATGACATAAATAATTCCCCACTTCTGGCGCCTGTGCGCAAAAAAACTATCGTTTATCAGAATAGCATGATTTAACAAGGGCGGAAACCGGATTTGCCTGACACAGAAAAAGAAGCATTATTGTGAATAGACAGTCAATTTCACCTGTCACAGATTCGGGTATACTAACAGAGTAGGAAACATCACTTAAATCAGAAAAGGACGTGATCTTGATGCAAGCAACAGTCACTTGGAATCACAAGATGGGTTTTAGCGGGGAGACCGAATCCGGACATCACTTAGCGATGGATGCCGCGCCAGAAAACGGCGGAGACAATCAAGCACCCCGGCCGACAGAGCTCCTTCTTCACGCCGTCGCCGGTTGTACAGGCATCGATATCGTCTCAATTTTAGAAAAGATGCGTTTGACGCTGACGTCATTTGAAATGGATATCGAAGGCGAACGGGCGGATGATCATCCCCGGCGTTTCACGACGATTTCAATTCATTACCGGCTTGAAGGTGATTTACCGGACGATAAAGTCCGCCGGGCGATTGCCTTATCAAAAGACAAATACTGCTCGGTCTCACAATCGCTGAACGCAGAAATTGAAGTCTATTACTCGATCAACGGCGTCCGGAACGAGGAACCGATTTGAAACGGATGGTTCCTGTTCTGTTGGCAAGTGTCCTCCTCGCCGGTTGTGCTGACGAGCCGGCACAACCGGTCGAACCGCAACCGAAGCCGGCGAAGAAAACAAAGCCGCCGCAGCCGGATCGACCTTCTGCTGCTGAGCGGGCAGAGAAACAACTTAAAGAAACCGTCTCGAACATGTCGACGGCGGAAAAAGTCGATCAGTTGCTGTATATCGGTGTGACGGGAACAGCTCTGACACAAGCCGACCGAACGCTGTTGCAGGATCATGCACTCGGTGGTGTGCTGTTACTCGGCGGCAACATCACGTCGACCGATCAACTGAAAACCTTTACGGCAGCGATTGCTGAAGCCCAACCGGCTGATGCAAAAGCGTTTCTCGGCTTTGACGAAGAGGGCGGACGCGTCAGTCGGGTCCCGGACGCACAGCTCAAATTATCACCGAGTCTGTCGTTCGGTCAAAAAAATGATCCAGCATTGATGAAGGAAGTCGGACAGACACTTGGTTCGATTTCCCGTTTTTACGGCTTTAATATGGACTTCGCCCCGGTTCTTGACGTGAACAGTAATCCGGCGAATCCGATCATCGGCGACCGGGCACTCAGTGCGGATCCGCAACAGGTCGCACGGCTGGGTGTGCCGTTGATGCAGGGAATGAAAAAAGAAGACATCGTTCCGGTCGTCAAACATTTTCCGGGACACGGTGACACGACGGTCGATTCCCATGTCGGTCTGCCGCGGGTCGATGCGACAAAAGCGGAACTCGAACAGACGGAACTGGTCCCGTTCAAGCGGGCGATTGAAGAGGGGGCCGAGATGGTCATGGTCGCGCACATCCTGTTCCCGGCCCTCGACAAAAACCGTCCGTCTTCATTGTCAAAACCGGTCATGACCGGCGTCTTGCGGGATGAACTGAAGTTTGACGGAGTCATCATCACGGATGATCTCGTCATGGGAGCGATTACGGAACAGTACGGTCTTGCCCAGGCCGCAAGTCTTGCGCTTGAAAACGGTGCCGACATGGCGATGTTCTCGGCTCCGGGTGCGTATACGTCCGTCCACAAGGAAATCATGGCACGGATCAAACAAGATAAATTGTCGAGAGCCGATCTCGATCAGAAGGTCATCCGGGTTTTACGCTTAAAACAAACGTATGACTTGTCGCAAACGAAACGTGTCGACGAATACCAACGCTTGATCGAGCAGGTCAAAGCGGTCGAAGCGGACATGCGACATTAATCAAGGGTAGAACAAATCGGACTACCCGTGGTAAACTACAGGCGTACCACACAAATCAATATCTACACTAGGGGAGTCTCGCAGCAGACTGAGACGGAAGTATCCGGACCCTTTGAACCTGATCTAGTTCGTACTAGCGGAGGGAAGTGGATTCCGATCATTCATAGAGGATGCGACGGCTGTCGCCCTTTTTTGTAGGACCACTCCATCAGTTCATGGGGTGGTCCTTTTTCGTGTGGAAAGGGGGAAATGATGAGCCAGTTACATCTGATGACAACCGGTCAACAGGGCTGGGAAACGCTGGAACATACATTACCGGAACTCGCGATGCGTGTCGACCGGATTCATCTGCGGGAACCGCTTTGGTCCGCACGGGAGTTGGTGACCTGTATTGAGTTTTTAATGAAACGCGGGGTGCCGGCGGAACGATTAATCGTCCATGACCGGCTTGACGTCGCTCTCGTCACCGGCATCGGGATTCAACTGACGACACGCAGTATTCCGGTCGATCGTGTCCGGAGCCGTTTTAAGGAACTGCGGATCGGTCAATCGGTCCATTCGCTGACGGAAGCGGCAGCAGCAGAACAAGCCGGTGCGGATTACGTGATGTACGGTCACATTTTTGAAACCGGATCAAAACCCGGTGTACCGCCGCGGGGACTGCATGCCTTAAAACAGATTGTCGAGCAGGTCTCGATTCCGGTCATTGCGATCGGCGGCATCAAACCGGGCAACGTTCAGGAGGTCATTGCGACCGGTTGTTTGGGCGTTGCCGTCTTGTCGGGGATTCTCGGGCAAGCGAATTCGCTTAAAGCAGCTGACCGGTTCCGGGAGGTGATGCAACGATGACACGACCGGATGTCTTAATCATCGGGACCGGCATGATCGGTTTGACGCTCGGCTATGAGTTGCTTAAACGCGGACAAACTGTCCGTTTACTTGACCAGTCGACAGCCGGACAAGGGACGACACGGGCAGCGGCAGGGATGCTTGCGACAGACGAAGAACTGCCGGAACCGTTACACGAACTGGCGGCGCTGAGCCGGACGTTGTATCCGGAGCTGGTCCGGCAATTGTTGGACGAGACCGGTCTCGGGAGCGGTTATCTGGAACAGCCGTTTTGCCTGCATCGAGGAAATCAATTCTTGACGTTCGAACAAGTTGGACAAATCGATTCCCGATTAGTGACGCAGGCTTTACGGAGCGCGATCGAACGACGGGGCGGAGTCATTGAAGAAGACACATCTGTTTCGCAGCTCGTTCGGGACAAACAGCGGATCATCGGCGCCGAGACGAACCGGGGTCTGCGGACAGGCAGACAAATCATTGTCGCCAGTGGTCGTGGATCGGAAGCCGTGTTACGTTCGATCGGCATCACAATCGATACATGTCCGGTCAAGGGGGAATGCCTGTCCGTGCGCCTCATGACCGGATGGCTCGACCGGACACTATTTAATGAACAGGTGTACCTCGTTCCGAAAGCAGACGGACGAATCATCATCGGAGCGACGGAACGGTCCGGGGATGAATCGACGACCGTCAGTCTCGACAGTATTCGTTTGTTAGTGAATCAAGCCATCAGGCTCTATCCGCCGCTTGCGGAAGCTGTGTTTGTCGAAGCGTGGGCCGGCGTCCGACCGCAAACCGGTGACGGTCTGCCGTATCTTGGACCGGTGGACGGCATCGAAGGATTATTCGTCGCAACCGGTCATCACCGGCATGGCATCTTACTGGCACCGGCGACGGCGACTGTGCTGGCAGATTGCATCATGGGGCAAAAACCGAAAGTGATGTTGGGTGCTTTTAGTCACCAGCGACAGGGGGAGAAAACGAAGTGAACATTCGTTTAAATGGAAAAGACTACGCATTGATCGAAGAAACGACGACGTTACACGACTTATTGCAACATCTGGCGATTGACGGAAAAATCGTCATCATCGAGCAGAACCGGCAGATCATCGATCGGTCCCGTTATCCGGACACGACCGTCCAACCCGGTGATGTCGTTGAAATCGTTCATTTTGTAGGAGGAGGATGAATCATGTTAGAAATCGGTGGAAAAACATTTGCTTCACGCTTGTTACTCGGAACGGGAAAATATCCGGATGCAACGACGCAACAACAGGCGGTCGAAGCATCCGGGACGAACATTCTGACGTTTTCAGTCCGACGGCTCGACGTCTTTGCCAAAGGACAGACCAACCCGCTCGCGGCACTTGATTTAAACCGCTACGATTTGTTGCCGAACACGGCGGGTGCAAAGACGGCGGAGGAAGCCGTTCGCCTTGCCCGACTTGCCCGCGCATCCGGGATGTGCGATATGGTCAAAGTTGAAGTGATCGGGTGCGACAAGACGTTATTGCCGGACCCGGTTGAAACGTTGCGGGCGTCAGAGGAACTGATCAAGGACGGTTTCATCGTCTTACCGTATACTTCCGACGATTTATTGCTGGCGCGCCGGCTCGAAGAACTCGGTTGTCATGCGATCATGCCGGCCGCATCACCGATCGGTTCCGGTCAGGGGATTCTGAATCCGCTTGCGCTCAGTTTTATCATCGAACAACTGACGGTCCCGGTCATCGTCGACGCCGGCATCGGTTCACCGGCAGACGTGGCTTACGCAATGGAACTCGGAGCGGATGCTGTCCTGTTGAATTCAGCCGTCGCCCACGCCGGAGATCCCGTTAAGATGGCACAGGCGATGAAACTGGCGGTCGAAGCGGGGCGCCTCGGTTTTGAAGCGGGACGGATCGAGAAAAAACGGTATGCGACGGCAAGCAGTCCGATGACCGGGATCAGCCGACCGTGACGGATCGGTACAGCCGGCAAGTCCGATTTCGTCCGATCGGACAAAAGGGGCAGGATCAAATGGCGGATCGTCACGTCGTCATCATCGGTGCCGGTGCACTCGGGACTGCGAATGCCGAACAGCTTGTCCGGGGAGGGGTCGGACACGTCACGTTGATTGACCGGGATCATGTCGAGTGGAGCAACCTGCAACGGCAACAACTCTATACGGAACAGGACGTGCAGGATCATTTGCCGAAGGCGGTTGCGGCCAAACGCCGGCTCGGCAAAGTCAATTCGGTGGTTTCCGTCACGGCAATCGTCGAAGATGTCACGCCGGAAAATATTGAACGTTTGGTCCGCGGCAGTGATTTAATGATTGATGCGACAGACAACTTCGGTGTCCGGATGCTGATCAATGATGTGGCGGCAAAAAGCGGTATTCCCTGGATTTTTGGTGCCTGCGTCGGCAGTTACGGCATGACTTATACGATTCGCCCCGGACAGACACCTTGTCTGCATTGTCTGCTTGAACATCTGCCGAAACAGCAGGAGACATGCGAGACGTCGGGCGTCATCAGTCCCGTCGTCCAGCTTGTCGCGGCGCATCAAGTGACGGAAGCCTTGAAGTATTTGACGGGAGCGGACAACGCCTTACGGCAGACGTTGCTGTCGTTCGACGTCTGGGACAATCATCAGAGTCAAATCAACGTCGGTTCTCTCAGACAATCCGCGTGCCCGTCTTGCGGAGACGATCCGGTCTATCCGTATCTGAATGCACCGATCGTTCAATTCGTGACTTTGTGCGGACGGGATACGGTTCAAATCCGCGGCGAAGGACCGCGGGATTTAGTCCGGCTTGAACAGGAGCTGACTACACACGGGATCAGCTGTCTCCAGAATCCATATCTGCTGATGTTCAAGGCGGACGATTACCGGATTACGGCTTTTGCCGACGGGCGAATTCTTCTCCATGGCGAAGCAAATCTTCAGCAGGCCAAACGAGTATATGAGAACTATTTCACCGGAATATTCACAAAAAAGTAAAACATTTTTTTCGATACATGTTTTAGATGTTTAAAAAAGAGGTAAATAAGACTTCAGACGTAAGTCGGAGATTTTTGGTGAAATTGAATGTGAAGAGGAGTGATTACGATGAAACAAGAATTCGATCAATCGATCCAGTCATTGGATCAGACGAAGCGGACAGACCATGCAGCTGAAGCCGTTCAGCAAGCGAATTGGAATCCAGACCGGTATCGGACGAACCTGAATCCGTTCTATCTGTCACCTTGCAGCGTCGAACGCCGGGAAGACCGTCAACAGGAAGTTGACCGGATTGTCGAAGTCGAGCCTACATCCTCCCCTCTCCAACAGTTATTCGAGCAGAAGCAGGAAGAACATATAACAGCAATTGAACCAGGTTCTGCGAAGAATCCCGGAGGAAAATTTACGACCGGGATTGTCGTCGGGGCAATCATCGGAGGATCAGTGTCCATCTTCACGTCGGTCAAACGATTTCGTCAAAAGCGCCACACCCACTGAAGATGACAATTAAGCCGTCCGAAAAACCGCCTTCCAGCTAAACAGGAAGGCGGTTTTTGTCTATTGTCAGGAGGAAGCTATAATGAATTCAGACAAACCTGAGGCGAATCCTTTTGAGCTTCTCGCAAAGCCGGCACAACGGGCCCTGAGTGAACACGGCGTGACATCATTGGAATTGTTAGCGATGTATCATGAACATGATATTCTGCAGTGGCACGGAATCGGACCTTCTTCGATACCGAAGTTAAAACAGTTGCTTGGTGAACGTGGACTGACCTTTAAAACATGATGCATCATAAAACCCATTGCTTGACCGGGAGACTATCGGTCAAGCAATGGGTTTTACTTGGTTTGGAATCGGTCAGATCATCGTCAGAACCATTCAAGTCATGCTAAAATAAGGATATTATAGAGGAAAAGTGAGCGTGATGAGAGATGAAATGGATTCATACTGCCGATTGGCATTTAGGAAAAATCGTTCATGGCGAATCGATGCTCGACAATCAGCGGGCTGTTCTCCAGGAATTTCTACAATTGCTTGACCGGGAACAGCCGGACGCGGTCATCATTGCCGGTGATCTGTATGACCGTGCCGTCCCGCCGACGGAAGCGGTCGAACTGCTTGATACGGTGTTAGCCGACATTGTTCTGGAACGGAAGATTCCGGTCGTCGCGATCAGCGGCAACCATGATTCAGCGGAACGGCTGAGTTTCGGTACACCGTTATTACAACGGGCGGGTCTTCACCTGGCAGGTAAATTGACGGAGGCGATCGAACCGGTTCAGATCAACGGCGTCCGTTTTTATCCGGTGCCGTTCGCAGATCCGGCGACCGTCCGCTATGTCTATCAGGATGAAACAATCCGGACGCATGATGACGCGATGCGAAAAATCATCGGAACGCTGGACATCGATGGACCAAGTGTCCTCGTTGGGCATGCCTTTGTCATCGGCGGGCTTGAGACCGATTCCGAACGCCAATTGTCGGTCGGGACAGCGGGACAGGTCAGCGCCAGTGCGTTTGCTCCGTTCACCTATACGGCGCTCGGACATTTGCATAATCCACTTGCGATCAAGTCGGAGACAATCCGGTACAGCGGTTCGTTATTGAAATATTCGTTTTCGGAAGCCAGTCATGTCAAAGGCGTCGATATTTTGACACTGAACGAAAACGGGACGTTTGACCGTCGCTTCGAACCGTTGACGGCCAAGCGCGATTTGCGTGAACTGACAGGCAGTCTTGCCGAACTGACGAATCCGGTCTTCGTCGAAACACAAGCGACGGACGATTACATTAAAATCAACCTGACGGATGCCGAAGCCTTGATTGATCCGATGGGGAAATTAAAGAAGCTGTATCCGAATATTCTTCACCTCGAACGGACCGGATTCACACGCGAAAGTACCCGGGCGGTCCAGGCATCACGCGATCAGGTGCAGGCGGCGACGCTAACGGATCTGTTCCGGGAATTTTATGAAGCGGTAAGGGAAAAACAACCGACGGATGCGATGCAGACCGTCTTAGAGGAGGAAGCTGCATGCGTCCAGAACGATTAACCCTACGTGCGTTCGGACCGTTTGCCGACGAACAGACGATTGATTTTCGCGCACTCGGCGGACGGACGATGTTCGTCATCTCCGGGAATACCGGCGCCGGAAAAACGACGATTTTTGATGCATTGACGTTTGCATTGTACGGCGAGACGTCAGGCGGGGAACGGGAAATGAGCGATTTGCGCAGTCATTTCGCGAAACCGGAACACAAGACGGAAGTCGAACTCGAATTTCTGTTAAAAGGCGAACGCTACCGGATTATCCGGCAACCGAGTCAGCCGCATCCGGTCAATAAAACGGATTACGGACATGAGGCGGAACTCGCCCGGCATGATGGGACGAGCTGGAAACCTCTTGCGCTAAAAATTCCGGAAATCCGTCAGCAGGTGCAGGAACTGTTGCAACTCGACCACAAACAGTTTTCGCAAATCCTGCTGCTCCCGCAAAATAAGTTCCGCGAACTGTTGATGGCGGAGTCAAAAGATAAGCTGCAGATCCTCAAGCAGTTGTTCAAGACGGAACATTATGGGGAGTTTCAGCAACGGCTGCACCGGAAAGCGCTGGATCTTGCTGCGGCGATCAAAGAAACGAAAACGAAGCAGCTTGCGAAGCTCGAAGAATTACCGCTCGACCTCAACTGGTCGGAAGCGACGGAAACGACAATCCGTCACCAAACAGATACATTGCTTGTAGCACTTGATGAAAAAATTGAACAGGCGAAAACGGTGGAACAGACAGGACGTCAAACGGTCGAACAGTTGACGGAGCGGCTGCGCCAGGCGGAGCACCTCGAGCAGACATTTACCGAGTACGATCAATTGTTACATCTCGAACAACAGCTCGCCTTGACGTTGCCGGAAACAATACGCCAGAAAGAACAATATGACGCGGCTTCCCGGGCAGCAGCCATCCAAGGGGTGTACGAAACGTTTCAGTCGGAGGAACAATCGGTCCGGCAATTGACCGGGACGAAACAAACCGTCCTGTCCGAACTCAAGCACCTGCAACAGCAACTCGACCAGGTCAACCGGACCGTTGAGCAATTGACGATGCAGGAACCGGAAATACGCGAGGCGTCACGGCGCCTGGAGCAAATCACGGAAGAGCTGCAACGGCTGAAGGATCAAGAACAATTGGTGCGTCAACAAGAAGACTTACGGCGTGCCGTTGCTAAGCTGAATCCGGACGCATTACGTGAACAACGGACTCGTCAGCGCAGTGAACGGACACAGCTGCAGGCAGAGATTTCGATGATGATCGACGATTCGAGCATCCGTCTGTCCTTACAGGAACGCCGCTTCGTCCTGCAATCCATCGAACAGAAACACTTAGAGTGGCAACGGAATGAAGCCGAGCGACTGCAGCTGATCGAGCAGGGGACACGCGTGAAAGCGGAGAAAGAACAGGCCGAAAAAACGTACACGGCTGGCCGGCAGAATGAACGCCGTCAACTGGCAGCGGAACTTGCGGCACATCTGCATGACGGGGAAGCATGTCCGGTCTGCGGTAGTGCAACGCATCCGCAACTTGCTGTCAAAATGGAAGCGCTCGATGTCGAAGCGTTGCATCAGTCCTACTTAACCGCACAATCGGCGCACCAGGAGTTACAGGCGACGTACCGGACAGTCGCGGAACGGAAACGGCAACTCGAACAGGAACTCGCGACACTTGCGGACGGACAACCGGTTCCGACCGATGTGACCGCGATTCGTTCTGAAATCAACGACTTGAAAGGGCAAGAAAATCGATTACAGCAACAACAGGAACGAAAACAGCAACTGGAGCAACAGCTCCGGACAATCGAGACGGAATTGGAACAGGCAGACCGGCAAATCGAAGAGGAGACGAATCAGCAGTCGAAACTGTTGCTGGAGCTCGCTCGGCTTGAAGGCATGCTGAACCGAAATCCGGATGAGGCGTCACGTCGTGAGTTGGAAATCGAACAGCAGACACTGACAAAACGATTGGCGGAGTTTGAAGCGGCACGGACAGCAAGTCAGAATCAAAAACAACGGCTCGATCAAGAAGTCGCGGCACGAAGTGGACGCCTCGAGCATATCGAAGAAGAATTGGCGACCCATACATCCAAGCAGACGGAAGTCAAACGCGTGTTTGAACGGAGTTTACAGGAAGAACGCTTCGAGACAGTCGAACAATTCGAGCAGGCCCGTCTGACACGACAGATGATGGAAGGGTTAGCGGAGCGACTCGAAGCCGACCGGCGAAAACGGCAGGATGTCGAAAGTGGTCTTGGGCGGATCCGACAACTGATTCAGCAACAGGATCGTCCGGATCTGACGGCTCTTCGTCCGCTCGTCAGACAAGCGGAAGCGGAACTGGCGACAGCGACGGATTACCGGATTGGCGTTGAGAAAGAACAGTTGCACATCAAACAACTGGTCGATGCCTGGTCGAGTCTTCAGCAACAAATCGAAGCGGAGGATGCACGGTACGGTATCCTCGGTGAGCTGGCCCGGGTCGGTGTCGGAGAGAACGCGCAACGGATGACGTTTGAAACGTATGTCCAGACCGCCTACTTTGACGAAATCCTGCAGGCGGCGAACCGTCACTTGCACGGGATGACGTCCGGACGCTTCCTGCTCGAACGGAAGACGGAAGCCGGTAAAGGCTTGAAGAAATACGGTCTTGATTTAAACGTTTTTGATGCCTATACGTCGCAGACTCGTCACGTCAAGACGTTGTCCGGCGGGGAAAGCTTTAAGGCCTCACTCGCCTTGGCACTCGGTCTGTCGGAAGTCGTGCAGGAAGCGAGCGGAGGTGTATCGCTTGAGACGATGTTCATCGATGAAGGATTCGGTACGCTTGATCCGGAATCGCTCGAGCAGGCGATCGAGACACTGCTTTCGATTCAGGCAAGCGGCCGGATGGTCGGAATCATCAGTCACGTTCAGGAACTGAAGTCACGGGTCGATGCGAAAATTGAAGTGACGCAAGGCAAAACAGGATCGACGATTCGTCTTGTCGTCGAGTGAGGGGTGCGAAATGGAAACAAGACAAATGGTCACGAAATCAAAACTGATCACCGATTTGAAACAACTCGGTGTGACGCCGGGTATGAAAGTATTCGTCCACAGCGCGATGAAACAGATCGGCTGGATTCCCGGCGGAGCACAAGCGCTGATCGAAGCGTTGCAGGAAGTCATCACGCCGGACGGTCTGATCATGATGGCGGCACAGAGTACGGATAATTCGGATCCGAAAAACTGGAGCCGTCCTGCCGTTCCGGAAGACTGGTGGGAGACAATCCGTCAGCAAATGCCGGCATACGACCCGGCGAAGACACCAACCCGGAGTATCGGCAAGGTACCGGAACTGTTCCGGACGTTCCCGGGCGTCAAACGCAGTGCCCACCCGATGTGGTCAGTCACGGCGTGGGGAAACGAGGCATCGGAATTCGTTGCCGGACATACGATTGAAAATGGATTTGGTCCTGGTTCACCGCTTGAAAAGTTCATCGAAGCGGACGGACAGATTCTGCATCTCGGTTCACCGTGGGATTCGACGACCGTCTGGCATTACGCCGAATACGGAGTCGACCGGCCGCTCGAGGAATCGGGATGTAAGATGCTTCAAGGAGATGAAGAAATCTTCATTCGTTATCAGCACCGGATCATCGACAGTGATCCTTTTGGACCGATCGGCGAAGGAATTATGGACGAACCGTTCGTCACGACAGGTAAAGTCGGACAGGCGACGTCGCACCTTGTCTCAGCGAAAGCATCGATCCCGGTCGTCATGCTGCAGCTGAATGCCTTAAATAGTTGGTTAAGCTGAAACTTTTCCGGAAAACAACCGTAGTAAGAAATAGAAAAAATAGAAGGAGTGAACGCAAGATGGCAACACGATTTAAAGTGAATCCGGCCTTACGCCGTGGTTTTGAAACGGCACGTGCCGGTGAACGGCCGATGACGAAGGCAGGGACGATGAGTAAGATTTTCCTGTTGCTCGCCCTTGTCACGGCAGCAGCCGGTGGAACATGGTTCTTCTTAGCCGCGAATCCGCAATTTTTAGTACCGGCTTTGATTGGCGGAGTCGTCCTCGGATTGATTCTCGCGCTGATCATCACGTTTAAACCACGAACGGCACCCGTGCTCTCACCGGTCTATGCAATCGTCGAAGGGGTCGCCGTCGGAGCGATTTCGTTGATGTTCGAAAGTATGTACCCGGGACTCGTCGGTAAGGCGGTCCTCGCGACATTCGTCGTCTCGTTTGCGATGTGGTTCGTCTATACGACCGGCATGATCAAAGTGACACAACGATTCCGTTCGGCTGTCACGGCAGCGATTCTTTCGATCCTCGTCTTGTACGGCGTCAACTTGTTGCTCGCGTTGTTTGGTGTCGATCTGCCGTTCATGACCGGCAGTTCGCCGCTTGCGATCGGCATTCAGTTTGTCATCGTCATCGTCGCCTCACTGTCGCTCGTGATGGACTTTGATTTCATCTCGCAACAAGTCCAGGCCCGTGCGCCGAAATCGATGGAGTGGGTGGCCGCGTTCGGATTAATCGTCACGATCATCTGGCTCTACATCGAGTTGCTTGATCTGCTGTACCGTTTGGCAGCACGGGACTGATTATTACGAAAAGACATTGCGAAAACGCAATGTCTTTTTTTGATGGAGGAAGCACATAAATGCATTCGGATAAAAAAGGTAGAACCGGAAACCCTCAATTCGATTGTAAAATCCAAGAAAATATTTTATATTTGATTATATTATGTGCAAGTGCACGCTAACAACATAAACATAATCTCATGTAATTGTTTGATTAGAACAGCAAGAACTCAAGAAGGTGAAAAGAATGAAAATGACACGGTCGACGGATTATGCAATTCGCGTTCTGCTCTATGCCACTTTGAATCCCAACCGGCTTGTTCAAATCCAAGAAGTAGCGGATCATTACGCCATTTCCAAAAATCATTTGATGAAAATTGTCCATTCATTGAGTAAGTTCGGGTTAATTACGTCTTATCAGGGACGGAATGGGGGATTTAAGTTAGCCAAAGCACCGAATGAAATCACGCTGGGTCAAGTGGTGGCTTTATTTGAAGAAGTTTCGTATTTGAAAGAAGTATTGCCAACACACGAGAAAGAATCGCTTCGAAATACGCGGCAAGCTTTTGATAATGCTTTTTTATTATTTTCAAATGCTTTGCAAGCGTACACATTAGAAGATTTAACAAAAGTGCAGATTGGATGAAACGAATAAGCACGGTCTTCTTTTTATCAAAAGAAAAAGTGGACCGCTTTTCGTTTTTTTTATGGCTTCGGATTCGGTCTGAAAAGACGAAATATGTTAAACTAAAAAAGGCTAAGCAAATCAGGTTTCTTTGGAATTAAACATACGATATTCTTATATGTTTAATGTTTTGTCTGGATCTTGGCGCAACAAAAGAAAAATCTTCGAACATTTGGTATCGAGGTTAGAAAAGAGGTTTTTGATGTCTGAGATAAGCATTGAACGCATCATTCGTTTTATTCAAAAATTAATTCACCCTCCGTTTTTCCTTACGACGCGGCGGGGAAGAAATCATGAAGTTCACCTTGAAGTCCGGTATTTGGACGTGTCAGAACGTATGAAATCGTCCCTTCTTCATGAAACCATCCATCTCTTACATACGCATACAAGTGAAGAAGTGAGAGAACGACTACATGAGGAATTGCTGGCGGTTGCCGTCTATACACAAAAACATTCGACCTTGCTTTTTGCGTTCAGCTTGATCAACGAACCGCCTGTTCGAATCAAATTGATTCAGAATGAGCAGGTGACCTGTCAGACTCTTATCCGGACGCAGGATGATTTAAAAGCATTCGTTCAGAGCCTAGATACGCGATGGATGAGACAGCATTGATCGTCTCTAAAACATGTATAAAAATGGTATGGATTGATCATCGATAGCAATAAGAAGCGAAATACAGGTTTGCTTTATGGATTTGAGCTAAACTAGAAAAAAGGAAATCATTGATAGAGGGAGGACACAAACGTGAAGCCAATCATTTTATTTGATGGGGAATGCAATTTGTGTGATGCCAGTGTGCAGTTTATCCTGAAACGGGATCAAGGGTACTATGATTTTGCTTCATTGCAGGGCGCGACTGGACAGGAACTCATTCAAAAACATCGTTTACCATCTGATTTAAACAGTGTTGTGGTTATCGAGCAGGGAGTTCCTTATATCAAATCGGATGCAGCGCTACGGATTACCAGACACTTAAACGGCGCATGGCCATTCGCTTCGTTTTTCCGCTTCTTACCGCGTGTCGGAAGAGATTTTGTGTATGATATTGTCGCGAAACACCGGCATGAATGGTTCGGAGAAAAGCAACAATGTATGCTTCCTTCTAAAGAAACACGCGCCCGATTCCATGACTGATACGGGTTCGGCATATGTTTCATCAAAAAAGCCAGACGATGTTCATCGTCTGGCTTTTTTGATGAGGTAATGAATATCATCTGGCCTCCATGAACAGCCAATGGCAGCTCGGTAAAGGGTCAGCTAAAAAACTGAGACCGAGGTCATGTGTTTGATGAATCGGCTGAAAAGCACAGGATTCTGTTTGCAGATAAATTTCATGGTGAGGGGAACGAAGATGAGTTCCGCACAACCGCCATCTTCCGTGACCATACGCGGTATGGACCGTATAGTTGATGTCGGGAGCGATCACCAACGGATTGCCGACTGAATGCCGGGTCGTAAACTGGAGAAAGTCTCGGTCCTTTTCAATATCTTCCAGATAAACCTTCCGTGTCGATGCTACGTCTTCACTCCGTAGGCGTCCCGTCGAGGTCAGAGAACGTGTCGGATTGGCCTGCTTAGCAAGGTGAACATGAGGAACATCCTGTAAGCCTGTCATGGCAATCTCAGTCAACGTCCGGTATTCCGTCGCATGGGGATCAAAGGTCCGGTCATCGCCCTCAAAATAAATATGAGGAGAAAGCAGATTCGGATTTTTTAAAATCGGTGGAGCAATAAACGTCATGATTCGCAGTCGTGCGCGGACGGCTTCGGGTTCTTTATTCGGTGCAAGGGGCTCAGATACAAACGGATGGAGAAGGATATAAAGAATAAACGATTCAAACTCCCGTTCCCGATCTGGTTCGTGTTTTAAATGATTCAAAAGTTTTAACGCTCCCTCCATGACGGAGGAGAGTGGTACATTCTGACGAGACGATGGTCGGAGGGCACGGATTTCGTAACGGGCAGACTCGTCTTGCGATGATGCTTCGTACCACGTATGATTATCCGTATCGCCCAAGCGTTTTCCATCTCGGAAGATACTGTAGGATTCGACATCCGGGATAGCCCCCCATACCAAAAGTAATTCCTGGTCTGAACGGATGATGACGGTGGATTTTTGATTCCAAAACAATGTTCCCTCATCGGCGACAACGGCTGTATCGATTGTGATACGGACGTGATTGGTCCGCAGTTCATATTGCACGGGAGAGAAGGGAGCAAGCGTCGTATCGATGAATTCGTGTGCCGCGCCATCACTGAGGATCTCACCGTCACGGAGAAGCTGAACGGGAGAATCCGCTTGCCACGAAAGATGTAAATCTTGACCAAGTTGCTTGACTGTAATGTTTTTAACGGATAGCATAACGGCGTCCTCCGATCAGTCTTTTAATCCCTTTCGCTTCCCATAATAGGCGGAAGTTACGAAACCCTCTCTTCTCGACCGAAGAGAGGGAAATGTTTACTTGCTCTGAACCAATTCCTGAATCAGGTTCATCTTTTCTTCATCATGCTTCAACTGCTTTTTTAAATCGTATGCCAGGTACATATCATTTTCAATCATGTAAGTCGCAATATCAGCATGTGTCTGAATGGCATGATTCAACTGCTTCGTCAGGATTTTTCTGACATCGGGAGAAGCAGCTTCCGTAACGGCCACGGCATAGGCGCGGACGAGTGATTTGGCACTGACGAGATGGTCGATGGCGATCAGTTCGTCTCTTTTCTTGCTGGCACGGTTCATCTGTTTTTGAATGGTCACAAAAAGCACCTCCGGTCGTTCGTCTGGTGGAATCAATGGAATAAAGGTTGTAGCTCTTTTAGTGCACGTTCTGATTCTTTGATGTCCTGTTCAATCAGTTTTTTAACTTTTTATCTTTGACGAGCGGGCTAAGTGCATAAGATTTGACAAGACAGGATTGCTTCATCGTCATAATTTCATGGATTTCCAACGTCTCGTGCAACGCCAGTTGTTTCGCCATCCTGTCTCACTCCTTGTCCTTTAGAATGCGTTTGACTGTATCCGCGACGCCTCGTTTTTGCGGCGGTTCATTCAAATCATGGTGCAGATTGTGTGCCGGAACTTCAGGATTTGGAATTTGACCCTGCGGTGCCGGATTTTCGAGATACACGAATTCACCGGTTCCATCCTGCGCGCTTCCTTGCGCCCAGCGTCCTTCTTTTGAAGCCGTTCCTTCCGACAAGTCCCAAAATTCATAAGCATGCGGCTGGGCTTCCATTTCATCTTCCGGTGCAAACGTGGCCGGGACGACGATGCCGTTTTTCTCTTCCAGCTCTTCAATGGCTGCCATCCATTGATATTGATGATACCGGTCGCGGGCCAGCATTTTCCGGAGTGTTGTCCGGACTGCTTCATCGTTCGTCATGTGATAGAGACGTGCGACCTGAAGTCGCCCCTGCGATTCCGCATGGAGGTTGGATCGCATATCCGCCAAGAGATTACCACTCGCGACAATGTAGGAACCGTTCCACGGCACCCTGTTTGAATTGGAAGGAAGTCCGCCGAGTCCACTGACAAGAAGGTGTTGCGGATTCATTCCACCGAGAATTGCGGCGATGGCAGGATCCTTGGCCGCCTCAGCTTGGTCGTCGGGTGAAGCACCGTCGAGCAATTGCGAAATTAAAGAACATAACATTTCGACGTGACCGATTTCTTCCGTGCCGATATCCATCAGCATATCCTTGTACTTTTCATTTCCCCGACAGTTGAATCCTTGGAACAGATACTGCATCATGACGGTCATTTCCCCAAATTGTCCGCCTAATACTTCCTGGACAGCCCGTGCAAGTTTCGGATCCGGCCGGTCGACCTTAACTTCGAACTGTAATTCCTTTTGGTGTCTGAGAATGATTCATTCCTCCCTCAGATTAAAAACATATATAAAATGTACATGATATATATACCTGTTTAAGAAAAACGAAAACCAAAGGGGAAGGATTGTCATCAAAATGTAATGTTTTAGAAAATGATTTGGACCGGTGATGCAGGCAGTTATCAGGAGGACGACCAAGTCAGATTCCGCTTGAGCAACGGATAGTTCAACGGATCATTCATTAATTCCACCATATGCGAAAAGAGCAAATCCGTTTCGTTCATGACATGCTGACGCCAAAGCCGGTTTTCGGTAAAGATCGCTTGCAGAGGCAGTCGAAAACCGGATGAGTCTTTAGCTGTTCCGCATTCGATGATCAGTCCAAGGAAACCAATCTGCTTTTCATGCGTCCACTGATACAGTGAGTTCAACCATTCACCTTCAAAGAGATAAAGTGGATGTTCGACAATCGGATAACGGGTGAATTCTTTTAAATGATCCGGTGTGCGGCAATCAGCGGAAGGCAGGACCAGTTGAACTTCTGTCTGGAGGCCGTGACCCGTGTGACAGTCAAGAAACAAAACGTGCGAGTAGGGAGTGATGAGGTAGGAAACTGCAGAAAGGACGTCATGAATATACGGGTCAGGCGGCTGTCCGTCAAAATGAATACTTATCGGTTGAGGAACTGGTACGGTTGTGGCGCTTTTGAACAAACGACCGGGACCGATTGGAAGTAACCGGCTTACTGTTTGGAACGAAAACGGGAAGTGTCCGAATCGACTACCGGAGCCCGCCTTCGGGATGAAAACACCACGAAACGGTGCATAAGTGTGATGGTCCATGGTGTCTACATTCATAGCGTGAATGAATAAAAGATCGACTTCGCTGCTGTTAAGCCGGGCGAGATGTTCTTCTAAAAATCGCAATTGCATCGCGCTCCCCGTAAACCCTTCGATTCCATGCAGACCGCTGCTGAGAATGAGCAACGCATGATTTCCCTCACGTTTCGCATGAATCAAGTCGCAGCTGGCATTTTGTGCCTGGTTGATCGGCAGGTGTGAAATGGACGGGTATTTTGTCGGCAAATGATGCAGTGCGGTTTCGAGGAGTCGTTTTCGTGCCGTCTCACATGTTCCTGAAAAGTATTGCAACATGATGCTGTCCTCCTTTTAGTCGAACGATACGTCACTGCTGTTGGAACAATCAATGGATAATGTCGTGTGGAGAATTTCCAATGCGTGCTCTTTCGCATCTTGCGTCTCGGCTGCGGTACAGTCTTTTGGCACCCAGATTTCGTATTCCCGCATATAAGCGTCGTTTGCCGTAAACAGGATACACATGTCGGTCGTGATGCCCGTAATGATCAGGCATGAGATATTGAGATGCTTTAAGAGAATATCCAACTGTGTCCCGTAAAAACCGGAATGTTTCGGCTTGATGATGAAATAATCATCTTCTTGCGGATGCAACGCTTGAACGAAGACATCGCCGAGCCCGCCGCGGCACTCTTCGACAATCTGATCAACGTTTTCTTGCCATAAACTAAAATTGTCATTTACATAAATGACCGGTATATCATGTTCTTTACATATATGTTTAAGGTCGATCAAAGACTTCAATATGGGGCGTGTCTCAGCAAGCAGATTTTCTGCGCCTTCAAAATCCATTTTATTGATGATATCAACGATTAACAAGGCGGTTCCGGTTATTTTCATACTGCAGTCCACTCCTTATAAAAATGTGATGAGGTAATGATAGGGAGAATATAACTGGGCTTTAGCAATAAAGATTTCCGTTGGATCTTCCGATTCTTTTTCCCCCCGGACATCGATGAGACACCGGAAAATCGTCTCTTCGATTTCAGAGACGAATTCCGGATATTGATATAAGGCATACGCTAAATGCCGCCGGACATGATCCTCAATTAAGATAATGGCCGGCGAGGTATCTTTCAAAATCGTGCCTGAGAATGATCCGAGATGATTGCGAAAATCTCGGTTCAAGTAATAAATGATACGATCTAACTCATAATCCATACGTATTCACTTCCTCTGTCTTTAAATCAATTTATGGTTTTCCGTCTTTGGTCCGTTGCACCATCGGCAGCCGGACTAGGAAATCCGTTCCGACATCCAGTTCGGATGAAACAGAAATTTGTCCGGAATGAGCTTCGACGATTTCCTTACAAATCATCAGCCCGAGTCCGGTTCCTTGAATCCGCTTATGGTCGTTGCGCTCCACGCGGTAAAAGGACTCGAACAAATACGGTAGGTCTTGTTTCGGAATGCCGAGTCCGTTATCGCTGATTGTCAGGACAACCTCTTCCTCACTGCAGTCGAGCAGGACCTCGATCTTCGGACTTGACGGCGAGTATTTGATTGCATTACCCAAAAGGTTCGTCAGCAGTTGACGTATTTTTCCACGGTCCGCTTCAATCGTACAGGTCGTATGAGCCGAATCAAACAGGACCTGATGGGAGGTGTTGGAGACATTCATCCAGTCGGCTACTTCCTGTACCAAAGCTGCTATGTCAAAGGATTCAAACGAATAGACTTCCTTTTGGTGACTCAAGCGTTGATAGTCCAAGAAAGCGGTGACAAGCTTACCTAAGCGTTGGGCTTCACTGCGGACAGTTTTTAAATATTTCAATTGTTTTTCACCGGAGACGTTGCGGTGAATCATCAGCTCACTGAATCCTTCAATCGAGGCTAGGGGCGTCCGGAGTTCATGTGAAATCATTGAAATGAAGGCATGCTCCTTTTGTACCGCTTCGACTTCAGCCGTCCGTTCACTTAAGACAAAGATGATACCTTTGCTGTCCGGCAGAAATTCCGTATACAGACGGACGTGACGATTCCTGCTGACTTCGAAATCTTGGGCGTCCATGGCATGGCCGTTCGCTAAATGAATTTTTAATTGTTTCATATAGTCGGTAAAGGCCTCTTTTTCAGTAAAGACCCGGCGAAGGATGGCCATGATGGATTCAAAATCATGCAAAGTATCTGGCAGGTCTCGTAATTCGGGGAACATAGTGACCAACGTCCCGTTGTGAATCAATCGTGAATCGGGAAAATTGACGTACATGACGGCTTCTCGAAGGCTGTCCAAAATCCGTTGGACGTGCTGTTTATCTTCTTTCAGTGCCCGCATATGCTCGATTCGCAAAATCCCGAGTGACAGAATATCGCTGACTGCCGAAAGCTTTTCATATACTTCTGCCGTTGGGTCAGTGAATGTCAACAAGGCAAACGGTTCAGCTTCACGCGAATTCAGCAATGGAATAATCCGTTCAACAAGGTATTGATCCTCTCTGACAGGCTGCGCCAGCCGGGGGATGCTGCCTTCAGACAAAGGATTTTGCCGGTAAATGACTTCTTCTTGCCTCGAAACCAGAGTCAGCTTCAACTCCGGTAAGCCGAATGATCGGGCCACATCCCGTAGCAAATCTTGCGTGCAGTGAAACGTCTCGTATTCCAATAAGTGACGGGCAAGATCCGTCTGAAGTTGTAGCTTGATTTCCGTTTTGTTTTTTTCCGACAGGCTGTCAGAAAGTTCACGGTTCCGGCTTGATAATTGCTGATTGGCACGATCTGTTTCGGATTGTTGAAACGCAAGCATCGTCATCATGTTCTGCATGGCTTTGGCGAGGACGCCGATTTCATCCTGTCGTTTGATCAGAGGCATCGAAGAATAAGCATATGGATTTTTTGTTTGCTTGACCAGACGAACGAGATCATTTGTCAACCGTTGCATGAATCGGAACGTCCAGCTGTTTAAAAGGAAAAAGACAGCAACAAGAACTGTCAACGTTTTCCAAAGGGTCGCTCGCATCTGATGGGCAAGTGTCTGCTGTGCTCTTTTTTCCAGTATATGAATAGAGTTGATATATTGATCCGCTGCTTGTCGGGTCGTCGAAAAAAAATACATGGTATCGAGTGAAGAACGTTCTGTCCCGCTCATAGTCGATTGCAACGGGATGACGAAGGACGCATCCTTTAACATCCGTCGCATGGCGGTAAAATCGGTATATCGGTTGGCGGACTGTCGATTTTCCGTCAATGGAATCAATATTTTTTCGTAGTACTGTATTAAAATCATTGCCGTTTTTGAGTAAGAATCTGTTTCTGCGGAAGGGTAAGTATGCGCCAAATGTTCAAGATCCTGCTTTGTCCGCTTTAAGTCATTCGACAGTCCGAGAGAAGCCGGTGTTTCCTTTAATAAGGCTTCCTGAATCTCAATATTCGTCTCCTGCAAATCATTCCAAATCTCACGTGCAGCAGTTTTTTGATTGGTCAAACGCAACAGCATGACATTATTCTCTTCTAGTTGCTGAATGGAATAGGAATAGGCACCCATCGTCACGCACACTAAAATCATAAAATTTAATAGTAGCAGTCCTGAAAAGGTCCGGGTAATTTTACTGAATATCCATTTCATCATGACCTCTTTCTACAGCGGACAACGGAGATACGTAGTTCGTGTCCCTGATGATCGCTGTGTGAATAACATACTATGATTATACATGTTATGGGAGAGGTTTTGACCCGTTTCATCAATGGAACTTCTATTAAATTTTTGATGGTAGTATACAGACGATTAGTCTGGACTTTATTCTATTAAGTGATGAATGGATCCAATTAATTCATCAAGAGGCTCAAAACTCTCTAGAAAAAATTGATAATTGGATGGATGCCGAATGCCGCGAATGAAAATTCGTTTTTCTAGTGTCGGTAAAATCAGCAGATATTCGATATCCATGATCCGCTCTTCAGAAAATTCGCGACGGAAAACGGAAATTTTAGCTGAATTAGCAGTTAAATACGTCGGATCGACCCGGTAGCGTTCTTCAGAGAATTGTCTTTTGATAAATACTAAAAAGTCCGAACCACTAAAAAATTTCATATGCGTGAACTCCTTCCTATAATCGTTCTTTATATATTAAGTATTTCCTGTACATGTTTAAAGGAAACGTATTTCAGCAAAAAAATAGATACATTTCATAACACTTAAAACTATATCTTATGTCGTTTTTTTTGTACTATAGGTGATATAGAGAATAAAGTAGGTGGAAATAATGAAAATGACTCGATCGACGGATTATGCGATTCGAGTGCTATTGTATACGACTCTTCACCCGACTCGACTCGTTCAAATTCAAGAAGTAGCCGATTATTATGATATTTCGAAAAATCATTTAATGAAAATTGTTCATGCACTAAGCCGATTCGGACTCATCACATCCTATCAGGGACGTAACGGAGGTTTTAAGTTGGCGAAAGATCCGTTGGACATCACGTTGGGTGAAATCGTACAGCTTTTTGAAAAGGTCTCTTATCTTGAAAGTATTCCAGCCGTCCATGAAGATGAAAATCTGGGAAATATGAAAGAAGCGTTTGATGATGCATTTTTTCAATTTTCGGAAGCACTCAAGGCATACTCACTGCAAGATTTGATTCAAACGGATTGACGGTGTGTAAAAAAAGAGTTTAAAACACGTGGCAGATTGGTAATATTCTGTAACGTGTTTTTTTGTCATGAACAGAAGATAAAATTCCCTAATAAAACTGGTAAATGTTATACTTAATTTTGGATGGAAATAGGGAACTAAAGTGGTTTCTTTCGTTGCATGTCCTCATCCGGAATAATCATAACTTGAATTCTGTCAGAAAGGAGTTTCCAGAATGTCTGAGATCACCATTGACACATTCACATCCTTTATCAAGACCATAATCAGACCTCCCTTATTTCTTGTAGAGAAAAAAGAACAGCCTGAAAACATAACGGTTGAGATTCGATACGCACAGTTGCGTTCTACAACCAAAGCTCAATTGTTAGAACCCCTTGTCCGTTTGTTCGAGGAAGAGGCGACGGATGAAGCAAGGGAAGTGTTAACGAAGGAATTGATTCATTTAGCTGCACATACACTACATCATTCGAATCATCTTTTAACCGCTTGCTTGACGAAAGAGACAAACTCAAATCGTCATTATGCTTATTTGTATATTGAAGGAAAAGAAGTACTACACCGAATTATGACGGATGAGAAAGATATCCTGCCGTTTGTTCGCCAGATCGATCAATTGATTCAGAAATTTGAATCAGACTAACGCTGACTGAAAATGGTGCAAGCCATTTTATATATAAGGATCACGTTCGAAAAACTGAAATGTACAGTAATCATGTAGGATTGCTGGAACAAGTCCGTTGAACATGCCAACAGGCAAGCCTTCCGAAATAACGGAGGACTTGCCTGTTGTTCATTTAACGATTCTCGGACGAGGTATCTTTGAACGCATCGACATATTGTTTCGCTTCCAGTAACGGATAACCAAGCGTTTCCCGGACGAGTTTAACGGCTTCGACTGTCTGATAATCAGCAAGAAGCTGCTTGATTTGTTCATTGAGTAAGGTATGACTGCTTGCTGCATCCGTCATCCCGAGGTGTTCCTGAATCCGGGTCATTTCGCGCAGGAGCTGTTGTTGCATGACCCGTTGCTTTGCCAGTTGTTGAGATACGGATTGCCAGAACATGATCAAGAGGATCAAAGGCAACCAAATCGATAAAAATGAGTCCATATGAAAGAAGCCTCCTTTTGTTTACCGTATCATACTAAAAATGATATAACAATTAGTGGAAATTGAAAAGAATACCGTTTATTCTGAAATAGTGGAAAATTAAGGGTTTGAAAAAGAAAGGAATGAAAAGTGTGGAAGATTTGTTAGCTGCGTTGATTCCGATATTACTTCTTTCAGGGAGTATCCTGTTTGTCGGGTTTGTCGTCACGCTCGGCAGTTTATTTTATTTCCGCCGGCGGTCGTTTGAGAAGAGTACATACAAGCAGGTTACACAAGAACGGTTTCTGAAGGCCGTCCGTGACAAAGGGATCTGGGGAGAATATTTAACGACCCGGCAACTTGAAAAAGTCGGCGGATACGGGAAATTCGTCATGAATACCTATCTGCCAAAAGCACGCGGCAAAGGTCTGACGGAAATCGACGTGACGTTTATCCACGAGAGTGGCATTTACGTGCTCGAGTCGAAAAATTACAGCGGCTGGATTTTTGGAAAAGAAGCGGACCAGCAGTGGACTCAGATGTTTAAAAACCGCTATAAACAAAAGTTTTACAATCCGATCAAACAAAATGAACAACACCTGAAGAGCATGGAACGATTTTTGGAGTCGATGGTCGTAGAAGACGTATTCCAGTCGGTCATCGTCTTCGGTGAACGTTGTGAACTTAAAAAAATTACGGTGGACTCAAGTCACGTCCATGTCATCAAACGGAATGACTTACGGCGGGCCATCAAGAAACTGGCGACTGTCGATCGTTTGACACCAGCACAGGTCGATGCGGTCTATGAGCAACTCAAGCAACAATCCCAAGTTAAACAAGAAGTGAAGGATGCGCATATCGAATCGGTTAAATCGTTTACGTCTTAAATTAAACAATCAGAAGGAAGTGGAAACATGGCCATTCATAAAAAGCCGATTGATTACATTGATATTCCTGCTCCGCAACATAGTGAAGGCGCCTATTACCGGGTTGTCTACGGGGATGTCGACTGGGAGGAAAATGAAAACTTTCATCGGGCGATCTACGTGTTAATGGGATACGAGGAAAAAATCATGTATCGCCGAGTCGCGCACATCTTAACGACACCGAATCACCCGAATGATTTGTCGGACTTCGATAAAGTGATGGCTGCAATGACCCGATTGAAAGACCGCAATGCTGTCTATAACGATAAAAAGAGAGAAAATCAGACATCTATTTGACAATCCACCGATTCCGGCATATAGTAAATAAGTTCAATTAATAAGTAGTGCAACTATTATGCCGAAAGTGGGGAGTCTTAATGAAAGAAGCGGATTGGTCACTTGGTATGCAATTGTCACGCAGCTATCTTTCCTTTAAACGGGCTGCCACGAAACGGATGGAACAACATGGCCTGACACCGGAACAATTTTCAGTGTTGAGTGAGCTGCATAAGCAGGAAGGCATCTCGCAAAAACAGTTGGCGTTGACGACCGAGCGGGATCAGACGACAGTGGGAAAAATCCTCGACAAGCTGGTCAAGAAAGGGCTTGTCATTCGTTCGGCGGATCCGAGAGACCGGAGAGCCTTCATTTTGTTGACGACGAAAGAAGGTATCCAAACGATTCAGCTGCTCGAACCGACACTCGATGAACTGCAGCAGCAGGCGTTTTCTGGTCTGTCGAAAAAAGAGATTAAACAATTCATCAAAACACTCGAGACCATTTACAAAAATGTGACGTAAGTGGTTTCTCTTTTTGAACTAATAGTTGCACATGCTATTATAAGTAATGCATATAAAAAGGAGAGTACATTACATGAAGAGTTTTAAAGAAGTATGGTCCATCACACAAACGAAAGTCGGGTTAATGTTTGCCTTGATTGTTCCGGTCTTGTTCCTTGTCGTCTGGATGACCGGTTACCACGGCGCGACGGACCGGTTGGATCAGTTACGCGTCGCCGTCGTCAAAGATTCGACGACGGAAGGACTATATCAAAACCTCAAAGCCGATAGTCCATTTACCGTCAAAGCCGTTTCGTCCGAAGCGGAAGGATTGAAACAACTCGATGCAGGAAAAGTCGAGATGGTGCTTGCGGCAGACTTGACCGATGCAAAACAAATGACGTTTCATGTCAACCAGGCAAATGCCGAGTTCGCGAACGGTATTCTGAAACAGGCGACAGCTGAAATCGCCAAAGGAATCAACGGTCAACCGGCTATCCAATCGGACATCATCATCGAACACGAGGTATCCGATTTCTCAATGTCGATGTTGCCGTTGTTGCTTGGATTCGTGATTTATATTGCCGTCATGACGATGGGAATTCAATTTAATCTCGTGACACAAATTCTCCAAAAACGTTTTTCGAAATGGTCACTCTTTTGGAGCAAACAACTGTTGCACGGGATCGTCCTGCTGGTTGTTCCGCTCGTCATGGTATCGCTTGCGTTTGCCTTTGCCGATATCGAGACATCATTCTTGAAAGTATGGGCGTTCCAACTGTTGCTGACAGCAACGTGTATCAGTGTCACGCAGATGAACTTCACAATTTTTGGTCCGATTGCCCCGCTTGTGAATGTCGCATTGATTCCGTTCCAACTGATGACGGCGGGCAATATCGTTCCGTCTTCGATGCTGGCTCCGTTTTACCAAACGATTGGTCATTATCTGCCGGTTCCGAATGCCGTCGGCGGTTTGACCCGGTTGCTGTATTTTGACGGTGATATCTCGACCTATCTCTTCCGATTGGCGGTTATTCTGCTCGTGACGCTTGTGGTCACATTGATTTTGACAGCAGTTCGCCGGGAACAGGCACATATCGTCGAAGTCAAACAGGCTTCCTGAATCAAAAAAACGAGCTTGATCCAATGGATCAGCTCGTTTTTTAGTTAAGCAAACAGTTCAGCAATCGCGGTTTGACCCGTCAATAACGGAATCGTTTGGTGGTAGGCCGACTGTTGTCCGATCGAGGCGACGACGACACGGGCGACATCCTCACGGGCAATCGTCGTTTCGTCCGTTGATGCCGGATCCGTCGTCACCGCTCCCATTCCCGCCTCGTCCGTCAGGCCACCCGGACGCAGAATCGTATAGGCAAGAGAACTTTCACGCAACAGACGATCCGCATAATGTTTCGCGACATAATACGGTTTCATGCTGTCGGACCACGTTTCCGGCGAATCGGCATTTAACGCACTGACCATGATGAACTGGCCTGCCTGAATCCCTTCTGCTGCCGCAACCGATTTTGCGGCTCCGTCGAGATCAATCAAAATGGTTTTATCGGCACCGGTGTGACCGCCGGATCCTGCTGTGAAGATGACGATGTCACTGCCTTGGATCGCATCTTGAATCGACGCGACATCCTGCTCCAAATCGAGAAAAACCGGTGTTGCCCCGAGTGCTTCAAAATCGGCATACTGTTCTTTTGAACGTAATCCGACTCGGACGTCGTGACTCGATCCGCTTAATTGTTTCGCCACCTGACGACCGACTTTTCCGTTTGCTCCAATAATGAATACGTTACTCATCTTCCATTCCTCCCATTCGTTGATTCGTTCTCTGTCAGTATGGAAGAAAGTAAGTGTATCCTGCAATCAAGAGGACTTGATGAAAGAACATTGCCTCTTTTTGACGAAATAATCAAAAAATTGTTGGAACCGTTAGAACAATATGATACTGTTTTGAGTATTATACAAAAACACAGCGTCAGACAGAGAGAGGAAGCGGACAGAGTGAATAAACGAGAATTGGCACTTGGAGGAAGTCTGTTGCTTTCCGGTCTCATGATAGCGACACGATTAAAGAATGCGACGGGTTCATTCAGCGTCGGTAAACAAAATGTCTTCACAACAAAAAAGATTGTCGTCGGAACGACCGGAGATTATAAACCGTTTACGTACCTGAACCGTCAGACCAACCAATATGAAGGGTTCGACATTGATGTCATCTGCTCGTTTGCGGAAGTCGCCGGACTCGAAGTCGAATTCGTCCCGACGACATGGGGAACACTGACCCGTGATCTACGTGCCGGGAAATTTCATATGGTCGTCGGCGGCGTCACGAAAAACATCGAACGCGAAATCGTCGGCGACTTCACGAAAAGTTACTTGTCGTTTCAAAAGACACCGCTCGTCCGGACAACGGATCTCGACCTGCTGACGTCAATCGAGGCAATCAATCGACCGGACGTGACAATCGGATTAAACCCAGGAGGAACGAACGAACAATTCGTCCGGCAGACGTTTGATCAAGCCCATATCGTCATGTATGCCGATAATTTGGCTATCCCGGCAGCTGTCGCGACCGGCGAAGTCGATGTCATGATCACGGATACGGTTGAAGCGATTTATTATGCGTCGCTGGATACGCGGCTAGGGGCTCCGAAAATCACTGAAAAGTGGATTCCGGCCGAAAAAAGTTATCTGATCCAGGACCGGCAGACGGAAGTTCTGGACGTGATGAATCTATGGATGAATTCCTATGAAGGACAGGAACGGATTCGAGCCTTAAAAGAAAAGTGGTGTGTGGCTTCAGTTGGACAGGATGTCATCTAAATAGAGCAACCGATGGGCAAATCCAATTTTGGGTTTGTCCCTTTTTGTGCAATCAGCTAAAAAGTGGGTAAAGATAAGGAAGTGACTGAACGATTGCTGACTAACGAAAGGACGGATGAGCATGATTGAAGTAGACCGGTTGACGAAGGAATATAACGGGAAAAAAGTCGTTGATCAGATTTCCTTTCATGTCGACAAAGGCGAGATTTTTGCCTTTTTGGGACCGAACGGTGCCGGTAAATCGACGACGGTTCAAATGCTGACGACATTGATTGCCGTCTCGTCCGGCAGTGCAACGATCAACCAGTACGACATTCAACGAAATCAAAAGGATGTCCGGTTGCAAATCGGTGTCGCCCTGCAGGAAACCGGTATCGATAATGATTTGACAGGTGAAGAGTTACTGGTGCTGCAAGGGAAACTGTTTGGATTTTCAAAGGACAAAGCCGTCGAACGGGCCGTTGAACTGCTTGAACTCGTTGGATTATCGGCAGACGGGAAACGCCGCGCCGGCACGTATTCCGGCGGGATGAAACGCCGGCTGGATCTCGCATTGACACTTGTCCATCAGCCGACCGTTTTGTTTCTCGACGAACCGACAACCGGACTGGATCCAGCAAGCCGTCAGCAAATCTGGACGGAAGTCCGGCGATTGAATGAAGAATACGGAACGACGATTTTTTTGACGACACAGTACTTGGAAGAAGCCGATCAGCTGGCAGACCGGATCGCCATCATCAATGACGGGAAGCTGATTGCCGAGGGGACAGCGGCAGAGCTGAAAGCGCTGAACGGAACAGAACGGATCGAGGTCGTCCTTGAAGGGGAACAGTCGAGCGAGGCTTTCCGGCAGGCGTTTGATGGTCGGATCGAGAAGGGTCTGATCATTTTGCCGTCCAACGGGACAGAGACGCTGAAGCAGGTGTCCGCTATCTCGATGAACAGCACTTGACGGCCCGTTCGCTTGTTGTCAAACAGCCGTCGCTGGATGATGTCTTCATTCAACTGACGGGTCAGGCCTATAAGGAGGAGAGCTGATATGGGCGGGAAACTTTGATATTGACGAAACGCAGCCTGCTCGTGACCTTACGGAATCCGTTTTCGTTCATCCCGAACTTGATCATCAGCGTTTTTTTCCTGCTCGTCTACACGAACGGGCTGTCCGGCATCTCCAGTCTGCCCCAGTTCGGCGGCGTCGACTATTTTAACTTCATCCTGCCGGTCTCAATCGTCTCCGGTGTCGTCGGAGGAGCCGGGGGAGCGGGGCAGGCACTCGTCAAAGATATTGAGAGCGGTTATTTTGCCCGTTTGCTGTTGACACCGGTCTCACGAACGGCGATCGTTCTCGGTCCGATGCTTGCCGGGATGTTGCAATTATTCGTTCAGACGTTATTGATTTTCGGAATGGGCTTTCTACTTGGTCTATCGATTCCGGCGGGGATCAGCGGCTTTTTCCTGACGATTATCCTCGCTCTCGGCTTCGGTCTTGCCTTTGCCGGTTATTCCGTCGGTGTTGCTCTGAAAACTCGGAACGCCCAGGCGGCACAAGCCGGGACATTACTGTTCTTTCCGTTGATTTTCTTATCGACGACGTTTGTCCCGAAAGAATTGATTGAAGCGGAATGGTTAAAGGTAGCCGCGACGCTCAATCCGACGACTTATATCATGGAAGGGATGCGGGCGTCCTGCTACGCGAGACGATTGATTGGAGTGTTTATACACAGGGTGTCATCGTCGCTACCGTTTTGAGTATTGCGATGGTCGTATTTGCGGCACTCAACGCAAGGGGTGCCTTGAAGAAATGACAAAACGCTATCTCCGACTTTTTTAGCCGGGGACAGCGTTGTTTTAAGACGACTTAGGTGTGCGTACTACATAATAGATACCGGAGAGAATCAGGAAAACGAGTCCGATCAGAATCGAGACGCGGGTCTCATCATTGAACAACATTCCGACGAGGACGATCAGCAGCATCACAATCGTGATGTAGTTCGTATACGGTGCGCCGGGCATCTTAAACGGGTGATCGGCAATCCGGTTGGCTTCGATTTTCCGGTACTGGATGTGGCTGATCAAAATCGCGAACCACGGTACCATTCCCGGTAAGACCGACGCACTGTAGACATAGACGAAGATATTCGTGTCTTTGCCGAGAAACAATGGCAGGACGATGTCGAGGATGATTCCGACAAAGATACCGGCTGACACGGCAAGGACCGTGTAGAGTGGAATCCCGTTTTTGTTGACCTTCAGGAAAAGCGACGGCATCTGTCCTTTTTCCGCGAGCGTATAAATCATCCGGCTCGAGCTGAAGATGCCGGAGTTACAACCGGACATCGCAGCCGTGATGACGACGACATTGATGACGGCTGCTGCGGCTGTAATCCCGACTTTAGCAAACGTCGCAACAAACGGGCTGCCGAGATCTGCCAGCTGATCCCATGGATAGACGGTGACGATGATGAAAATTGCTCCAACGTAGAAAATCAGGATCCGCCAGATGACGCCGTTGATGGCACGGGTGATGTTCGTTTCCGGATCCTTCGTCTCCCCGGCTGTCACACCGATTAGTTCAACGCCGATATAAGACGCGAAGACAATCGAGAGGGCGAAGAAGAAGCCGCTGACGCCGTTCGTGAAGAAGCCGCCGTGTGACCACAGGTTCGAGAAGCCGATCGGCGTCCCGTCGTTTCCGAAACCAAACAGGATGATGCCGAGACCGGCGATGATCATCAGGATGATTGTGATAACTTTGACGGAGGCAAACCAAAATTCGAGTTCACCAAACATTTTGACCGAGGCGAGGTTCGCAAGCGTCAGGATGACGATGACGACGACACCCGGAATCCAGGTCGGTAGATCCGGCCACCAAAACCGCATGTAGGTCCCGACGGCAATGACTTCACTCATCCCGACAATGACCCAGTTGAAAATGTTGCTGCTCGCCGTCATGAAGCCGGCTGCCGGATGAATGTAATCATTCGCGAACTTTGCATACGATCCGGTGTGTGGATGGGTGTAGACCATCTCACCTAAGGCGCGCATGATTAAAAAGATGAAGGCCCCTGCCAACATGTAGGCAAGAATGACAGATGGACCGGTCCAGGCAATCGTACTTGACGATCCAAGAAATAGGCCGACGCCGATGGTCCCCCCTAAGGCAATCATTTGTACTTGTCGTGCTGTTAATTCCCGCTTTAAGTTCGATTCCATAAGTACCCCCATGTACCAAAAAATGATTACTCTTGAACTTGTCAGACAAGTCCGAAACACTATAACCATGAGTATACTATCTTAAAAAAGAGAATTGAAAGCTTTTTCTGAAAACATTTTCGTTTTTCCTAATATAAATGAAAAGAAATGAAAAAAAGCCGAACCCCTTCAAAATGAAGGGATTCGGCAACTTGTCATTTTGGAATGAAATCTGTAAACGTTCCCGCATAAAGACGGGTATCCGTAGAGAGGACGATTCGGTTTTGGCGCATTTTGATGGTTCCTTGCAGCGGAGAGCCTTTTTCCGACTCGAATAAAATCCGTGCCATCTCGACATACTTATCGCCTTCCCGCTTTAGCAAATACGTATGTTCATTGTCCGTTGAAATCAAATACCCGCCTTGGACGACGAAATCTGAAAAATGTCGACGCGGGACTTGATAGCTTATACTGTTTCCTTGATGAAAGTGGACGACCCGGTAATCCGGATGATAAAAGAACCAGGCATCGTCCGACGCACAGACGTTCAGCGCATAACAGTCATCAATCGGATAATCCTTGTTCTTAAAAACGGCTTGTCCAAATTCATCGAAGACTACTAATCCAAAGGAACCAACCGAATTGGTCACGGCATCGGCAAAGACGCCCTCATCGAAGTAACTGACCCAAATTTGGTTTTTTTCATCAATATGGACGTTTTGAATCCCGTCATCAAGACAAAAACTATCGAGGAGATGTCCCGCTGAATCGTAAATAAAAGCATTCGGCAGCCACAAACCGTCGATATCATCGTCGCATCGTGAAGCGACAAGGAGAATCCGTCCGTCAGAAAATGAGTCGACATAACTGAAATCTGTTTCGGCCTGAGCGATGATCGTCGTTGTCCGCCATTGGTCATGCAGACGATGGACATGCAGTACGTTCCGATGTCGTTTTGTATCATAAATTTCTTCAATCATCATGATTTGTCCTGAAATCGTCAATCCCGTGGCAATGTGTTTACCGGTAACTTGAGACGCCGTAACGCGGTCGAGGTGAATTTTTAATGTGTTGGAAGTATCCAAGATAAGTCGCTCCTTTTTAAAAACAGTCTGCCGCGGGGACAGACTGCAAAACTTGAATTAGGTTGTACGTTGACGCTTTTTCAGGAAGACATATAAGAGAATCATAACGACAGCAGCAATCAGGACACCGTTCGTATAAGGTGCGGCCACTTCTTTAATCGAGCGCCAGTTCGTTCCGAGCGTCTCACCGAGGTAGAGGAAAAGAATCGACCAGGGAATGATGGCGAGGACAGTGTAGAATGAGAATTTCGTCTGATCCATTTTTGCAAGACCGGCTGGAATCGAAATCGCATGACGGACGACCGGAATGAAGCGGGCTCCGAAAATGACGCCTTGTCCGTATTTCAGGAACCAGCGTTCTGCGAGATCGAGATGGTGTTCCGTAATCAGCAGGTACTTTCCGTATTTTAAAATCAATGGTCGACCGCCGTAACGGGCAAACCAGTATAAAAATAATTGCGAAAACAAACCGCCGATGACAGCAGCAACAACGGCAAGCGGCCAACCGATCGTTCCTTGGGAAATCATGAATCCACCGTAAGACAAGACGATTTCGCTCGGAATGATCTCAATCATCAATCCTAAGGCAATACCGAAATACCCTAGATCAGCGAGGTATAATAAAACGTTATTAACAACTTGAGATAACACATCGAACACTCCTTCAGCTTCACTTCATTCCTTTATATTAGAGAAGAAAGCCGGAAAATGAAAGAAAAAATCTTTAATCTGACGAAGCAAATATTTACTAAGCATCTTTAAGTAGAAGGTACAGCCCGTTTAATGAAGCAAAATGATTCAAAAAAAGAACCAATACCGATTATGGCATTGGTTCCTGAAAACATACTTTTTATAACACCATCGCGGCAATCGTTCCGAAAACGAGCAGCGGCAGATTGTAGTGCAGGAATGTCGGGATGACGGTTTCCCGCATGTGATCATGCTGTCCGTCAGCGTTCAGTCCACTTGTTGGACCGAGCGTCGAATCGGATGCCGGGCTTCCGGCGTCGCCAAGGGCACCGGCCGTCCCGATGATAGCAATCGTCGCTTCCAGACTGAATCCGTACTGGACACAAAGCGGGACGAAAATCGCAGCGATGACAGGAACCGTCGAGAAACTCGAGCCGATCCCCATTGTGACGAGCAGTCCGATCAATAGCATGACGAAAGCGGCAACGAGTTGGGAATCGCCCATCAAGGCTTTTGAATTCTCAACGAGCGGATCGATGTCACCGGTTTTCCGGAGGACGTTCGAAAATCCATTCGCTGAAATCATGACGAATCCGATGAACGACATCATTCGCATACCTCGGGTGATGACATCGTCTGCTTCACTGAAGCGGACGAGACGAAGAAGGAGAAACAGGACGAGACCTGTTGTCGCAGCAAAAATCATCGATTCGGTCGTCAGCTGGACAGCGAGTGTCGCGAGGACGACGAGTCCGCTGAGGAACAATTTTGTTTTCGTGATGACGGGAATCTCATAGTCGTCCGGTGCGATGTTCCTCATTTCGTATTCCCGTGGTTTCCGGTAAACGTAAAGACCAATCAACAGACCAACGAGCATTCCGAGTGCCGGAATCGCCATTGCCTGAATGACGGAAGCACCAGCCGTGTCCATTCCGTTTTTCGAAATGTTCGGCAAAAGGATCTGGTTCAAGTAGATATCCCCGAAGCCGACCGGCAGGAACATGTACGGTGTGACGAGACCAAACGTCATGACGATGGCAATCAGGCGACGGTCAATCTTCATCTCATTAAACAGACCGAGGAGCGGTGGAATGATGATCGGGATGAAGGCGATGTGAATCGGCAAGACGTTTTGTGAGCTGATCGCGAGTAACAAGATTGCAAAGACGATAAAGCCTTTTAACTTCTTGACTGACGCCGCGTCAGCGGATCCTTTTGAACGTTTGATCAGAGCATGTGCCAACGCATCCGGAAGTCCGGTTTTCGACAAGGCGACAGCAAACGCACCGAGTAAGGCATAACTGAGGGCGATTTCGGCCCCGGCGCCAAGTCCTTCAGCAAACGTCGCGATCGTCTTGTTGATGCCGAGACCGCCGATCAGTCCGCCGGCGACGGCACTGAGAACCATCGCGAGGACGATATGGACCCGGAAGATGGCTAAAAGAAATAATAGAGCAACGGCAATAATGACTGCATTAAACATGAACTAAAACCACACTTTCTTTTGGTATCACTGTACTATACTAAAGTATCATACAGACCGATCTTTTGACTGTCAAGAAAAAAACACAAAAAAGGTATGACCGACGTCAAATTGAGGTTGGCCATACCTTTCTTCTTCATTAAAACGTGATTCAGCAATCGACTTGGTCGAGTTTACCTGTTCCCGGATCGATGACAAGTCCGTGGACTTCCGTGCCCGGTGGCAACAATGGATGGTTTTTGATCAGTCCGACCGAGTGGCTGACATTTTCTTCGACCGATGTGAAGCCGCGTAACCATTGCTTCAAATCGACGCCGGAAGCATCCAGCGTGTGCAGAACCTGTTCATTGATGCCACGATCCTGCATCTCGGCGATCATCTTCGCCGGGTCAATCGTGCTCATGCCGCAGTCATGATGTCCGATGACAATGACTTCTTCCGCACCGAGGGCGTAGAGGGCGACGAGAATTGACCGCATGACAGATCCGAATGGATGGGACAGGACGGCTCCGGCATTTTTGATGATTTTCGCATCACCGTTTTTCAGACCAAGTGCGTGGGGAAGGAGCTCCGTCAAACGTGCATCCATACAGGTCAGAATCACAACCTTCTTATCCGGGAACTTATCCGAGATGAATGGTTCGTATTGTTTTTCTTCAACGAACTGTTGATTAAACGCAAGCATTTGATTAACGACTGACATTGAAACTTCCTCCTTTAAGACAAATGAATGATGGAACTATTCCTAGCGTACACGATGAACGATTGGTCAGACAAGCAGATTCATAGATTGCTGTGACAGTTATCACAGCGAGTGATCGAAAAGACGGACCGTTATGTCAGAACAGGTCATTTCGATGAAAACGCTCTCATTCATGTGAAATAGTTCACAGGATAGTCATGCACAAATGAAACAAAAGGCGGTATGATTGATTTGTGAAGGAAAGCACAAACTATTTAAAATCAGCTTGGCATTCCTAACATCTAATAGGGAATTGCAGACTCAGATTCGTTCCAAAATAGGGAGGAAACCTAACATGGCTGTCAAAGAAAAAATCAAATCAGAAGTCACACCTGTCGAAAAAGCAATCAATCAAATCGTCGCGAAAGGTCAAACGGCACTTCAAGAATTGTTGACATTTAATCAAACGAAAATTGATACGATCGTCCGCGACATGGCGCTCGCCGGTCTCGAACGGCACGTCGAACTTGCCCGTCTTGCGGTCGAAGAGACAGGTCGTGGTGTCTTTGAAGATAAAATGATCAAAAACATGTTTGCGACAGAGTACATCTACAACAGTCTCCGCAACGAAAAAACGGTCGGGATTTTAGAAGAGGATGTCCAAAACGGTCTGACGTATATAGCGGAGCCGGTCGGTGTCGTCTGTGGTGTCACACCGGTGACGAATCCGACATCAACCACGATGTTCAAAGCATTGATCGCGATTAAAACACGGAACCCGATCATCTTCGCGTTCCACCCGTCGGCTCAAAATTGTTCCCTCGAAGCAGCGAAAACATTACGGGATGCGGCCGTCAAAGCAGGTGCACCAAAAGATTGTATCCAGTGGGTCGAACAACCGTCCCTCGAAGCAACAAAAGTTTTGATGAACCACACGGACATCGCGATGGTCCTTGCGACAGGCGGAGCCGGCATGGTCAAATCCGCTTACTCGACCGGAAAACCGGCGCTTGGTGTCGGACCGGGGAACGTACCGTGTTACATCGAAAAAACCGCTAAAATCAAACGCGCCGTCAGTGATTTGGTCCTCTCGAAAACATTTGATAACGGAATGATTTGTGCGTCCGAGCAAGCCGTCATCGTCGATCAAGAGATTTATGCGGAAGTCCGGGCAGAGATGGAAGCACTCGGTTGTTACTTCTGTACACCGGATGAGAAAAAACGTCTCGAAGCACTCGTCATCAAAACCGATACATGTGCCGTCAATGCGGATATCGTCGGAAAACCTGCGACATGGATTGCAGCAAAAGCCGGCATCGATGTTCCGGGCAACACCGTCATGCTCGTCGCGGAACTCGAAAAAGTCGGAGCGGAAGAACCGTTATCACACGAAAAACTAAGTCCGGTTCTCGGTGCGTACAGCGTTGCGTCAACGAATGACGCCTTCCATGTCGCGGAACGGATGCTTGAAATCGGCGGACTCGGTCATACGGCGGTTATTCACACAACAGATGATGAGTTGATGACAGCGTTTGGTCTCCGGATGAAAGCCTGCCGGATTCTCGTCAACAGTCCGTCAGCACACGGCGGAATCGGCGATCTCTACAATGAATTGACACCGTCACTCACACTCGGTTGCGGATCATACGGGAAAAACTCGGTCTCAGAAAACGTAACGGCGAAACATCTACTCAATGTCAAAAAGGTGGCGAGACGACGCGTGAACATGCAGTGGTTCAAAGTACCGGAAAAGATTTTCTTTGAGAAAAACTCGGTTCAATACTTGAAATCGATTCAAAATGTCTCACGAGCATTGATCGTCACCGATCAATCGATGGTTGAGTTCGGTTATGCCGACAAAGTCATCCGTAACTTGCCTGCAGGCGTCAGCTACCGGATCTTTGACCAAGTCGAACCGGATCCATCCGTGACGACCGTTCAAGTCGGTGCCCAGGCGATGCGTGACTTTAAACCGGACCTGATCATCGCCCTCGGTGGCGGATCGGCGATGGATGCTGCGAAAGGGATGTGGTTGTTCTACGAGCAGCCAAACGAAACGTTCTCGAACCTCCGTCAAAAATTCATGGATATCCGGAAACGGGCCTATAAATTCCCGGAACTCGGTAATAAAGCGAAGTTCGTCGCCATTCCGACGACATCCGGTACGGGATCAGAAGTCACACCGTTCACTGTCATCACCGATAAAGAGAAAAACGTTAAGTATCCGATTGCTGACTATGCGTTGACACCAGACGTTGCGATCGTTGATCCGGAGTTCGTCATGACGGTGCCTGCCTCTATCACGGCCGATACAGGGATGGATGTCCTGACCCACGCGACGGAAGCGTTCGTCTCTGTCCTTGCGAACGACTACACGGATGGATTGGCATTAAAAGCAATCAAGATGATTTTTGAGTACTTGCCACGCGCTTACGATAACGGTTCAGACGCCGAAGCACGCGAAAAAGTCCACAATGCGTCAACGATGGCCGGAATGGCGTTTGCGAATGCCTTCCTCGGCATCAACCACTCAATCGCGCACAAAATCGGTGGGGAGTTCCACACACCACACGGTCGGACAAATGCGATTCTGATGCCACACGTCATCCGTTACAATGCAACAAAACCAACGAAACTGGCTGCTTTCCCGAAATACGAGTCGTTTATCGCGGATGAACGGTATGCGGAAATCGCCCGTTACCTCGGTCTACCGGCAGCAACGACAGAACAAGGCGTCGAGTCGTTCATTCAAGCCGTCAGTGAGCTCGGACAACGCCTCAACATCAAGATGTCGTTTAAAGCCCAAGGCATCAACAAAGCTGACTTTGAAGCGAAACTCGACAAGATGGCCGTCGATGCGTTTGAAGATCAATGTACGACCGCCAATCCGAAAATGCCGCTTGTGACGGAACTCCGTCAAATCATGGAACTCGCTTACGAAGGTATCTAAATTAGAGAGAAAAACATCATGGCAATAAAAAAGAGCCTTGCTTCCGGTCATCGGAGGCAAGGCTTTCGTCTGTTCATAATTGTGAAGTAAAGTTTACTCATTTGTTAATCACAATCGATAACTGATAATTCACATGCTCATTTAATTCAGTTAAAAACGAATCTAACTCCTGATTTGATGGAAAACGACACTCCAATAGATAACAACTGTCCCCACTGATTTTATAATTATTCAGAACGTATAACGGATGTTTTTTGAGAAACGAGAGATATGGCTGGTGATGGGTATCTTTCGTATAGATACTGATCATCGCATGAATCGTATAACCCATCTGTACGGGGTTGAGAAGAATCGTATACCCTTCGATGATGCCTTGTTCTTCTAATTTCAAGACCCGTGCGGATGTCGCAGGGCCGCTTAAATGAATTTTTTGACCTAATTCTTTCATCGTAATCCGGCTGTTCTGAGACAGTTCGTCGATGATTTGTAAGTCCGTCTGATCCAACACGCTTTCAAATCCCTTCATAAGTAAAGTAAAACGGCAAAAACACCTTCAGTAAGCTCTGTATCGGGAGGATGTTCAAATTATATACTAGGCTCCTAACAACGAAAGGGAGTGGTACACATGAACATCCAACATATCCGCAATGCAACGTTAAAAGTAGACTATGCCGGCAAAACATTTTTGGTTGACCCGTTTTTAGCAAATAAGGGAGCCTATCCGGCATTTCCGAATTCGGCACGACAAGATCAAAAAAATCCGTTAAACGACTTGCCGGTTTCACTTGATTCTATTATTGATGCAGATGCGGTCATTGTCACACATTTGCACCTCGATCATTGGGACGACGTGGCGAAAGAAGTACTATCAAAAGACATGCCTTTGTTCACTCAGAATGAACAGGATGCCCAAGAAATCAGAAACAGCGGATTCCAAAACGTCGAAGTGTTACAAGAAGATACCGTTTTTGAAGGAATTCAGTTGATTCAAACAAAAGGTGAACATGGCAGAGGACCCATTTTGGAAATCGCCGGTTCGGTGTGCGGAGTCGTCTTTAAACATGAGGACGAAAAAACAGTATATATCGCTGGCGATACGGTCTGGTATGAAGAAGTGGAGAAAGTGATCAAGCAGCATCAACCGGAAGTCATCGTCGTCAACGCAGGCGATAACCAGTTTGTTGAAGGTGGATCACTGGTGATGGGAGCGGAAGACGTCTTAGCTGTCCATCAGGCAGCTCCAGCGGCTATGATTTTATCCGTGCATATGGAAGCTGTGAATCACTGGGCATTGTCTCGGACAGATTTAAGAATGTTTGCTGTTGAACATCACTTTTCTTCTCAACTGATCGTGCCGGAAGATGGCGAGCGTTTTGTGTTTTAAGTTTAACTGGAGTTGCCGTGATTTTTGGAGGCACTCATCTTGAAGCAGATAGAGAAACGGTCTTTATGGACAAAAAAATTCGTGATGTTATCAAGTATCAACTTTTTCTTGATTTTTATGTATCTGTTGCTCAACTCCATCATCACACTGTATGCCCTTGATGAATTGGGTACGACGACTGGTCAGGCGGGGGTAGTCGCAGGTATTTTTATCATCGGTGCGTTGGTGGGGCGTCTCGTGACAGGGGTGCTTTTGTCGAAAGTGAACGGTCAGTCCTTGTTACGCTTTGGATTACTGTTCTTTGCCCTGACGATGGCTCTCTACATTTTGGATTTTGGATTTGCCTTTTTTGCTTTAACCCGTTTGTTAAACGGTTTTGCGATGGGTATTGCAACAACTATCATCGGAACGATCGTTGTCTTGACAATTCCGGAAGAAAGAAGCGGAGAGGGCATCGGCTACTTTGCTGTAAGTACAGCGTTGGCTACCGGAATCGGTCCGTTCGTTGGACTTTTTTTGATGCCCCGGACAGGGTTTACGACAATCTTTATATTCTGTTTGCTGTTGGCGGTCCTGAATGTGGTGTGTGGATGGTTCCTTTCGGTTCCATCGAAGAAAACGAATACGCCGACTTCGGATTTGAAGTGGATGCATGTGTTTGAACGAAAAGCATTACCCATCAGCTTGATTATTTTAGTGATGACTTTTTGTTTTTCCAGTATCCTCTCGTATATCAGTTTATTTGCCATCGAGCGTAATCTAATCACGGCTGCCAGTTATTTCTTTATCGTCTACACGTTGACGGTTTTGGTTTCACGTCCTGTTACGGGACGTTTGATGGATCAGCGCGGACCCGACGTCGTCATGTATCCTGCCTTTCTCCTGTTTGCTGTCGGGCTGTTTTTACTGAGTAATGCGACTGATGCCGTTGTCTTTTTATTCGCCAGCCTGTTGATTGGACTCGGATTCGGGAATCTCTCTTCGATCAGCCAGACGATGGCTGTGAAAGCTGTCGCGCGCGAAGGAAAAGCCCGTGCAACAGCGACGTTTCTTATCTTTTTTGATATCGGAAATGGACTCGGTCCGGTTTTACTCGGCTTGATGTTGCCGGTTATTGGATATACCGTCATGTATGTACTGCTTGGAATCATCGTGCTGTTGACGATTCTTCTTTACCGACTTTTGTCTCTGCGATGAATGGGACATAGTACGCACGTCATGCAAAAAACGAAATTCAAAAAACAACTAAAAAACTCAATGTGGTCGGGGAAGACTTTTGTTCTTCGACCGGATTGAGTTTTCTTTTTATCAAAGGAGTAGTGAACATGTTTTTGGAAACAGAACACTTGACGAAAGACCATCGGGATATCGACCGGGTAAATCAATTATACCTGGAAGCATTCCCGGATCATGAACGGATGCCGATGAACATATTGTTAAGAAAAGCCAACAAGCGCTCTGTGGATTTTTGGGCGCTGTATGATCAAAACATTTTTGTTGGTTTTACCTATTTGATCACGCATCAAGATTTAACCTACGTTTTGTATGTTGCTGTTGACGGTCAGGCAAGATCAAGCGGATACGGGAGTCAACTCTTAAAGAAGATTGAAGAACACCGGCCGGGAAATCGTATAATATTAAACATCGAGAATCTGGATGAGAGTGCTGAAAATTATCAACAGCGGGTGACACGGAAAAGGTTCTATGTGCGGAACGGCTATCGAGATTCCGGTCTGGTGTATGAAGACCGATGGGCAAAATATGAAGTACTCTTGAACGGGACGGCCGTAGAAACACATGAGTTTTATCGATTGTTGCGAAAGTTTGCGGGAAACCTGCGATTCCTTCTCTTTAAACCGCGTATTACAAAAACAAATTTGAATCGTTAAACAGTATTACCGAAACCAGTCCCCATACATCGTCCCTTGCGCAACAATCAGATAATCAAGCCACTTATCGAAGGAGAACGGGAGTCGTTCGAAGTCCGGATCTTCGTAAGTCAGGAATTCACCGGTCTAGATCCGATTGTCGCCTTCACTGATCGATTCGCAAACGAGCCTTACTAAACAGTACTCGTCGTGTTCTTTTGACTGTCATGCCACCACTTTTTAATCACCGGACACAGCGCTTCGTAGTCTTTGAGCGCTTTTAACGTCTCAAGCACCTGCTGAACGGCAACTTGTTGCTCCTTTTCAGTTACGGGTTCAAGGTGAAGAGATTTGGACAGACTATAGGCAAGCCATCCGAGTTTACTCGCATATCCAGCGGATAGAGCGGGCTCAAGAGAATAGTTGAGTCGACCGCCTGCCGCATGATACCCCTTGAAGAAGGCTTTAAAATGGTCTCGTCGCACACGATTTTGCTCATCGAGCGACCAATAGAGGGCCGTTTCTAAAAAATCATGCATCGGATGAATCGGACCGGCCGATTCCCAGTCGATGAGAATCGGTGCGCCGGACTTCCACAACACGTTTTTGGCATCCAAATCGCGGTGACTGAGGACAGAAGTTCCCCGCCATTGTTTTAGGGCAGAAGACGCCTCGTTGTCCCAACGCTTGATTCGTTTTAAATCCGACAAGTAAGGTTCTAGCACTGTGAGTCCTTGTTGCCGGATTTTTTCTGCGAATATGTCCCATGAAACCGGAGACTCTGATGGTGCAAGGGTTTGTTGAATCGGCAACGAGGACAGGTCCGCAGTATGAATCTGCGCCAATTGTTCACCGATCAGTTCAGCGTGGTTTGGTGTGACTTGGTGAATCGGCAACGTCCACCCGTCCACCCATTGGAAGACGAGATAATATTGTGTACCGATTTGGTGTAAGGCGGATCCATTGATCGTGAGGGCGGGCAAGGCAGAGACTTCTCCAGCTAAAGCTGTGACAATCCGTTCCGAATCAATGAATTTTTGCCGTGCAGTCGGACGAGAGAGGATGATCGGATTCAGTAACTTTATTGCATACGTCCCGGTCGTCGTTTGAAGAAGAAACATCTTGTGCAACAGACCACCGGACAGAGGATCCGGTTCCGTCAGTAACTCCCCGAGCTTGAATCGTCTGCTGATAGTCTTAAATAGTGTTGAAGCGTTTTCTGTTGTCGTCACGTCATTCCTACTCGTGGAATTGAAATCCCTCTTCCATCCATAATTGGTTATAATTAAAGTATAGCGTACAGAAATGACCAATCGTCGTAAAAATAAGGCGACTGGCGTTTCTGAATGAGGCAGAACAGGAATAATCAAACAAAGGAAAAGGAGGGAATGACAATGGAGCAACGACAAGAGCGGCGCAACAGGCGTTTTTCGATTTTGGATTTCGTACTCGGAATCGGGTTTGGTCTGATTTTCTTTGCCGTCTTATTTGGTCTGATGACAGTCGTGACCGGACAAATCGAGTCCTCCAGTGATTATCAGTCACTCGTGAAGCAAATGCAGGATGCGGGTGTCACCTGGGGCAGTAATGATGTGACGGTGACGTTAATGCTGCTGTTCGTCGGCGGACTCGACGTGACGATGCCGTCTGCCGTCCGGGAAGCAATCATCAACCAATTACTCGGAGCCAGTTCGGCCGGAGATGTCCTGTCGATCTTTGGGATTGATTTGAATCAAGTCTTGTCACCGCTGACCTTCGACGTGACATATGGTTCCCTTTTGCTGTCTGTATTCGGTATCGTATTTGTTTTTATTCTCTTTTTACTAATGCGGATTAAAGCAAACCGGCTCGGCTGGACAGTCCGGTCCGTCAGTTTTTTAGTGACGGCTTGGATCGGTTGGTTCATGCTCGTTCAGCGCAGTGACTCGATTTCCTTTTTATCGTTCCAAGACGGTGTGTTGACACAAGGGTTGCTTGCGCTCGCCATCATGATTGCGTTAAGTTATCTGGCACTTTATCCGCAAGGGTTATCCGGTTTGTCAGCGGCCGCCCGGGGGAGCCTGCTTGTCCTGATGTTTGCGAGTTGTCTCCAGCTGTATCTCGTCGTTACGGATGAAACACAGTATGACGGCGATTCGGCCCTTCGGACGGCCTTGACGGTCGCCAGTCTCGATGCCGGCAGCGGCGGCATGTACGACTTGTTGCACGGCGGACAGGTTGCCTACAAAGCAAATCTTCTTGGAGCAGATGTTGATGTACCGGTGACGATGCTGAACGGGGAGACCTCGACCGGAAAGTTAAATCAATCGATTGAGGATGTCCTGGCAGAAGTTGATACCGACCGGGTGACGGAGCAACTGTTGACGATTCTTGGCGGAGAGCGGCCCGATTTATCGGATACTCAGCTGAATCTCGATCCGGTCGATTACGGTATCGCAAGGCAGACGATTCAAGCACTTGATGCCGAATCGGCGGGTGTCACGCCGGAGCCGATTGACTCGGAGAGTGCGTACTGGGTCCTGATCCTGATACCGTTCATTCTCTATCTGCTTGTCAGTATCCGGGCGTTCAAGACGATTCTCGATCCGATTGTTTTTGCGGTCCTTGTCGGAGTCACCAGTTTCCTGGTTGCTCAAGCGACGACGGCGGACTTTACGGTCGCTTGGCGTAACGAAGCCTTGTTGCAGTTTTCCCAGCAACCGGCCGGACTGACGCCGCTTTATGCTGCGGGGATGGCATTGATTGCCGGATTGATCGGATTTGTCATCAAACGAAAACCAACTGTATAACCAATGACGCCGGTCGACCTGAGAGGGAAGGCCGGCGTTTTTGATTTAACATGTAAAGGCTGTTTGAAGATTATTAAACCAGTATTTGAAATTAGTTAAGAAGGTTAAATAAGACGGATGTCCGACCTATACAAAGTCGCTATAAGCTACAATGAAAGCGTGTTAAATTAGTTGAGCAGTCATTTCTATTTAGGGGGAAATCAGATGAAACAAGTCACAAAAATCGTTATTGCCAGCACGTTGATCGCACCGATGCTTGCACCCGTCATTCAAGTCAAGACACTCGCTGCCGACAACAGCGTCGTCAAGCTCCGTTTTTTAGAGACTACTGATTTACATACAAACTCGATGAACTACGATTACTTCAAGGATGCGCAGGATGAGACGATTGGTCTTGTCAAAGCCGCAACCGTCATCAAACAGGAACAAAACGTCGTCGGCGAAGCCAACAGCTTTGTATTCGACAATGGCGATACATTACAAGGGACACCATTTGGCGATTACGTCAAAAATCAATACGACAAAGGCAACGAAGGGAAACACCCGATGTACGAATTAATGGAATACATCGGTTATGACGCCGTCACACTCGGGAACCACGAGTTCAACTTCGGACTCGACTTCCTGAAGTCAGCGATGAAAGCATCAAGCGGTGAAATCAAATTCGTCAACTCGAATGTCCTCGATGCTGTTACGAAAAAACCGATCGTGTCCGAGTTCAACACGGACGGGAAGGATTATCAAATCATCGAACGTCAAGTCAAAGACCAAAACGGTCAGATGAAAACGGTCAAAGTCGGTGTCTTCGGAGTCGTCACACCACAAATCATGGCGTGGGATGCCGGCAATCTGACAGGAAAAGTGACAGCGGAAGATATCGTACCGGTTGCTAAAGCAACGGCGAAAAAATTAAAAGATGCCGGTGCCGACGTCGTCGTCGCACTTGCGCACACAGGAATCGGTGATACAGCGGATCAAAAAGACGGCGATGAAAACGTCGGGTACGCGTTGACAAAAATCGCGGACATCGATGTCTTGATGACCGGTCACCAGCACGGAAAATTCCCGGACAAAACATTAGCGTTCAATAACTTACCGAACGTCGACGCAGCAAACGGTCTTATCAACGGTAAACCGGTTGTCATGGCCAACACACAAGGGAAAAACGTCGGCGTGATTGATTTGCAATTGAAGCAGGACGGCGAGAAATGGGTCGTCGATACAGCCGGATCAAAACTGGCAGACGTGACAAAAGACACGGCGGCTGATGCCGGTGCTGTCAAGTTGATTGAAAAAGCGCATGAAGGAACGCTTGCTTATATTCGTCAAGAAGTCGGTACGATTAATGACGATATCCAAAGCTTCTTCGCACTCGCGCAAGATGATGACTCGGTTCAGTTCGTCACGAACGCTCAAAAATGGTATGTCGAGAAACAACTCAAAGAAAATGCGGATCTTGCGAAATATAAAGATCTTCCGTTATTGTCAGCAGGTGCACCGTTTAAAACAGGCGGGCGCAATCAAGTCAATGCGTCTGACTATACGTTGATCAAAAAAGGTCCGATCGCGTTGAAAAACGTCGCCGATCTGTATGTCTATCCGAACACACTCGAAGTTGTCAAAGTGACGGGTGCCGACGTCAAAAACTGGCTCGAAATGTCAGCCGGTCAATTCAATGAAGTGACAGATGCGAAAACAGATTTGTTGAACAAAGACTTCCGCAGCTACAACTTCGATATTCTCGATGGTTTGACATACGACATCGACATCACGAAACCGGCGAAGTTTGACTATAACGGGGTGGTCGTCAAGGAAGACGCAAGCCGCGTTCAAAACATTAAGTACCAAGGCAAGGAAATCAAGGACAATCAGGAGTTCCTCGTCGCTACCAACAACTACCGAGCCGGCAGTGCGACTTTCCCGGGCCTTGGTCAAGGAAAGAAAATCGTCTACAAATCGGCTTATGAAACACGCAACGTCATCTCGGACTTCATCAAAGCAAAACAGCCGGTTGATTATCAAGCGGACAACAACTGGTCACTCGTTGCGAGTAAACCGATCACGGTGGACTTCGATTCAGCCGAAGCTGCTGCCGACTATACGAAACGGTATGAAGGCATCACGAACACAGGTGTTAAACGCGCTGGTGAGACAGGGACGTTCCTGAAGTTTAAACTCGACGTCCCGATGAAAGACTTTAACGTCAGCGTCAGCGCTGTCAAACCGGGAGCAAAAGTCGTTACCGGTAAAGCGGTCGCCGGAGCAAAAGTCACAGTCAAACGTGGCACGACGGTCCTTGGCACGACGACAGCCGACGAAACCGGCAAGTATGCCGTTACCGTCCGTCCGGTCAAACTGCGTGACAAATTGACGGTCGTCTCGGAGCTTGGTTTCATGAAAAAAGAAGCAACCGTTACGGTTGGGACACCGGTCATCGACAAGAAACGAGTTGTTTACAATTCATCAGTCTTTTCTAAAAAAGTAATGGAAGAACTTGATTACGCATACTACAAAGGTGTTTGACTGAAATCACAAAACCGGTAGCTATAACTACGTCCTGAAGATGCGGACCGGTCTTGCGACAGGGTCATACAAGATGAACATCTATACAGCATCTGATCGTCTCGATCAATCGCGTTACTTCATCACGAAAAAATAAGGCAGGAAAACGGCTTCTCATCTGAGGAGTCGTTTTAGTTTTGCGGAAAAAACTGGCATACTAATAACGAGGGGAGCGGATAGCATGCGGCAAGTCATCGTCACACCATATCAAACATCGTGGCCGGAGGCATTTGAACAGGAAGCGGATCGATTAAGAGCCATTTTCGGAGACCGTCTGCTGGCGGTTCATCATATCGGCAGTACATCGGTCCCGGGATTATCGGCTAAACCGATTCTTGATATTCTGCCGGTCGTCGATTCACTCGACGGGATCGAAGCGTTTGACGCCGCGATGGAACAGATCGGCTATGAAGCCAAAGGGGAGTTCGGGATGCCGGGTCGCCGCTATTACCGAAAAGGCGGCGACAACCGGACACACCATATTCACCTCTATGTGGACGGCAATCCGGAAATCATGCGCCACGTTGTCTTCCGGGATTACTTGCGGCAGCACCCGGAGGAAGTCGAAGCCTACAGTACAATCAAAGAACGCCTGGCACACCAGTATCCGGAAGACATCAGCGCCTACATTGCCGGCAAGGACAGCTTCGTCAAAACGATGGAGCAGCGGGCACTGGCCTGGTGGTCACAATGACGGACTGGCAACAGGCACTTGACCGGCATGTTGGTGTCGGGGTCCGGACGACCCGTGCGTTGATTCAACTGATTCAGCCGGAAGACTGGGATAAACGTCCGATTCCCGGCAAACGGTCCGTCTATGAAGTCGCGGTCCATCTCGCAGTCCTATTCGAAGCCGATCTGCGGATTGCAACAGGGGCGACAGCGGACGAGATGGCACAGTTCTATGCCGTTCCGGTGCTGCCGGAGCAACTTGTCGACCGGCTGGACCAGTCGTGGCAGTATTATCAAGATCGGCTTATGGCCGATTTTTCGACGGAGACGACCTACTGGGGCGTCACCGACAGCACGACCGGTTGGCTGCTGGAAGCAGCTGTCCATTTGTACCACCACCGGTCACAGTTATTTGATTACTTGAACCTGCTTGGGTATGACATCAAGCTGGATTTGTTTGAATAGGAGAGGATTTATAATGGAACGGATTGTCGATACAGCAGACGGCCGCTTTGATACACGTTTGACAGGGACGGGCAATGTGACATTCATTCTTGATCATGGAATGATGTCGAGTCATTACCAATGGGGCTGGCTCCGCGGGGAACTTCTGAAACAGGGACGGGTCTTTGAATACTCCCGGCTCGGGTACGGCAAGTCGACCCGTGGTAAAACGAAACGCCTGTTTACGCAACAAGCGGACGAACTGGAACGGGTCCTCGCATTGCTTGGGATTAAAGGACCGTTCGTCTTCATCGGGCATTCCCTCGGTGCCTACATCTCGCTTGAACTCGGACGCCGCCGTCCGGACGAGACGGCAGGAATCGTTCTGCTCGACCCGTCGCATCCGGAAGTTGATGCCGAATTGCCGAACTGGTACGAACGGACGCAGGAGGAATGGAACCGTTTTTTGTATGTTTTAAGTCATGTCCGGCCACTCGCCTGGCTGATTCCGGATGATCTCGGCGCGCGTATGTTTACGAGTCTGCCGGAAGCCGACCGCATTCCGATGTGGCGGAACATGGCACGGAAAAACCACTGGCGGGGGACGCTGGATGAGTGGCAGGCAGTCGAAGCGAATAACCAGCATGTCTTGGAAGTCGTCGAGCATATCACGCCGCCGGTCCTCGTGTTATCCGCATCGGACTGGGCCGGCGGAATGCCCGAGAACTGGCTGAACCCGGAACTGACGAAGCGGATCAATGCGGCGCATGAACGGTTTGCTGCGAGTTTGCCGGACGCGGAATTTCACGTCATTACGGACACGAATCATTATACGATTGCCGGTTTTTCGGAAGAGGCCGCGACAACAATCGTCCGCTTGATCCGCAACGCCTTTTTTAAATAAGTCTGATTCCTGGATCCCGTTTCCATGACGCCTTGAGGATTGTCATGGAAGCGGGAATTTTTTCATAGTGTAAAACAGCAGTTGACAGGCTAAACCGGAACGATTACTATTTAAAACGTAATGATTCCGATTTAAAAAGGAGACTGTGTATGAACCCGATTCCGATCACCGTCTTGTCCGGCTACCTGGGTGCCGGCAAGACAACTGTATTAAATCATCTGTTGAACAACCGGCAAGGACGCAAGCTGGCCATCATCGTCAACGACATGAGTGAAGTCAATATCGACGCCGTGTTGATTGAACAAGGCGGCTTTTCACGGACGGAAGAATCATTCGTGACGCTATCGAACGGTTGCATCTGCTGTACGCTGCGGGACGATTTATTGCTCGAAGTCCGGCGTCTCGTCGAGCAAGGCGATATCGACGGCATCGTCATCGAATCGAGCGGGATTTCGGAACCGATTCCGATTGCGCAGACGTTTACATATCTTGACGAAGACAGTCAGATCGATTTGACGGAGACGACAAAAATCAATGCGATGGTGACGGTCATCGACGGCTATCGTTTCCTGAAAGACTTTGAGTCCGGTGAATCGTTGATTGAGCGGCAACAGGCGGTCGACGAGACGGATGTCCGGGAAGTCGTCGATCTCCTCGTCGATCAGGTCGAGTTCGCGGATATCATTTTGCTGAACAGGATCGACCGGTTGACCGAGTCGGGAAAACATGATGTCACAAGCTACTTAAAGGCGCTCAATCCGATCGCCAAACTGATTGAGACGACCCACGGGCAAGTCGATCCGGCTGAGATTCTTGACGTTGATCTGTTTGACTTCGAACAGGCGGCAGCAAGTGCCGGCTGGATCCGTGAGCTGAACGCGGAGGAACACGTCCCGGAAACGGAAGAATACGGGATCAGCTCGTTCGTCTACAAGCGCGATGTCCCGTTTCATCCCGAACGGTTGATGGCACTGATTGAGGCCTGGCCGGAAGAAATCGTTCGCGCGAAGGGTTTTGTCTACCTTGCGACGCGCCCGGAAATCGCCTTGCAGTTCCATCAGGCGGGATATGCGTCGAATATGGAATACGCCGGACGCTTCGAGTCAGTCGCGGATCGCCGGACGGAGTTGGTCTTGATCGGGATTGGTTTCGATCAGGTAACGCTTGAAGCGGAGTTCGACACCTGCCTCGTTCAAGAGGACGAAACGGATTGGGTCAGCCTGAGTGATCCGATTCCGGGACGCGAGCTATACGATCTGAATTTTTCAAAATAGGTCAACTTTTCAAGAAATCACATCTGTGGTTTCTTTTTTTGCTATATTTTTAGAGAAGACAGGGAATTAGAAGAACAGAGTACGTTACAGAGGAGGAAGTCTAGTGCGCAATCGGATTTTACAGTTCGCGCTCGTGTTTTTAGTCGCAGGCGGAATCATTTGGGGACTATACCAATTGGGCTACCTGTTTTATGTTTTGACGATTTCCGCGACCGTCGTACCCTTGGCCGTCATCATGATCATCTTCATCGAGAACCGGACGGCGGAGTCGACGATTGCCTGGTTTTTAGTTTTGATCTTCTTACCGATTCTCGGTGTCATCATCTGGATGATGTTCGGGCGCAATCCGCGCCGCCGTCGCCGGAACCGGCGGTCGCACGATGAACGGATGTTGCTGAAACAGGCAATCCGTCCCGTCCGGTCGCTCGCGGTCAGTGAGTTGCCGCCGAATCACCTGAAGCTGGCCAATACGATTCGGAACTTTGGCGGCGGTGGCGTTGATGTCCATACTGCCAGTCAAATCCTGACGAACGGTAACGAGACGTTCCCGGAAATTCTCCGGATGATCCGCTCCGCCAAGCATCATGTCCATATCCAATACTACATTTACCGGAACGACGAGACCGGACAGGCGATCCGGGAAGCATTGATTGACCGGTTGAATGACGGGGTCGAAGTCCGGTTCATGTTTGACGGTCTTGGCAGTTACATGCTCGGCGAAGGATTTTTGAAACCGCTCCGGGAAGCCGGGGCAAAGATTGCCGCCTATGATCCCATCTCCAGTCCGTTGTTCATCTTTACGGCGAACTTCCGCAATCACCGGAAAATCGTTGTCGTCGATGGCAAAATCGGTTTTACCGGTGGACTGAACGTCGGCGACGAGTATGACGGTAAAAGTAAGAAGTTCGGCTTTTGGCGCGATACCCACCTTCGGCTCGAAGGACGGGCCGTCAAGGAACTGCAGGCAACGTTCCTCGACGATTGGCTCTATGCCCATATAGAAGGCAGTGATACGTGGGAGACGTTTGCCGGCGAAGGGGCAATCGATCAATACTTCCCGAAATACGATGTCGAGACCGACGGCGCGGTCCAGATCGTGACGAGTGGACCGACGTCAAAAGATCCGGCGATCCGGAACGCGTTGATTGCCGCCATCATCTCGGCCCAGCGCTCGATCTGGATTTCGACGCCGTATCTGATTCCGGATAACGAGACGATGACATTGCTCCGTCTTGCGGCCCGTGCCGGACTGGACGTCCGGATTCTGACACCGGGTAAGGGAGACAGTTTTACCTCCTACTATGGAACCCGGTCCTATTTCGGACCTTTGTTAAAAGATGGAGTCAAAATTTATACGTATAACCGGCACTTCATCCATGCCAAACTGTTCCTCGTCGATGGAAAGATTGCCGTCGTCGGAACGGCGAACATGGATATCCGGAGCTTCGTTTTGAACTACGAACTGATGGCCTTTATGTATGATTCCGATAGTGCCGCCCGGCTCGAACGCGATTTCATCGATGATTTCGACGTCTCGATTCAGTTGTCCTCGGCGGATTATGTCAAACGGCCGATGCGGTTCCGGATTTTTGAATCGTTCTCCCGTTTGATTTCACCATTGTTATGATCACAAGCGTACCGTCCTTGATTTTCAAAGGACTGGTGCGTTTTTTGATTAACTGTCACTTGAAACGGGAACAACAATTCTTATACACTAATAGTGTAATCGGTTGCACACTTAATTTTTGGAAGGAAGTGACAAGGACGTTCGCGTCCTGATCCCGTATGCGCACAATTGACGAATCCCATTTCTATACCCGAGACATGAAACCATTGGCACGACCGGAAGCGATTGTCCAAGGCGACACATACCGCTTCACCGTTCTCACCAGTCGCCTGATTCGACTCGAGTACGCAGCGGACGGACAATTCGAAGATCGGCCGACGCAAACCGTTTGGTACCGTGATTTCCCAGTGCCGTCGTACCGGATCGTCGAAGACGAAACGGAGTTGCAAATTATCACGGAACACGTCCATTTGCATTATACGAAAGGACCGTTTGCGTCGAACACCCTCTACATCGACGTCCTTGGAAACTTCAGTACGTATTACAGCCGCTACACGTACGGCGGACCGCTCCGGACGCTTAAAGGAACGGCGCGGACACTTGACCATGCCGACGGGGAGATTCCGCTCGAAGAAGGAATCATCTCCCGCCAAGGCTATGCGGCCATTGACGACTCCGCGTCGTTCGTCCTGACGGAGGATCATTTCGTCGAACCCCGTCAAGAAGGAGCGCAAGACATCTATTACTTCGGTTACGGTCACGACTACAAACAGGCGCTGAAAGACTTTTACCGCCTGACCGGTCCGACACCGATGTTACCGCGGCAAGTGCTCGGGAACTGGTGGAGCCGCTACTGGCGCTATAACGAAAAAGAATACAAGGATTTAATGACCCGCTTCAAGACGGAAGATGTGCCGTTTTCGGTCAGCGTCATCGACATGGACTGGCACGTGACGGACATTCCGGAGAAATACGGCAGCGGCTGGACGGGCTACACGTGGAACCGCGATCTGTTCCCGGATCCAAAAGGGTTCCTGCAATGGTTAAAGGATGACGACCGGATGGTGACACTCAATCTGCACCCGGCCGACGGTGTCCGTGGATTCGAAGAAGCGTATGAGGCGATGGCGGTTGCGATGGGGGTTGATCCGGATACGGAAGACCGGATTCCGTTCGACTTCTCGGACCGCGATTTCATCGAACACTATTTCACGAAGTTGCATCACCCGCACGAAGCCGATGGGGTCGATTTCTGGTGGATTGACTGGCAACAGGGCGCCAACTCGAAGATGAAGGGGCTTGATCCGCTCTGGATGCTCAATCATTACCATGCGCTCGATATCGCGCGGGACGGCAACCGTCCGTTGATCTTCTCGCGGTATGCCGGACCCGGCAGTCACCGTTATCCGGTCGGTTTCTCGGGCGATACGTTGATTTCCTGGGCATCGCTCAAGTTCCAGCCGTACTTCACGGCGACGGCCTCAAACATCGGCTACGGCTGGTGGAGTCATGATATCGGCGGTCACCAGCGTGGGGAGAAGGACGACGAACTGTCGACGCGTTGGCTCCAGTACGGCGTCTTCAGCCCGATCATGCGTCTCCACAGCACGATGAGTATCTTCAACGGGAAAGAGCCGTGGCGTTACTCGGTTGAGTCGGAACAGGTGATGAAGAAGTATTTACGACTTCGTCATCAGCTCGTCCCGTACATCTATACGATGAACGCCCGCAATCACTTTGACGGTCTGCCGCTCGTCTCGCCGATGTACTATGAGCATCCGGAAGACGAACTGGCGTATGCGGTTCCGAACCAATATTATTTCGGGACGGAACTGATGGTCACACCGATCGTCGAGCCGATGAATCCGAAGCTGCACGTCGCAGCGACAACGGCCTGGTTGCCGGAAGGGGACTGGTTTGATTTCTTCACCGGTCACCGGTACACGGGCGGAAAACAGATGCGTCTGTTCCGTAAGCTCGAGGATCAAGGGGTCCTTGCGAAAGCCGGAGCCATCATTCCGCTCGGTCAACACCTCGAGCATTCGAACGCGCTCCACAATCCGGAGCATCTCGAACTGCTTGTTTTCCCGGGCGCCTCGAACCAGTTCACGTTGTTTGAAGATGACAATGTCGGTGTCGCACACCGGGACGGGGAGAATGTAGAGACGGCATTTGAACTCGACTGGGCGGCCCGGACGTTGACGATTGCAACGCCGTTCGGTAAACGGGAACTGTTGCCGGAAAAACGCGAAGTGACACTGATTCTGCGTGGTGTCAACGAAGGACACGTCTCCCGGGACGGAGAAGTGTTGCCGAGCCGTTATGACCATAAGACCCAATCGTTGTCCGTTGAACTCGGCGAAATCGGAGAGACACAAGTCCTGTCGCTCCAGGTCGACATGTCGACGAACGATAACCGGATGGAGCGGCTCTATACGTTCCTCGACCAGGCGGAGATCGGTTACGACTTGAAAGACCGCTTGTACCGTTTGCTGTCACAGCGACTGGATCCGGTCAATATGATGCATCAGTTGCAGGCGCTGGATCTTGAGAAAGATTTGGTCGACTGTCTGCTTGAAATCATGTTGTTCTAACAACAAAGTAAGGTGCCGCAAGCTCTCACTCTCTTTTCATCCGCTTTTCTCTGCAGGAGTCGGATGAAGACGAGGGAGATCTCCGAACATTCAAAAGAAGCGGTGGACACGTCCATCGCTTCTTTTTTGTATAGATGACTGAGCTGTTCGTTTACGTCCTGTTAATTTGTAAAGGGGAGAATAATGGGAAGATTCGTTTCCAATTGTGAGATAAAAGAAGTTAAAAAGGTGTTCTTCCGCAACCTGCGGAAAGAACACCTTTAGTACGATCATTTACGTTTTAATTTCTTCGCTTTCAGCTTCATATCCGGATACGTAATCATCGGACTGTCATCGACGGTCAGCCGGAGATGGTTCGGTTCACCTTTTGAAGTGATACCGGAACAATACAGAATGTCGGCATACTGGTCAAACAGCTTTTCGTAAGCCGGCAAATGGTGCATCAGTCGGCCGGGTGAACCCCAACCACACAAGACGACACCGTTCGTTTCCTTGACCCGGCGTAACGTCTGTTCGACGAATTCGTAATTGATGTCGTCAAAACTGGCTTGGGCGAACGGCAAGTCTTCACTGACCAGCAGGTCCGGCATCAGACTGATGATATCGTATTGTTTGATTGGATCTTCAATGTGCTTCTTCATCAAATTATACGCACGCTGCGTTGTCGTGCCGGATAAAAAGGCATCCGTCGTCCGCGGTGTGTAAATTAGGGCGGCTACGTGCGCGCCGTCCGTCACATCATCAAAGATGTAGCTCCGGAGATAACGTTTTGTTTTTGCTTCGTCAAACGTCGTCTGGACGCGGATTGACGATTCCTCAATCGTCAATGACGAACGATCGGGTTGTGTCATGGTAGTGCCTCCTTTTAGTTGGTCAAACGTAAGCTGATGCGAAGGAGTTGGGCAAGTGTCTGTTTCTTGAAATCGAGATCGTTCGCATCAATCAATTCGATTTTTTGTTGATAGGCATCGTATTGGTTGAGGACGTCAATGACATACTGTTCACTGCGATTGTATTCAAACAGGGCAGATTCAAGCGTTCCTCGGTCAGAATTTTTCGTGACGTCGTGCTGATTGAGGTACTTTGCGGCCGTATGCGCGCTGTCCGTCAAATCCGTCGGATCGGCTTTGCCGTCTCCGTTTGCATCGACACCCAGTCCACCGTATTGTTTGATGGCTTCTGGATCGGTTAAGTCAATTCCGTCATGCTCGATGTCGCCAAGTGACGTTCCGCCTTCATATCCCCAACCGACCCATGTTTTCGGCATGAACTGGAAAGGGCCGAGTGCGCCGACGGAAGACTGCATCGCGGACGATTTTGAGAAGATGGTCTCGACGCGATGGATTGCGGCAAGTAACTTCCAATCGACCTCGTAGCGGTCACCGGCTTGTTCGTAGATGTCGATATTCTCGGCTGGGACACCGTACTGTCCATAATAGGTACGATACAGCTCATTTTGGACGCGTTCCCGGTTTTGCCAGTAGATGATGCTACTACCGATGAGGACGATCAGTACGAACAAGATGCTTAATCGAAAAACTTTTCGCATATTGTTCTCTCCTCTTTCTGTGATTCCACTGAATGGTATCATATTTCGCAAGGCGCTAATAGTTTTTTTGCAAAGTCTGTTCCCGTGCAACGGTGAGAGCGGTCACACCTTCTTCAAAGATTGATGGATCGTGTCCGGTTTTTAACATGAAACAAGAGCAGAGTGGATTTAAAAAACAGCTAAATGGGAATGAGGTTGTTAATTACTGACATCGTCAAAACAAGCGAAATTTGATAGACTGAATGTCAGATGAAGTCATCGTTCATTTTTAAGATTTTGACGGTTGCAGGAATCGTCGATTGGCTTGTAAAATGAAGAGGTAAACGCTTACACATCAAAGGAGATGGACGAAACCATGCGAACGATCACTTCCACTGGCGAACGAAAGAAAACAAGTTGGACTCTGGATATCGGGAGTCAACCGAAGTTGATGATGGATGGACTGACGGAGAAAGAAACAGATCAAGAACAACGGATCATCTTCGATCACTTTTACATTCCGACAACGGCTACACTGATTTTTCGGTTCAAGGAACGTTTCCCGAACCATCTCTGCGAGAACGGGTATGATGTGTATGGAGCAGCAGCATTTGATGAACAGGTCGTCGAACTGATCTCGAACTGGTTCGTCGAACTGGTCACTGTCTTGACGGCCATTCAACGCACGAAAGGCGTCCAGCACTTTTTGATTGAAGGCGGAGTCGCCAAACGGACGGATTTCCTTCCGACCGTGCGCCGGACCTGCCGGGCATTAGAATCAACAGTTGATATCGCATAATTCGTTAGACCGCCGGCCGACGCCGGCGGTCTTTTTTTCTGTGAACAGCAAAACGATCCCCTTCATCGCCGAACCAGATGGGGGACCGTCATTGAAAAATGATTTTAAAACAAACGAGGAAAAGACTTCCTCGTAGTCGAATGCCTTACATAGGGTTCGAGAAGCTTTTTTCAGCCGCCCGACATGCCCGGAGCAAGGCATCCTTGAAGAACCGGTCTTCCTGTGAGGCGAGCAAACGTGTTGCTTCCTCGTCACCGCGTAACGATTTACCGAGCATCTGGATGACTTTGACCCAGCGCCGGACGTGATCGAGTTGCGGACGACCCATTGCGACGTAGACGGTGAACCAGTCGTTTTGATCACGACGGATCATCCGTTGGAAGAGTGACTTCGCGAGATCGACTTCTTCCGTCGACGGGACCGTCATCGTCTCGAAGTACTGGCGAAGCGAAGCGATGGCCGTAACATAAGCTTCTTTGACGTCAGCGGACGGTTCGTGTTTCCCGTAATCGGACGTCGACAGGTGGATCAAGGCCGGTTTCTTTTCGATTCCGGTGATCCAGGCGGACATCGTCTTACTGCTTTTGACCGCTTGCCGGTTGGCGACGGGCAGTTTCGCCGTCACTTGGCCGACCTTGCCGATGACGTTGACTTTTCCGTTACGTTCCTGGACTTCCGTCACCGTCATTTCCACCGTATCGCCCATCTCGAACGGGATGGCTTTTGGCTGCAGTTTTTCACCGGCCGTCAACGGCGCCCGTTTGCGGATCATCCGTAAAGCTTCCTGTTCCATCCGGTCGTCGAGCGACCAGAGGTGTTCCGGAGGGACGTTGCGGAAACGGCGGCGACGCACTTTGATGTATTGATCGAGCGCGTCGGCAGCCTGCTCCCGTGACATCTCGCCGGCAGCGACCGGTCCGATGATGTCTCGCAATGTGATTGATTCGAGTCGTTCCATGATTCCTTCGAATGGAATCAGCTCCATCACGTAGAGGCTGCTGACGACGAGTTCACATTCGCGGGGCGTAAGAGGGCGTTTGGCCATAAATTGACTTCCTTTCCAGTTGCTTGATGATTCTAGTATACCAAAAAAAAGTCACCATCACCTTTATTGGTGATGATGACGATGAGTTTTTCTCCGCTTAAATGATGTAGGCAGATTCCGAACTATTTTGCAGCTCGGCCTGGCTCAACTTGACGAGCCCATCATGAAACGGATCGTGGTCGACCATCAGTTGCCCGAGTGCCTTGATTTCGGCGACCGACGTATCGGGTTTCGCTCCCGCGAGACGCAAGCGGTACGGCTTTTTGAGTAACGTATCGAATGTCAAAACAATCGTGTGTTCCATCTAATTCCTCCTTTTAGATGAGTCAAACGGATTAAGCGTTAAGTAAAGCGAAATCACGGCTGATTTCCGTGTGCGTGTACGAACCGGCAAGCATTTTGCCGATGGCTTGACCAATCGATGCGACGACTTGCGGTTCGAGATCCGACCGCAAACCGTTAAAGCGGCGACGGGCGAGGACCGCGTCCCCGTTTGGTGTCACCTTGTCGTTTCGTTCGAAGACGACGACTAAACTGGTTTTGATTTCTTCAGCTTGTGTCATGTGTATCACCTCCTTCGCCCTTATTGACAGGACGAAAACAGGAAATGTTCGGAAAGGGTGAAAAAAGTATGGTCTGGTTACGGTTTTTACGGCGGATGTCGTTTTTGAAGATGCGGACGCTCGCTTATGCATCGTTTTTATTTGTGTTCGGTGTCGCCCTGATCATGTATCTGGCAGAACCGGAGACGTTCGGAACGTACTTCCGCGCCGTCTACTGGACGATGACGACGGTCGTGACGGTCGGGTACGGGGACTTTTTCCCGAATACGGATTTCGGACGGTTCATGACGATTTTTGTCTTCATCTTCGGGATCGGGATCGTCGGCGGATTGATTTCGAAACTCGTCGACGGGGTCCAGTTGATCCGCAATCAAAAGGAAAGAGGGTTATTACAAGTGAAAGAGACGGGACATACGTTAGTCTTCGGCTACAGCCGGCGGTCGAAACACGTCATCGACGAATTGCTGGAAACGACAGATGTCATCTTGATCGATGATCTTGAAAGGGAACCGTTCAGTCATCCACGGTTCCATTATGTCAGCGGTGATCCGGCGCTCGACTCGACATTACAGCGGGCGAATATTAAAAAGGCGACACGGGCGATCATTCTCGCCGATCATTCGATTCCTCCGGCCCTTGCCGATGGTCGGACCCTATTGATCGCGGCAAGCATCGAACGGGCGAATCCGAACATTTATACGATCGTTGAGATGATGCTTGAGGAACACCTCGACAGCTTCGAACAGGTTAAAGTCGATGAAGTGCTGCTCGGCGACGAGACCGTCGCCCGGATGGCGATTCTTGCCGCCTATCATCCCGGTGTCTCGAAAATCGTGACTAACCTGTTGACGAAAGACGGGGACGGCATGTTCTCGATTTCCGCAAAACCGGAGTGGCAGACGTTTCGGGATGCCTTTCACGTCCTGCTCGAAGACGGAGTGACGATTTTATCGGACGGAAAGCGCCTTGATTTGAACCGGCGGCTGAATGAACCGATTCCTCCGAATACGACGCTGATCGTCTTATGCAGTGAAGAGACGGCGAAACGGATCGGCGCTTTATAGGAAAAGGATTACATTAATTCTTTTTCGGGTATAGTAAATACATTTACTATGCAGAGGAGAAAAGTGTATGACAAACCCACAACCAGAATGGATTCAAGAATTATTCGAGACGGTCGATCAAGGTGAATTAAAAGATGTCCCAAAATTACTCTATATGGCATTGACGCTGGAACCAAGTTATTTCACAAAAGCAGTCAGCCGGTTAAATCAACGGCTCGAAGTCGAGCAGCTTCAGGAAGTATCGGAACTGTTGACGGTCTATCGCCAGTTCTTCATTTCCGCCAACCCATCGGAAGAGTACTGGTCGATTGCCTGGAACGAATTGATCCAGACGATGCATCATTTCATCGACCGCAATGAAGCACAACAATTGTTTAAAGAACATATTGATTTGATTGATTGGTGGTCAAGTGAATCGTTATTATCGTTGCCGAGTTGGTTGACGGTGCTTGATCTGGCGGAACGAATTGATGCCCTCGATCAGTTTTCCAGTTACTTACCAGACATTTTTGAAAGTTATGCGCTCGAGACGGCGAAGGATGAACCGTTTGCCCGCCTCGCTTGGTACGCGCTCGCCAGCGGTCAGCAGGATTTACTGACACCGTTCCGGTCCCGGATTGAGCAGTCGGACGCCCCGGTCATCCGTTCGCTCGGCGATGCCGATTTACTCGATCAAATTGATACGACACGGGTTCGTATGTTAAAGTCTAAGGATAACGAACCGATAGAATTGATGTTTGATCGAAAATGGACATTATAAATTAATCAATAGAAAGTGACATCTAGATACTGCATGAATTTAATTCAAGGGGTGTAGGGATGATACACGTCAATTTGCCGCAAGGTGATTATGTCGTTTTGGTTGAAATCAACCGGGAAGTCTTATTGTGCCACTCACTTGAAGCGGCCGATCAGGCGGAACGGGATCGATATGAACTGGTGGGTCGGATGAGTGAACGGTTGCCGTCCGAAGTCATCGGTCCGTCGATTGCTGATTTTGTACGGTTTTCCACCGGTTTTATCGGAGAAGCCGTGACGTGGAACGAGGCAGAGGAAGCATTCTTCTGCCAACAGTTCGAGACGTTTGACGGATCACCGCTCGGAGAAGATTTGACCGGGATTGATGCGAAACGTTGGCGTGCCGTTCTCGTCCGCTACTACTCCTATGTCACGATCGGAAAAATCATTCCATTTGAAGTCAGCGAAGAATCCGATGGGACGATGCCGTTTTTTTAGTCTGTTTGGATCAGCACATCAATAGAATCGGCGTGTCAAAAGAGAAGGGCAGGGTCCACAATGAAAAAGAAACTTGCACTACTCACATTTGCTGTCGTCGTAGGGTTACCTACTTCTGCGTTCGCTAATTCTCAATATGTGCAGTATGATCCAACATTTAACGAGCAACAAAAACAAACGTGGCTTGCGGAACAGGGTCTGCAGGAAGTCCGGGAGTTGAAACAGGACGGATTCTCACTCGTCGAACCGTTGCCGCATGTCGACAAAGAAGATGTCGATGCCGACCTGATTCCGGTCAGTGTCGTTGAAAAGGCGACGGATTCCGCACAATTGCAACAGACATATCTCGATCAATCGCGTATTCCTACTTACTGGAAGTACAGTCGCGGTAAATCCGATGTTCGTGTGGCGATCATCGATGATGCGATTGATGTCAATCACTCCGAATTCAAAAACGTCATCTATAAGACGACGACGATTTCCGGCATCCGGAAACCGGACGATCACGGGACGCATGTCGCGGGAATTGTGGCGGCAGCGGAAGACGGAAAAGGCATCGTCGGAGTCGCATCCGGTGTCAAACTGATCGGGGCCGACGTCTTTGACGGCGACTTCGCCAGTTCGATCGATATCGGAGACGGCGTTCTGTATGCCATTTCCCAAGGGGCCGACGTAATCAATCTGTCGCTCGGTCAATATGAATATGATCCGTACATGGAAGCCGCGATTAAAAAAGCGGAAGCGAAAAACATCATCGTCGTCAGTGCAGCCGGAAACGACGGCCGCAATAAACTGCTATTCCCGGCCTCAATGAACTCGGTCATTGCCGTCGGTTCAGTCGGGACACTCGGGCGCGCTTCGACGTTCTCGAACTACGGCAGAGGGCTGAACATCATGGCACCCGGTGAAGGGGTGTATTCGACGATGGTCGGCAACAAATACGGCTATCTCGACGGAACCTCGATGGCGACACCGATCGTCAGCGGCGTTATTGCGCTTGCAAAATCGAAGAATCCGTTCATTTCGAGCGGAGCACTTCGAACTAAGTTATATGCGGCAGCTGTGAAAAGAGCAGGTGATACGTCGTTACGTTACGGGTCAGGTCGTCTAAGTGCGGGCATGCTTGCAACGATTCCGGCACCGGTCTCAAAAGTATCTGTGCCATCCATCTTAAAACCAAATCAACCATTTGCGTTTTACTTTAATGAGTATTCTTACGCAAAAACACTGATTCGTCTGTATAAAGATGGAAATATCGTTAAAACATTCTCCAACGGATACCTCCGTGATGGAGCGCATAAATACACTTACACTTTGAAGGAGAAGGGGAAATATAAACTCGTCTTTAAATCATATTACGGACGTCATACACGCGTGACGGAGCGGGTCATCACCGTCAAATAACAACAAAAAAAGCCGTCTCACCTCAGGAGAGACAGCTCGTTAAGGACTCAAAGTATTTACTTTGGGTCTTTTCCTTTTTTATAGATGGGCGTCGGAACGTCTAGCGCTTCGCTGGTCCATTGAATCGTTGCTTCCATTTTGTACCCGGTATCGTCTTCATGGATGAACGACAAGCGTCCTGAATCGATCAGCTGATACAGACCGTATTCGACTTGATTCGCCCACGACCGTAACGTCATCGCCTCATCGTAAAGCGGAATCTGTTGCGGGAACCGTTCATTCATCAATAAGATGTCATGCTGGTCAAAATGGTAACTCCGTTTCGAAAATGTATCAGGTTGTTTTACATTAAATGGCTCGAACGCATGGATGAGTTCACCCTTGCGGTAAAAGGCAAAAATGCCGTTCCGGAGGTGAAGAGCCTTGATTTCATCAATCTCGATCAAGAACGTCAACTTCCGTACGGTACGCTGGTTCGTACCAGAGCGTCGTTTTTTCATGGTATATGCCCCTTTCTGAACCATTGTACTATACCGTAAATTCAGGGAGAATTGCAACTTTTCCGCCCACTAAACGCGAAATACCTCTTGCTAGAAACGCTTACGTGCGCTACACTGTTAAGCAGTGACTATGTTGGTTCGGACAATTGCGGGGCACTTCGGTGCTTTGAGGAAAGTCCATGCTCGCACAACCTGCGATGGTTGTAGTGATCGTGCTACACGAAAAGATAAGTGTAGGCAGCGTCGTGCTGACGGCAGAAGGAACGCCTAAGTCTTCGGATATGGCCGAAACTTCTTGAAAGTGCCACAGTGACGGAGCCTTACTGGAAACAGTAAGGGTGGAACGAGGTAAACCCCACGAGCGAGAAACCCAAATTTGGTAGGGGAATTTCCGGAGCGGAACTGAACGCGAAGGAGAGCGTATGTAAATACGGAGATAGATGATTGTCGCCCGCGTGTGAGGGTCAAACCGTTTGCAACACTAGGGAACAGAACATGGCTTACAGGACCACATAGGCTGTTATTTTTACTTTGAACGAGAGTCCAGGTCCAACTGGGCTCTTTTTTTATTGAAATGATTTTGGAAATTCTAGAAACAGGTAGGAGCGTGAACAATCATGGCAAAACGTTTAGTCATCGCGACAGCGGCAATGGGAATCGAATCCCTCGTCGCCAAGGAAGTCCGCGATTTAGGATACGAGTGTACGGTCGAGGACGGAAAAGTCTACATCGATTGTGAACTCGAGGACATTCCGCGTCTCAACCTCTGGTTACGGACGGCAGACCGCGTCAAACTCGTCGTCGCCGAATTCAAAGCGACATCATTCGAAAAATTATTTGATCAGGTCAAAGACCTCCCGTGGAGCGAACTGTTGCCGTGGGAAGCGAACTACGTCGTCAATGGCCGTTCGGTCAAATCGAAGTTGTTCTCCATCCGTGACTGTCAGAAGATCACCGAAAAAGCGATCGTCTCGCACATGCAGGAAGCCTACAACATGGGCGACGAGTGGTTACCAAAAACCGGTGCCAGCTTCCCGATCGAAGTCGCGCTCTTAAAAGACATCGCAACGCTGACGATTGATACGTCAGGCGATGCGCTTCACAAACGCGGCTACCGTGAGTTCCATTCGGCGGCACCATTGAAAGAGACGATGGCAGCCGCAATGCTGATGCTGACGAACTGGAAGCCGGATATGCCGCTCTACGACGTCTTTACGGGTTCAGGGACATTGGCGATCGAAGCCGCAATGATCGGCCGGAATATCGCGCCGGGGATCAACCGTGAATTTGCGTCGCAAGAATGGACCTGTATTCCGAAAAAAGCCTGGTTCGATGCAATCAAGGAAGCGAACGACAAAGCCGAGTGGGACAAGCCGCTCAAAATCTATGCCAACGATACGGATCCGGAGATGGTCAAGCTCGCAAAACAAAATGCCGAGCTAGCAGACGTCCGGGACGCAATCAACGTCATGCAACGCGATGCAGCTGACTTCAAGCCGAAGGAAGACTTCGGTGTCATCATCGGGAACCCGCCGTACGGGGAACGTCTCGAAGACGCACGTGAAGTCCACCAGCTGTACCGGAAGATCGGCAATGCGTTCCGTGAATTCCCGTACTACAGTGTCTATATGATCACGTCGTACGTCGAGTTCGAAAAAGCATTCGGCCGCCCGGCGACGAAACGCCGTAAGCTGTATAACGGGAATATTGAAGTTCAGTTCTACCAGTATTATGGTTTGCGACGGAAAAAACCGCAGGCTTAAGCCATTTCTAGCCCTTCAGAAAATCCCATTGCACATTCATTGCACACTTAGTGTGAAAATCAGGATTTTTCTTACGAACCGCTCTGTTGAGCGGTTTTTTGCGTTTTAAAAGCTGTTCAAATTGCATGGCCGTATCCGACTGTAAAGTGTGCAATACGTGAGAGTACGTGTTTATCGTCAATGTCGCATCCGCATATCGTAAGCCACGAATAGTGATTTTCGGAAGGTAGGTGACTTTGACGTCTCGATGTGATGTCATCGTAGATTGAAATGCTAAAGATAAGTACTATATACCTAAACAGATCGAATCTTTCTTGTTTCTCCATCCCATTTGCAAACTGTTATATTCGCAGTTAAGCTTTTTTTGACTGTTCAACCAGTTCCCGTATACGTGCTACAAGATTGTCCAAATTATGTTCAGCGATATTACGAATAGTGAATGTTTTAGTTCCGAACGTTTTGCTGTATGTGATATGGATTATACCAAGACCAAAATTAGCAGGATTTCCGAATGGTGTTGGAGAGATATCAAAATCAACTTCTGTGACCTTCTTCATTGGAATACGCTCGAGATTTGCTTTTGGAAAAAGACCTGCTGAATGAAGTGACAATACGATTTCATCGCTCATCAAAATCATGAAGCCATATTTTGTCATAGTAGGCTGCACGCCTTCAAAACTATACAAAAGATCCGTAGGCTTAAACTGCTTATTTAATTCCTTTAAAGTAATTTCATAAAAAGCGCGTTCACTTTTAGGGAACTCCATTTTAATCTCATCCATGGAAGATAATGTAACAGGGTATTCGATTAAAGCGAATCGAGCATTTAGTTTCGTGAAGTTGTTAATCATAGTGTATTCCTCCATTTCTTAATGAATATTGATATTAAAAATTTAATTCTTTGTTGAAATTTCGACCGTATACCGGTCAGCAAGTGAATTTAGTTCCTGATCATGAGGGCCGTCTAAGATGTATTTGATGCTGGTGATGTCTTTAGGTTGAGATTTTGCTAGGAAAAGGACATTCCCGGATTTTTTGACTTTTCCGATGAATTCACCACCGATTTGATCAGATAGAAATAAATCGGCTTCGATTTGCTCTCCAGTATTCGTTGTAAGAGTGGCTTGTTCAGGATAAACACTAATCGTGTCATCACTCGTATTTTCAAGTGTCATATTGATTACGATAGTCGTAACTTCGTCTTGATCGCCGAATGTTGGTTTGAAGGCATCGCTTACCTTTAAACGTGAAGTTTGGATTTTATCAATTGATAGATTGATCGGACCCAACTTTTCTTTGATGCCGAGGCTTTTATTCGTGAAGTAAGCTGTCTTTTCACCGACCTCAGACTTTTCTACTTTTGGTTCTTCTTTTGTATCCACTTCCTTCTCTTTAGTTTTTGGCTTTTCTTTTTTCTCTGTTTTAGCTGTAGTAGTAGGTTCTGATTTTTTAGTATCTGTACTTTCTTCCGCACAACCAGCTAGTAAAAGAGCAACGGTTAATGATGTCCCGATGATTAATCGTTTCACAATAATCCCTCCCTTATTATATATTTTTCTTTATTTTACCAATTTTAAGATGTAAAAAAATCTTTCCTTTTAAGAAAAAGGTGAGGTTTAACAACAACCGTCCGACATTTTTCGACAATTAATTGTACTAATCATGTTCTGCTGTTTTGAAAAATTTATATCAAATAGCTACTAAACGATATAAAGTCACCACATATTACGAGTTGAAAAGTCATATCTTATTTGTACGGACGAAGAACTCGTTTGGAGACAAGCGGTTCAGTATGGCAAATAAGATATTTTCCTCCTTTAAAGCAAAACGTGCTTAACTTGTGTTTAGTTTGCTTCAGGACCCGCCGATTCAAGGAATTGTTCAAACCCTGGTAATTCTGTTTGAGCAGCAATTTTGATTCGTTCAAGGTGACCTTTTGCTTGCTTCAGTGTACCTCCTGGATCCTGTTGGAATTCTTCTGAATAACTATCGAGGAATACTGCTAATTGATCAAGTTCTTTGATGATGATACGATGCGAGTCCATTGCTTGTGTAAATCCATCGACAGTATAGCTCGGTGCTTTAAAATGTATACTCGACGTAATTTCATTTGATATGGTTGAATCAAATTTGTATAAATCATTTAAATCGTTTACTGAGATATATTCAAAATGACCAAATCCGTCTTCCTTTTCATAAGGAGTAAAGCGTTTTTGTAATTCATCGGCCGTTACATAAATAGCGTTCATGGCTTCTGAAATTTTAAAGACGCTAGTGATTGCTTCTGGATATCGTTCAGCGTCAGTTTGCTCGTGCTTCTCAGATTCATCGCTAATATTTCCTTCTTCTGTAACTGGTTCTGCAATAATCGGATTACTGACAATAGAGGAAGAATTAAAGATGGCTTCGTTTAACGGAATGGCGAGTAACGATTTTTCCTGTCGATTCGGTAAATAATTAGCAGCTTCATGCCATGTTTCAAAACTTCTAGCGACGGTATAAGTTTCTAAACTGTATGCCATATCTAGAAGATTTTGCGATAGAGGTTCTAGTTTCTCTTCACTCACGTTTTCGGTATTCGTAAAAGGCATGTCTTTATACTTTGCCATGTACGCACCGGAAGCCATGGTGTGAGCAACTTGAGAGGCTTCGTTTAGTATCTCTACTTGCGAATCGACACGATCACGGACATCTTGCGTGATCGTTTGTTGAAACTCTTTGATGTCCAGTTGTTTTGACTCTTTCATTTCTTTCTGTTCTTTGACGATGTTTTCGATTAATTTACTCGTAGAGGAAATAGCACTCTCAATAACAGGCTTTCCAGTATCTAAAGCATTTTGTACATCTTCAGGGGAAAAATCATTGTTAGGTTGTACAATGTTGGTTCCGTGGCCAAAAGACGCAAGGTCTCGTGGGTCTATAGTTTCCGTTTTATTTGGCTTTGTTTGTTTTGCTTCTGATTGAACGCCCGTATTTTCTTTTTTAGATGGTAAAGGATTAGTGTACATATCTCCAATAAAGATGCCGCCGACAATTAATATGCCAATGCTTCCGATAATCCAACGAAGACGTCTTGTCTTGCGATTATATCGTTCATGTCTTGAACCACGTTCGCTTTCCTCATCCATTTTGTACTCCTCCTTAGGTATATTTGCGATGAGTTCTTAACTTACATTTTTGTAATTATAAGGAATATTCAATTAAATTTCAAATTGATATGGTAAGTTATTCATATCAGCTGACGATAAAAAATATTAAAAAACAGGAGGACAACTAAATGGACTTTTTTCTGAAGGCAATATTTTTCACAGTCATGCTTTTAATTCACTATGCGTTATCCAGTCAAAAGAAGGTGTATCTCGGTGCCGTGATACCGGTGATTTTCGTAGCGGCTATGGTGTGGCGGTACTTAACTGTGGATACCGTGAGCGTAAAAGCTCAATTGCTGGTTATGGGAATCGGCTTGTTTTGTCTGATGGCAGAGTGGATGGAGGGGCGAGAGGTGTTCAAAAGAAATCAGGAAAAAGAATTGGAACGCCTGCGAATCGAGGATTTCAAGTAAGTCCTTGTTCCTTAAAAAACCGCTCAGACCGAGCGGTTTTTTAGTTTATCATCCGAATCCGATCATGACAAATACACCGTAAACGAAAAAAACCACAACACCTGATAACAGAATGAGGGCAATTACTTTTCCGACGCCTCTTGTGCTGAACAGAGCAGTTACTAGTGAGGCTAATAAACCGCCTACTAAAAATATGCTTCCCCAAAATCCGTTTACCGGTAATAGATACATTTGAGCAATACTGAAGATGAACAGTCCGACGGATATCCAACCCAATTTTTTTCTCATGCGTTCTCCTCTCTTAAAACGAAACGTCATGATGTATTTCTACATTTTCTTTTAGTTTACCAATTTAATAGTAAAAATTGTAAAAAATAAAGTGTTTGGAGCTGAATAGTTCTTTTAAACAGGGAACCCTTCATCAGTTGCCGAAAAATAGATTAACGGAAGACAGGAGGGAAAAGAATGTGGTTACTGTTTGGTATACTCGCGATTCTCGCAACGGCGGTGAATCTGTTTTTGTACTTCATCGGTAAGGATTATAAGCTGGCAATGGCTGCCGGTTTATCGCTCACGGCACTCACGCTGTGCGCAGAATACAGTCAACTGAAGAGCTGGGTCGAAGCAGAAGACTGGGCGGCGCTCGCAGACGTAGTACCCGGAATGGAGCGCGCCTTTTGGGTTTTGACGATTGTGTCAATTGGATTGAATCTGACACCGGTCTGCCTGGAAACCAGAAAAAACAGAACATGATTGTTTAATGAACGGCGTAAAAAGGAGAATGTACGATGACCTATGCTTATTTACCGTTGACACAACGTCAGGCGGAACAGATTGCCTACGACTGGACATACGAAGGTGACTTTGCCTTTTATAATATGCCGAACGATCCGGACGACTTGGCAGAATTTCTCGATCCCAATCAACGGACGGAACATTGCTATGCTGTGATGGACGGTACGCAACTGATCGGATTTTTTGTGTGTGAACCCGGACAGGACAGCCTTGAATTGGCGTTAGGGATGCGGCCGGATTTGACGGGGTGGGGGAACGGTGCAGCTTTCTTGGAAAACGGTATCGCCTTTGCGATTCAAAAATATCAACCACACCACATCGAATTAGCCGTCGCGACCTTTAATGAACGGGCGATCCGGCTGTATACGAAAAGCGGTTTTGAGCCGATTGAACGGTTTCAGCAAGAAACGAACGGCGGAAGTTATGAATTCGTCAAAATGCGTCTGTATCCAGGAGTCATGAAATGAATAAGGAACAGTAGTTAATGGGGACGGACAACGAGGGAGTCGAGTCGATGATTTTGTACCGCGTACTGGGAGGATTAGACGATACGTTTAAATGGAAAACGACATTTCAAGGAGACACACAATTCTATGCTTTTTTTGATGATGCAGACTATGAGTCTGTATCTCCTGGAGCCGACAACTATCAAGATGGGGCGTTTTTTCTGCTGAAGGACTTCATTTTGGGACTGGACCGGTATCCGCTCTATATACATGCTTTTGGTGGCGGTTCAGAAATCAGCCTTTCAAAAGTAGGAAAAACGACCAAGTTATCAAGAGGACGGTATCATCATCTTCTTAAGATCTGTTCGCTCGAAGAAGTCGAACAGCTTCTCCCGCTAGCTTATTTTGATGCGTATAACGGGCAAAATGTTTTAATCACAACGGAAAAAGATATATCCATTATCAATGACCCGGATGACTGGCTGTTGTTTGCGTTTGATTTTTCAATTCCTTCGAAGGATATCTACTATCTGATGATTGACCACGATGCTGCCGGTTTTGATTTTGTTGCAAACTTTACGGAGCATCCGTTTCAAGACAGGGAAATCATCGATGAATAAAACTGATTCAAAAAAATAAGATCACTCTACATAATTTAAAAAAGAGGATCCGGCACATCAACTCATGTGCCGGATCCTCTTTTTGATATGACTAGATAAAAACAATCAGCGAAAGTCCAATCAGGATGTTAATAAAACTAAGGACATCTGTGGTTTTGATGAAAGTAGAGGTTGAAGTTTTCTTTAGTCGGTTGTTTAGAACCAACAACACTATTGCAATGAGAGTCGTTACACCAAGCGGTGCGTTGAAGACGTTATCGGAATAAGTAAACAGGTTGGTTACGATGTAGATGCTATTGAGCAGGGAAACATAAAACAATGTTTTAGACACAAAATCAACTCCAATATAGTTTCATCATTCATTATACCTATCAAACGGGAAATGACAATATTTAGGTTGTGTAACGAATCAAATCCTCGAGTCGATACCTCTGAGAGCTCGAGAACATCTGCGGGGGAGCGAATCACCCTAAAGATGCTGCTCCAATGACTCCTGCATGTCCTTTCAGTGTCGCGAGACGGATATCGATACTTGATCGGAGCGACGGATAAACTAATCCGCTGACTGCTTTGAGCAACTCTTCCCAATACAAATCAGCTGATCCGGTAACACCACCACCGATGACGATGACATCCGGATCAATTGTGTGAATGATATTCGCTAGTCCTGTCGCCAGGTGGTTGATGAAACGAGTACGCTCTTGCGGGTCCTCCAATAATCGTTCGATGGACGTTGCTCGCTTTTCTAAAGCGCGTGATTGAAGAGCCGTGCCGCTGGCCAGTCCTTCAAGCGACCCGACATTAAGCACCGGATGAACCGGACCGGATGCATCGATGATCGTATTGCCGATTTCTCCAGCATAACCGTGTGCCCCGCGAATGAGTTTTTTCTCATACACATATCCGCCTCCGATGCCTGTGCTGACGGTCACGTAATAGACGGAAGAGCAGGATTGCCCCGCTCCGAAGAGTGCTTCGCCGAGGGCTGCGGCATTCGCATCATTCTCCAGCGCCACCGGGATGTCGAACGTCGAGGATAGAGGGGTGACGAGATCAACGTCATCCCAACCCGGCAAGTTCGGAGGAGACAGGAGGTGTCCTGTCTTGGCATCGAGCGGACCGGGTGCGGCGATACCGATTGTCGACAGCTGGAATTCGTCCGAGAACAGTTGAATGGCTTGTTTGATGTGAAAAATAGTTTGTGCCGGACCGGCTGCCGGACGTGTCGGAAACGACAGCTGTTTAATGATCGTATCCTGATCAACGACGGCGACGCGTGTTTGAGTGCCGCCTAAATCGATACCGATCCGGAGCGGGCGCGTTATTTTTAGTGCAGGACCGGTGACGATCAGAAGTCCTGTCCCGGAGACGGTATGCTCGCTGTTAGCGGGTAAGAGGACCGTTGTACCGACTGATAATTTGACACCATTTAATTCGATTGTTCCTTCGATGACCGTAATGATCTGGAACAAAGTAGATGACTCCAAGGTATGTGTCTGGCGGATGGTCCATTCTTCAACAAAGAAGTCAGGTGTCTGCGTCAGTCTTTTGCGGAAGGGAGACAAGAAAACAGGAGGTTCCGCGTAGTGAAAATGCGGGAAACGGATGACGCGTCGGGCTTGCTCGAGATGAAGCGGACGTTTCACTCCTGTCACAGGATCGAGACGATCATAATCATACAGCCGGTATGTCGTATCTGAACTTTGCTGGATTTCGAGGACGACGCAGCCTTTCGTCAAAGCATGGACCGTTCCGGCCGGTACATAGAAGAAATCACCTTTTGAGACGGGGATGTGCTTCAGCGATTGGATTAAGGTCCCTTGATCGACTGCCGTATCAAGTTCGGATGACGAAGACAGGGAATGACCGTAGATGAGAGTAGCGTTCTCAGGACAATCGATGATGTACCAACATTCATTCTTGCCGAACGGCTGGTCTTCATAGCGTCTCGCATCCGCGTCGGTCGGGTGGACCTGGACCGATAAATTAGTTGAGGCATCAATCCACTTCAGTAAAAGCGGGAAGTCGGAGTCCGTCTCCATTCCAAAAATTTCAGGGTGATTTGACCATAATTCTTCTAGAGTAAGACCTGTCAGTGTTCCGGATTGAACGGTCGTCATGCCGTTCGGATGACTGGCAATCGTCCAGACTTCACCTATACGTCGTTCGTCTGAAACGGGAAAACCATACTGTCGGAGCTTCTGACCACCCCAAATTCGCTCTTTCACGACGGGTTCGAAAAAAATCGGTTCCTGCATGTCTGATTCCTCCTTCAATCTATTTTCAATAACAACTCTACACTTTTAAAAAATAAAAATAAACAAAATAATTATCAAATATAGACATGAAAGAATAAATCCGTATAATCAAACTTGTAAGCGATTTCAAAAAAGGAGGAATTTTAAATGAAAAAAATTATGTTGGCGTGCAGCTCGGGAATGTCGACGAGTATCCTCGTATCGAAAATGCAGGAACATGCGAAGGGAATCGGAGAAGAAGCCAAGATTTGGGCAGTAGGACAAGATCAGGCAATGAAAGAGATGGATGGTGCCGATGTCATCCTGATTGGACCTCAGATGCGTTTTCTATTATCGAAATTTCAAAAGGCGACAGATAAGCCGGTCGAAGTGATCGATATGATGGCGTATGGAATGGCTGACGGAAAAGCGGCATATGAACAAGCCGTAAAATTGATGGGGTGAATGATATGCCGACGAATGAACAGACGATTGAACAAGTAGCCTTCATGATGATTCTGCACAGCGGGAATGCAAGAAGTACGATCCGTGAGGCAATCGAAGTGTACAAAGACGGTACCTTTGAAGAGTTTGAACAGTTGCTTTCCAGTGCACGTACGCAACTGCAGGAGGCGCACCAGGTTCACTTCGGACAAGTGCAAAAGGAAGCGAACGGGGAACCGGCAACATTGTCCCTCTTACTACTGCATGCGGAGGACCATTTGATGTCGACGCAGACGATGCTTGATTTGACCTCGGGGCTCATCGAGCTCATGGAACATAAGTTTTCTAAAAAATAATAAGGAGTGTTTGAGATGACTGAGAATAGTAAGTGGTTCGACCTGTTGAGTCGTTTCTTGATGCCGATGGCGGCATTTTTGAATAACAGTCGCTACCTGCAAACGTTACGTGATGCGTTCATGCTTGCTTTTCCGATTACGATGTTCGGTTCGTTGATCGTCGTCGTCGCGAATCTACCGTTTCTTGATAAGTTCATGTCTCCCGGCGTACTCGATGCTTTCAAGACGTCGCTCGGGAATGCACCGTCCGCGACGATGGGAATCATGTCATTGTTTGTGGTGTTTGGAATTGGCTATTATCTTTCTAAAAGTTACGAAGTTGAAGCCGTATTTGGCGGTGTCATCGCTTTAGTCTCGTTCTTATTACTTACTCCATTTTTTGTTTCAGTTGAAAATGTCACAGGTCCGGTCGGAAATGTCATCCCGCTCGACCGTTTAGGTGCGAAAGGCATGTTCCTTGCCATGATCACCGGGTTCTTGGCTGGAGAAATCTATCGCTTCGTCGTGCAGAAGAACTGGACGATCAAGATGCCGGCAGGTGTTCCAACTGCTGTCGCCAAATCGTTCTCGGCCCTCATTCCGGCCTTGTTGACCCTCACTACCTTCCTCATGATCAACATTGCGGTCACTTCTCTTTTGAACACGAACTTACATGATCTCATCTTCGACGTCGTCCAAAAGCCGCTGGTCAATCTTGGAAACGGCCTGATTCCGACCTTGATTGCCATCTTCTTTGTCCAGCTCTTCTGGTTCTTCGGTCTCCACGGTCAGGTCATCGTCAACTCGGTGATGGACCCGATCTGGAATACGCTGTCTCTCGAAAATCTGAACGCCTACACGTCAAATGGAGAAATCCCGAACATCATCAGCAAACAGTTTATCGAAATCTACACTGTCGGGATCGGCGGATCAGGTTCGACCCTGGCTGTCGTCGTCGCTATTCTGTTGTTCATGCGTTCCAAACAATTAAAACAAATCGGGAAGTTGTCAATCGGACCGGGTATCTTTAACGTTAATGAACCGATGATTTTCGGACTACCAATCGTCATGAACCCACTGATCATGATCCCGTGGATTTTCGCTCCGATGATTACCGTCACCGTGACGTACTTCGCCATGTCAACAGGTCTCGTTCCGCCTCCGACCGGTGTCGCCGTCCCGTGGACCGTCCCGATGTTCATCAGCGGGATGATGGCGACGAATTCCTTGGCCGGCGGATTATTACAACTCGTCAACTTTGCGATTATCATGGCTGTGTGGTTCCCGTTCCTTGTCTTCATCGATCGTCTGAACCTGAAAAAGGAGAGAGCAGAGGCTAAGACCACAACGGAAAAAGATCAACAAATCGGTTGAGTGAAAACTACAGATAGGATGTGCATACGATGAATCAGATTGAAAACATGACCGGACAAACAAAAAAGTATATCTTTCCAACTGACTTTTGGTGGGGAACGGCTGCCTCCGCCACGCAAATGGAAGGGGCGGCAGATGAAGCGGGGAAGGGTCCGAACATTTGGGACTACTGGTACGAGCAAGAGCCCAACCGATTCTTTGACGGGGTCAGTGCGAACGTAGCATCTAATTTTTATCACCGGTACGAAGAGGATATCGCTTTGATGAAGGAACTGGGACACAACTCTTTCCGGCTGTCGATTTCCTGGTCACGGCTGTTCCCGACAGGTGAAGGAAAAATCAATCCATTGGCCGTAGACTTCTATAATCGTGTGATCGATGAGCTGATCCAGGCGGATATCGAACCATTCGTCAATCTATACCATTTCGATATGCCGCTTTCGTTACAACAGAAAGGTGGATGGGAAAACCGGGAGGTCGTCATGCACTACGTTGATTATGCCAAGACCTGCTTCGAGTTGTTCGGGGACCGTGTATCGAAATGGTTCACGCATAACGAACCGATTGTCCCGGTCGAGGGTGGTTATTTATATGATTTCCATTATCCGAACGTGGTGGACTTCAAAAGAGCTGTTCAGGTCGCGTATCATTCGATCTTATCCAGTGCACTGGCGATCCAGGCCTATAAGGAGGCAGACCAGGCGGGCAAGATCGGTATCATTCTGAACCTGACCCCTTCTTATCCAAGAAGCCAAAATGAGGCGGATGTTCAAGCTGCTCATTTGGCAGATATCCTGTTCAACCGTTCCTTCCTGGATCCATCCGTGTTGGGAACCTTCCCGCAAGAACTGATCGACTTGTTAGAGGAACAAAACGCTCTACCGGTTATGGAAGAGACGGATCGACAGACGATCGCGGCACATACGGTCGATTTGCTCGGTATTAACTATTACCAGCCGAGACGGATCAAAGTAAAGGAGCATCTACCGAACCCTGCAGCACCGTTCATGCCGGAGCATCTGTTCGATTATTACGAGATGCCGGGACGTAAAATGAACCGTCACCGCGGATGGGAAATCTATGAGAAAGGTGTCTATGACATCCTGACGAACTTACGAAAAAATTACGGGAACATCGAATGCTTCATTTCGGAGAATGGCATGGGCGTCGAGGGAGAGGAACAGTATCGTGATGCGGATGGAAGCATCCAGGATGATTACCGGATTGATTTCATCGCAGAGCACCTCAAATGGGTCCATCTGGCATTAGAGGAAGGGTCAAACGTCAAAGGGTATCATCTCTGGACCTTCATGGACAACTGGTCATGGAGCAATGCGTATAAAAACCGATACGGCTTCGTCGGGGTGGACTTGGCCAGTCAGACCAGAACGGTCAAAAAAAGTGGACATTGGTTCAAGCAATTGATAGAAGACGATGGTTTCATAAAATGACGGAAGATAATCAGGGTATATCTAGCCCTGATTATCTTTTTTTGTTATATTGTTCTTATATGTCTATACATGGGGTGGAATCATGTCTACAAAAAAGAAACCAAAGTATGAAAAAATCGCGGATGAGTTACGAGAACGAATCTTCAACGGCGGCTATGATGTCGAAGAAGCCATGCCGGATGAGATTCAGTTGGGACAGGAATTCGAAGTCAGCCGAATGACGATGAAACGCGCACTGGAAATTTTAGTAATGGAAGGCATCATCTATCGGCAACGAGGGCAGGGCACGTTCATCTTGCCATCGAATTTTTCACAGGGACGGATCAATGTATTGAACAAAGAATCGCAGGGGTTGACGAAACTGCTCGGGGAACGGGCAGTGAAGAGTGAAGTCTTGCAGTTCGAAGTCCGCTTCCCGGAAGCGGAAGTCGCCCGGCACTTGATGATTGAGAAAACCGATCCGGTCTACGAGATACGACGTGTCCGGTATGTGGAAGAAGAACCATATGTCATTGAACATACGTTTATGCCTTCCTCACTGATCACCGGATTAACGAAAGAAATTCTAGATAGTTCGATTTACCGGTACATTCAAGAAGAACTCGGCTATACGATCACCAGTTCACACAAGATGATTCGCGCGGACAAGCCGAACCAGTGGGACCGTGAATATCTAGGGAACGAAGAAACCGATCCCGTAATTGAAGTCGAACAAGTCGTCTTTCTCGGAAACGGAAAACCGTTCGAGTATTCATTTTCACGGCACCGATATGATAAATTTGTATTTACGTCTGTTCACATCGGTCGATAAAAAAAGAATAGGTAAGTGATCTCAAAGAGCTCAACTAGGGTAAACGGGCACTCAATGGTCGATTGTAAGTTAAATGTCATTAAAAAACAGGCTGTATTCATTTTCGACATCGAAATGTATACAATCTGTTTTTTTTATGTGTTTATATACTTTTGCACACGTAAGTCTCAGCTCTCGACGATTCGAGACGAATCCCTTTCTATGACGCAGATCAACCGTCCCGAGCAGATTCTTCTTGATCCAGGACATGATGATCCATGAATGTTGAGGATCCATCTTCTTAAAGGACGTTTGAGCTCCGCGCTCAAACTCCACTGTATATGGTGTCATTCTAAAACAAGTTCTTTTATCATATCGTCAAATGAGATTGCCTCTGATTTTTTGCGGTGTGCTGCCATGGAGTCATGATAGAGTTGTAAATCAATCTCATCTTCAATACGATCGAGGACGGCATCGCGAACAAGTGTAGAAATCGTACTCATCCTTATTATCTCCTTTGTAATACATATTTAGATGTTAGTACAGACAAGAGCTCTATTCGTTTTCCATTCAATCTACCTTGATTAAGAAAGCAAACTGACCATCACCATTCTCAGACCATCCTGCTTGAAGTTCATAGGCATATGTGCCGGCTTCTTTCGGTGTTACGAGTTGATTATTTTTTAACGTAACCCGCTTACCGGTCTCCTTATTAAATCGAAGGATTTTGATTGTATCAGGTTCTGGATCGAAGGAAATCTGGATTTTCTCATTCGGCATGACGGTGACCGGTTTACTTTTTTCAGTCATGTGCAAACCGTCTACATAGATTTTGTCTACGCATTGGCCGCTAAACATGCCACTCCAGCAAAATGTCCCTTGGACCGTTGGAATACTTTTTCCCTGTATCTCGACACGGGGATCGGGTGGTTCATCACGGAAGGGTTCGAAGTGAACGAACAAAGCAATGATGAGAATCACGGAGCCGATCAGCAAATATTTACGCATGTAAAATTGTCCTCCTTCGTAAGTGATATCCTTATGCGTCAATTTTTTTATTCAATGAGCTTTTGATACTTATATCCCTTCAAAATAGCGTGATTCTCTTCATACGTCCATGTTTTGATGGCGAGATCAGGGTTTGCTTTCAGATGATGCGTCAAGATATCGCGACCTAAAGAGTAACGGCTCCATAAAGGAATGTCTTTTTCAGTGTTCCCCATTGTAATCTCCTGATAATCGGCTTCACCATTCCCGATCAGACGCGCCACATGTTTTTTTGTTGTATCATCCATCGGTATATTCCAAGGAGGCGAGACGTCCGTGACGATTTGATCGGCAAAGGCATCTGCTTTTCCTTCGAAGATGACCGAATCAAGAGATGTGTCAATTCTGCTTAACTCGGGTGTATCATTTAAAACCAGATGATGATATTCATGAGCGATTGTATAGGCCAAAGCTTCTTTATCGAAGTTTGGATTCAGTTGAATGATAATCGAGTCTTGAAAAGCTGCTCCGGACACTCCGGCTAAAGGATCTGTCATTGACCAAAATTCTGGATTGGACGGTGCGATGAAAATCGTAGCTTTCTTTTTAGGGAGCGCTTCATAGGAAGCGATATAGTTTTTTGTAATGATATCTTTGATTTCTTCATGCTGTTTCATCAATTCATTCGTTTGGTTCAGCAGATCCTGCTCGTAAGCTGTCGCTTTCAACATGAAGAAAGTCTCTAGGGTGGTCGGATCAAAGTTTTCCTTCTCTCCAATCTTATCTATGTAACGCAGGACGTATTCTGCGTAATTTTTTGTATCCGTTTCTGAAGTATCTGCTTTAAGCGATGCTTTCAAATAAGTTTGATAGGGCGCATAAAGTGGGACGATGTTTAATTCACCATCCTCGCCGATCTTCACAGTTTCTGGTTTAAATTCTTTACTTTCGGAGTGCGTCACGGCTTTCTCTGCTTCGTCTGTACAGGCTGCTAACAGCAGGAACGGGATGCAAACCAAAGGAGCAATTACTTTTTTCAACGGGATGACCTCCATTTCTAAATCGTAGGATTATGAATTTTCTCATTGCTTGACGAGGATAGAGTTCAGAACTTCACATGTAAAATTATACCATGAAAATTAAAGGGTTTAATGCATAAATTATTTAGATGATTATTTAATTGGGAGATGCTGACATGAGAACTATTCAAATCGATGAAGTGATAAAAAAACTGGAATAGGTCCTGGAAAAACAGCTGACACGAGAGGAAGTATCCGAGTGGGTATATGAACGGATGGCGGATTTGGAGTGGATGGAAGAGAAAGAATGCAGGTCGTTGACGAAGAAGTAATTGGCTGTTTTTCGTTGTCTGACGACAGTCTGTGGAATGGATTTACAAAATAGCCCGGACGATTATTCTCATGTGGAAGACGATTTTCGGGATTGGATCAAAGCGTTTCAGGAAGTGGAGAGAAGCTTTAAAGCCCAGGATTGAGAGCGCTTCATTGATTGACTTTTCTCAATAAATCGTCCAAATCATGAAACCTTTCCTTGAATAAACAGGTAAAAAGAGGAAAGGGGATGATGAGATGGTACGATGTACGAATTGTGACTACAAGTGGAAGACGAAAGAAGTACTGGCGGTTGGTTTTGCGAAGCATGGCAAGGATTGTCCGAACTGTGGTGAGAAGCAGTATCTTTCAAAAGATACACAACATTTTTTATCACTCGGATACGTCAGCCTGTTCTTTTTACTGATCATGCCGTTTGTCATTAAGCTGAGTGATCGGGAAGAATCCATCTGGTAAACAGCTCGTCGCATGTTCAAAAAAGACGGAGTTTTTTCAGCGGCGTATACTGACGGCAAAGGGGGTGCGACGGGATGCCATCACTCTATGAGATTGAAGTACAGGATGCAACCGGACAGACCGTTTCATTACAGGATTACGCGGGAGAGGTACTTCTCATCGTTAATACAGCCAGCAAATGCGGGCTCGTCGGTCAGCTCGGAGACCTGCAACGGTTGTATGACAAGTATGCGGATCAAGGCGTCAAGGTCCTTGGATTTCCGTGTGATCAGTTCAACAATCAGGAATTTGCCGATCAACAGGAAACAATGCAGTTTTGTCAGCGGAATTACGGCGTGACGTTTCCGATGTTTCAGAAGATTGATGTCAACGGACCAATGGAACATCGGTTATATACGTACTTGAAACAGCAACAGGGTGGTCTATTGTCGTCGAACATCAAATGGAACTTCACGAAGTTTCTCATTGATCGTCAAGGGCGGGTCGTCAAACGGTTTGCGCCGGTCGATTCGATTCAGACGATTGAAAAAACACTGGTGCGCTATGTATAATGAAACTACGCCCCGTCCGGCGCAAGCCGTCGGGCGGGACGAGTCGCATCACCCTACCTTTGGCGAGGTAGGGCTTTTTTTATGTCACTTCTCTTTAGGCAAATTAAAGGAATGCCTGACGGTAAAATCACTCATCTTGTGACCAAGGTCCGTAAAAACAGGCGGACGCGGGGAGAGGATATGAAAGTCCTGTTCGAATGCTCGAATGGCGTAATGCGTCCAGTCTCGTGACGGGTCCCGCTTCAACCCCATCCAGGCCGTCGCAAAGGTCAGGAGTGCCGAATCCTGATACAAGGCGAGCGGAACCGTACTGAATTCCAGCCCGTCATCCAGTTCATGCAAATCCGACGAGCGGAGCAGGACGCAATCTGCTTCAAACAACAATTCAAAATAATTGCAGGAATAGTCACCGATGAGCACCATGATTTCGTCCGTATGACCGCGGAAATAAAAGGCTAACCGATCCCCGTTTTTTTCATCTATGACAAAGTGATCGAGCGCAATCTGATAGTCTTCCCGGTACAACAGTTTCTCGAATGTAAGGTGCATGACTGATGCCCTCCTTTAAGAGTGTTTTTCCTTGGCGAGTTCGAGGATGTCCGGCTGACGTGTCGAACGCGACGACCAGATGAGTAGACCGATACCGCAGAATAAAAGTAAAATGCCGACCCACGACAACAGACTGAGCGTTTCCCCGAGGACAAACACGCCGAGCAAGGCAGCGGTCAACGGTTCACCAAGCGACAGTGTGACGGCCGTCGAAGACGAGACTTGCGCAAGACCGCGGGCAAACAACAGATAGGCGAGACCGGTTGCGAGGACACCAAGGTGGAGACTGATTCCGGCACCGCGCAGGCTGAAGACCCATGACAGATCAAACAGGAATAACAGTGGTGATAATAAGAGAGCGCTGAGTGTAAAGACGACCGCGACGACGGATAGCGGAGGGTGAGTTTTCACTAAGTCCCGGCTGACAAACGTGTAGACGGCAAAGGACATTCCGGCACCGAGTGCGAGCACGATCCCGAACGGATCGACTGAAACGGATGCCTGATTCATGACCAACAGTAAACAACCGGCAATCGAAAGCAATGTCGACAGCCACCAAATGGTACCCGGTCGATTTCTTAAGACAAGCCATTCAATCACTCCGGAAAAAATCGGCGCACTGCCGATCGCGACGACGGTTCCGACGGCGACTCCGGTCATGAGGACAGCGGAAAAGAACAACGGCTGATAGGCGGCCATGCTGAGGGCAGCGAGGAAAATCGTGGGCAATGGCCAATCTTTTAAGGTCAGCTTTCCGGTCAGTAAGACGAGACTGAGTAAAAAGAAGCCGCCGATCGCTAAACGGACTGCACCGATCGCAACCGGATGGGCCGTTTCTGGTGCAAAGGCTTGCGACGTGCCGGTCGTACCCCAAAGCATTGCCGCCAGTAAAATCAGCAAAATCGAAGACTGTTTCTGCATGGTTCACCTCCGGGTTAATAAACATAGATGCTGTTTGAGGATCATTTTTGATTAGAAAAAGAATACCACAGAAACAGGAAGTTAGGATCACCCAAATTATTGGTAAAATGGTAGACTAAAGGAAGATGAGGCCAGGTGGCTCATACATAGAAAAATAAGAGGGTGGATCCAATGAATCAAATCGCAGTTGTCCTCGACGGACTGAAACAAAAAATCAGCCATGGATCGACGTTTATTCAACGCAGTTACAACTCAATTGGTCAGGCCACGTTCCGTCTGCCAAAACCGGTCAAGCCGGAAACAATTCAAGCATTCGAAGCTGAGTTCAAGCAACCGTTACCGAGCGAATATCAGACATTTCTCGAACTGCATGACGGAGCGAAACTGTTTATGTTGGGCGATGAGGGGCTGGTCTTGTATCCGCTCGCGGAAGTGATCGAAAAGACAATCGAAGCTAAGGAAGACGGGCTGATTGATGAAGACTATGATCATTACTGGATCATCGGCGAAATCAACGAAGGGTACCTTTTGATTCACACGGATCATGCAAAAACAGAAGATACCCCTTATATGTACTGGAAGTATCATGAAGGGTCGACTGAAGACACCGATGCCATCGGTCAAAATTTCGGGACGTTTCTGGAACGGTCGATCATCGCGCAAGGCGACATGTACTGGGAATTCAACATTTTTGATGTCCGGGAAGATGATTACTATGTCGAAGAAGAAATGGAGGACGTGCAGGCGGGCGTATCGATTGCATCCGAGGAACGTGTCCGGATTGAAATTGAGTATCCGATTTACCGCCGGGGAGGTTTCATCGTTTCTTTTTATACATATGAAAATGGAAAACCTGATTTATGGTGGAAATCTGACTATGACACGATGAAACAGGTGCATCGTTCTCTTATGAGCACGCTGGAGGAGCCGCAGTTCCATTTTACAGAAATCACTGTGTTCCAAAAAGAAGCACCGCTTTGGGAAAGTGAAGATGCATCCGGTGAACAGATCGCGAAACGCGTTGAACATCCGCAAACCCAAATCATGCAGTATGACGGGTATCAAGCATTTGTGAATGACTTGCCGCGTCCGTTACCGGGCTGGGAAAATGCATGACAGGGAGAGAATGATATGAATCAAATCGCAGCAGTACTCGGCGGGCTTCAGCAGAAAATCAATCACGGATCAACGTTCATTCAACGGAAGTACAATGAAATCGGGCAGGCAAAATTTAATCTCCCGGAACCGGTGACGGCAGAGTCACTTGCAGCATTTGAAGCTGAATTCAATCAAAAATTGCCGAGTGAATACCAAGCGTTCCTTGAACTGCATGATGGAGCGGATCTGTTTATTCTTGACGACGGTCTGGGACTGGTGTTGCATTCCTTGGAGCGGGTGATTGAAGCGACGAATGAGGCGATTGAATATGAATTGATTCATGAGGACTTCGACCATTACTGGGTGATTGGGGAAATCAATGAGGGCTATCTGTTGATTAACCGGGAGTTTGCGAAAACAGAGGACACACCTTATATGTACTGGGTGTTCCATGAGTTATCAACCGAGGAGGCCGATCCGATTGGTCAAAACTTCGGCACGTTCCTTGAGTATTCAATCATTGCCCAAGGGGACGTGTTTTGGGAGTTCAAGGACTTCAGTATTGAAAAGGATAATTATTTCATCGACGAAGAGACTCCGGAAGAGAAGGTTAAGCCGCCCATCTCGATCCGGTTTGTCGATTCGGTTCGCGTCGAAATTGAATACCCGATTTCGAAAACCAATTCATATTTCACGATTTCGATTTATGAGGGCAAGTTTGAACAGGAGAAACTAGGGATGCGTTATAACGAAGGCCGGGGTTTTGAGAAGGTCATCCAATCCGTCCGTGATCATTTGTCTTATGAACAATATCATTTTTCGTCAATTCAAGTGTTCCAAAGAGAACATTTGTTACAGACGAACGAAGATCAATCAGGAGACCCTTTAGTCCGAAACGAAAACCTACAACGACAAGGATTCAGATACGACGGCTACCGTGCCTTCGCGGATCAGTTACCGCGTCCGTTACCGGGCTGGGAGTAAGCCAAGCATTACGTTCAAGGAGCACCTTCATTTCTTCAACTCTTTTGAAACGCATGCGAAAAGGAGAAATGGAAATGAAAAAACTACTGATTATCCCAATTTTATTCAGTTTAGCCGGGTGTATGTCCCTCGACATGAAACCGAGTAGTCAGTCGGTCGAAACGGGTTATACAGGAAGTGTCAAAGACGGGTTTGTATTTGAATACAAACTGACCAATACCGGCGATTATCCGGTAAAAGTCGCCTCCCGGGCCGGTCATCTGCTCAACGTTAAGATCCGAAAGCACGATTCGCAAAAAGTCGTCTATGACTCGTACGAAGAGGTGGAGCCGAAACGGTTGTCGAAAGAAGTACAACCGCATACCACGGTGACACTGAAGAAAAAAGTCAAAGCCGGTGTCATTCCGGCGGGTGTATATGACATTGACTACATCGTTCGTGACGATATCGGTGAAAGTGAAGGCGGCGATACAGAAATCAGATTAAAATAATTCAATCCAGGAGGAACGCATATGTTGAAGAATCCAAATTATCGTTATGGCACTTGGGCATTGATTGTCAGCTTTTTCTTGTTCTTTATCGTTCAACTGTTCAGTGCCTACATCGAGCTGTCATCCAAGTTTGATGGAGAGGCACTCGAAGAATATCATTTGATCTACTTCCCGGTTATCGCGTTGATTGTGGGATGTACGTTCCTGATTGGCGGTTGGTGGAATGAGGACTTTAAACAGGAAGCACAAAAACGAGCAGCACTAGAAGCTGAAAAATCAGCAGAGTAACTATGATTTTGGAGGAATGAAGCAAATGATTAAGAATTTCTCTGCTTTAGTGATGCTGACGATAGCAGGTATCGCATTGATGCGCTTCTTATCGGATACGGAAATGGAACCATTTTTAAAAATTGCTTTGACGCTTGTCGGACTCGTCATGATATTATCGGGCATCATCGGAATGATGTTACACGGCTGGGTCATGGGATATGAGCGAAGAAACAAACAAATGTAAGATAAGTGTGTTATGTCCGGTGGTCCCCTTTAAAAGGGGGACACCGGATTTTTTCGTTTAGCGATATTAAATAATTCTGTTGATAGTCAATTATGAAAACTGGTTGTTTTATATTCCAACAAGCATACTGTCTCAATCGGTTAGTCTGACTTTTCATTTAAAAATACATATCCTTCAGATAAATCAGATGTGTACTTTTCTTTCAAAAACTCAAATGAAGTTTCATCCTTTATTACAATAAAGCAGCCCCGATCGTCAAAAATATACAGAATGATGTCTTTGTCTGGGTTCACGAAAAAAATCTCAGGATAGTATGTCTGTCTCGATTTGAAGCGGGGATACAACTCGGGAAAGTCCTGATTACAGATTGCTTGAAGCAATTTTTTATAACGAAGGGACTTTCTGCTCGGCAACAAGCGGGCGTATTGGTAAATGACTTCCTCCTCATCACGAACCTCCTTTTTTTCAAACTCAAGCGCGTATCGATTCTTGTTATTTTTGAGATAGCGCTCAAAGATCTCTGTACTTTTCGCCGGAGGAGAATGTAGTTCTTTTCGGACACGTACAATGAGGTACAAACGGTCGTTTTCATGAAACAGATCTTCAAATAAAGTGAGTGATTTTTGATAGACCTTATCGAAATATTCCATATTCAGTTCGTCGGAATCCGGTTGAATCTGATACAGTTCCTTTTGCAAATCGAGACTGAGTGTCAATGGACGCTCCGCAAAAGACTCTTCCAAAATATCTGAATTGTCAAAGTGAGTGTGGAAATAATCGTTTAGTTTCATAAAGTGCTCCTGTCTTGGTGATTATTATGTACTTTCCTAATGCGTTCAAGAACGTCTCCGGATGAATGAAGATTTCAGGTTAAGGGTATCGAATATAGAAGCAAACTAAAACGATCCACTCAAAAAGGAAGTGAACGCATGGCGAATCAGCATGTAACACCTCATCCGGATGGCGGCTATCAGGTCATTGCGGAAGGGGCATCAAAAGCAACGGAACGGTTTCCGACACAAAAAGAAGCCATCGCAGCAGGACGGAAGATTGCGAAGGATCAACAGGTTGAGCTGATCATTCATAATAAGGAAGGTCAGATTCGCGATAAAGATTCATACGGCAATGATCCGTTCCCGCCGCGCGGATAAACGCAAAAATACATCGCCATTATATGAACTGCCCTATAAAAGTTGGACATAAAAATCCAACTTTTATAGGGTGTTTTTATTATGGACTGAGCCGTCCTGCCATTCTGGCTTCAACAAGGAATACATATATAGATCATCGAACTGACCGCGTGTCTTCTCGTATTGACGCAACAGTCCTTCCCGCTGAAAACCAAGCCGTTCGAGCAACCGTTGAGAGGCTGTATTGTCCGGCAGAACAAGCGCTTCGATCCGGTTTAGGTCCCATTCATTAAAACCGTGAGCGAGTACGGCCCGAACGGCTTCTTGTGCCAGTCCTTTGCCCCAGTGAGCAGGACTCAGTTCAAAGCCGAGTTCCGCCCGCTGATGCCGGGAAGAACGGTTCAGGAAACCGCAACTGCCGATGATGTCAGAAGTCGCATGTTCGGTGATGCCCCAACGGAGACCGGTCTGTTCTGTTCGGATGGAGTGATACCAGTTGATTTCATCCAACGCATCGGCTTCCGTTTGGAACGGATCGAGTCCCATTTGTGTGACGACGCGTTCGTCAGCAAGATACGTCAGCAGACTTGGAGCATCAAGCGGCGTGACTTCGCGTAAGGTCAGCCTGGTTGTCGTCAGTACAGGAAATGCAAGTGTCGTCAAAGTAATCCCTTCTTTCTAACTATTTAATACAAGCCGGTCATCGTTAGCTTCAACAGCATCGAGACGATGTAGTTTTTTGCCGTTTGTGTATCCGAAAACTGTTGCGCATCAAACGTGTTCCCGCGTTCACGGAAAAAGGTATACCAGGTCCCTTGCTCCTCATAGTAATAAAATCCGTCCGTCAGCCGGTTGATGGCCGGTGAGTCGGGGAACCCGTATTTTTTGGTATAAGCGAGGACGTCGGTTTCCGTGACCGTAAACACATCCGCGTAGGAATGATTCCGCATGTCAGAGACATTCAGTGTGTCGCAGGCAAACTGATACGAATTGCCGTACAGGAGAACTCTGATTTGTGTATCGTGGTCAATCACATCCTTCGACTCCTGTCCTTAAAAAATGGAGATAACGACGTTCGAAATGTATTTCCATCATTTTAACATTTGGATTATTGTAAAACCAGATGATGGTAAAATAGAAGGAGAAAGTTGGCATTCGTTCAGAAGCTTCAAGGTTGTTATAGCACCGTCTCTATATGGAATTTGTACGATATAAAATAGAAAGCAGGAACAAAATAATGAACTATATCATGGAACTCCGAAAATTGGTCGGCACACGTCCGCTCGTCGTACCCGGCGCTTGTGTGATCGTCCTGAATGAACAAAAGGAAGTGTTGCTGCAACTGCGCCGTGATAATCACTGTTGGGGACTTGTCGGCGGAGCACTCGATCCGGGTGAAACGCTGGAACAGGCAGCGGTCCGGGAACTGTTTGAAGAAACCGGACTGACAGCAAATCGGCTTGAGTTATTCAACGTTTACTCCGGCAACGAATTTTACTATAAATATCCGCACGGGGATGAAGTCTACAATGTCATCTCGGCCTATATCTGCCGCGACTATCAGGGGAGATTGGTGCAGGATGATGAAGAAGTCGCGGACTTACGGTTCTTCCGTTTAGACGAGCTGCCGGACAGAATCAATCCGCCGGAACATCCGATTTTGCTCGAGTTCATTAAGTCGCATCAATCATAAAGAGGCAATTTGATCCGTGACACGTTCAAAAGTTCTGTATCTGTAAAGGTAAGTTGATAGATATCCGGTTTAGTCGTCTGCCACAGAAAATCAAAGTCGTACTTCGTATCAAAATGGTGAAAAATCGCCGTCATGATCAATCCGTGCGTGCCGATGACGATTCGTTTTCCGGGATGATTTTGCAGGATGGCGGTCAATGCTTGAACACCGCGGCGCTGACAAGATTGAAATGATTCCGAGCCGTCGCGTGAAAAAGCAGGATCAGCAAACATCTGTTGGACGAGCGGATAAACATCCGTTTGCGACATCGTCTGGTGTTGTCCGGAGAAGACACATTCCCGCAAGTTTTCGTCGATTTAGATATCTTGTCCGAGTGAACGGGCTGCTCCTTCAATCGTTAACAAAGAACGCTCATACGGACTCGAATAAAAGAAATCGATTTTTTCAGTCGTTAAGAAACGCTTGACGCGTGATGCGGCCATCTGTCCCGCATCGGTCAACCCACGCTTTCTTTCATCTAAATCGGTTTTCGGAGATTCGGCGTGGCGGACGAAGTAAATAGTAGTCATGAGTTAAATGAACCTCTTTTCTTTAATTAGGTAAGATCCGGTTTTGGAGGTCAAAGAGAGATGAAGCAGTTGTCACAAAGGACAAAATTCAATACTCTGGGCTTTGTGATCTTAGTAAACAGTCTAACCCTTGTTAGATTATAATGAGCGATAGACGATGGAGTAACCAACCCGTTTTGTCTATCAAGCGAAAAGTGCCTCATGGGAAGGTGTGATCGAAGTAAAGCAGGCAAAGAACGGTCTGTTTTCCTATTATACAGTGAATGCTATGACCTTCAGTACATCGGTAAAGACGTAAAACAATTATATAAGAAAGAACAACCTACTCTATGGGAAGTGGACAGTCTTCTTTCAAGCATAAATGGCTCACCAAATCCAGTAAGGCATTTCAGTGACATGGTCGGCGTTTCGACAACCGAAACGACAGAAAGTTATCGTGCCGACACGACTGATATATTTCGTATCAGCGTCATATGGGATGTTCACAAAAAAGAGACCCTATTCTTGACCTATACCAAGTAAAGTAAAAATTACAGGAAGGTGAGAAATCATGAAGACCGTTGAAATAGATGTCACCACGGTTCAATCAGCAGGCGAACTGCATCGTCTCTTAAAACAGAAACTGGACTTTCCGGCACATTACGGCGAGAACTGGGATGCGTTTTGGGATCTTATCAGTGATCCGGAAGATGATGATTTACCGGACGAAATCATATGGATCAGTTTTGCAGCACTCCAATGCAAGCTGCCGAAAGAAGCGAAACAATTATTAGCGTGTCTGGATGACTACCATCAGGAAACAGAACTTCAACCATGTGTGACGACTTTTTTAGAAAATACGGATTGAGCTCGATTTCGCATAATCAGAAGTTGCTCTCGGATGCGTTTCAGAATCTATACTGAAGTCGAACAGTACATCATCCCGCAAGGAGGAACATCATGCGCGTATTTGCCATTGATTTAGACGGCACGTTATTGCACTCAACTCATAGGATTTCAGAACGGAATGTCACAGCCGTCAAGGACTGTCAGAAGAACGGCGACATCGTTGTCATTGCGACCGGGCGAGCAGCGTTTGACGCAGCGTACCTGTTACGACTCCATCAGCTCAACTGTCCGATTATCGGTTCAAATGGAGCAGAACTCCGGGCAGAACACGAAGGAACAGCGATACGGGAAAACACATATGTCCCTCCTAGAGAAAGTGAAGCCATTTTAGACAGCTTGCTGAAGCAAAACCTTTATCAAAAATTAGTCGAGAATACGCCCACTTCTAAACGAAGTGAAAGTGGGAGATGAATCGCCAACCTCCCTTTCGGGTATATTTCCTTTAAAGGAGGTGAAACATGGTGTTGAAGCACAAGGCCTACAAATTCAGAATCTACCCCACAAAAGAGCAAGAAATCCTGATCGCGAAGACGATCGGGTGTTCGCGCTTCGTCTTCAACCACTTCCTGGCGAAGTGGGAGGAATTGTACAAGACCACTGGGAAAGGACTGTCCTACGGTTCTTGTTCCAAAGAGCTTCCTTTGTTGAAGCAGGAGTTCGACTGGTTGAAGGAAGTCGATAGCACATCTGTTCAGATCAGCGTCAAACATCTTGCCGATGCGTTTGACCGCTTCTTCAACAAGCAGAACGAACGTCCTCGATTCAAGTCGAAGCGTAATCCCGTCCAGTCGTTCAAGACCAACATCCAAGGCAAAAATCAGCTTCCTGAAGTGTCGATCGTCGGGAACAAGATCAAACTTCCGAAGCTGAAATGGGTTCGTTTCGCCCATTCGAAACAGGTCACAGGCCGTATCTTGAACGCAACCATCCGACGCAACGCTTCGGGAAAATATTTCGTCTCCCTGCTCGTCGAGCAGGAGATCCACGAACTGCCGAAGACCGGTTCATCCGTCGGCGTCGACGTCGGACTCAAGAACTTCGCCATCCTGTCGGACGGCACGATGTACCAAAACGACCGTTACTTCCGTTCGCTTGAGAAGAAACTGGCGCGCGAACAACGTAAGCTCTCCCGCCGTCAACGCATCGCCCTGAACAAGAAAGTCAAGCTTTCCGAGGCGAGGAACTATCAGAAGCAGAAGCGGAAGGTTGCGCGTATCCACGAGAAGATTGCCAACAAGCGCACTGACTTCCTGCACAATGTATCGACCGAGATCGTCCAAAACCACGACGTCATCGGGATTGAGACCTTGCAGGTGAAGAACATGCAGAAGAATCGTAAGTTGAGTAAGGCCATCTCGGACGTCAGCTGGTCGGAATTCTTCCGCATGTTGGAATACAAGGCAGACTGGTACGGGAAGATTGTCGTGAAGGTCGGCAAGACCTTTGCATCGAGCCAACTGTGTTCGAGTTGCGGCCATCAACACAAAGACGTGAAACATCTCGGCTTGCGAGAATGGACATGCCCGAATTGCGGGATCCACCACGACCGGGATGTGAACGCAGGACTGAATCTCAAACGAGAAGCTGAACGTATCTTCGCTTCTTCAACCGTCGGGACGACGGGGTTAGCCTGATCATTTTTCGACCGATAGGTCGGATAACTCAGGAATCCTCCACCTCTTAGCGTAGGTGGAGGTAGTTCAATGATGTTAGGAACGTACTTCATCCGATGTAAGCATGCAAACAAAACGCCGCTATCCGGGTATGGAGACTGGATTGATCATGTCGATTCGTTTGTGCTCAGTCTTCTCTTATCGATTGGTGTCATCCTCTTTAGTTCATTATCAGTCAGACAATACGGTTATTTCTGCTTAGCAGGAGGAGTACTTTTACTGTATGGTGTCAATGCAGTTTGGTGAGGAAAAGAGAAAAAACAGAAGGCCGGCATCATTCATCACATACAACTGAAGGTGTGGAATGCAGTCTTGAAAAATTTATATATACAGCAGTGTAAAGGGAGCTACCAGTATGGTGCAATTATTAAAGCAAATTGACGATGAAGTCTATCATGTCGTCTATCACCAAGAAGAATGTACGTTATTCGTCAGGGAAGGCGTTGCCCGGAAAGAACCGGCCCCGGATAGTGATGATATGCTCGATATGAGACGACGGGCGATTTTCATTATTAGTGAAGCATGTCGTGCGTCTGGAAGAACCGAGAGCAAAATCGAGTATGTTGCTCCATGTCGGTATGTTGTATCTTGTCGGTACAGTCAAGAGGCTCGAAGTCAGATTAGAACGCTTAATGATCCGACTAATCGAAAAGAAGAAAACGAGTAAAATCGTTTTCTTCTTTTTCTATACGTCACGACATCATTTGACTTGACCATAGTTGAAAAAAGGAGAGACGACATGGCTAAAAAATCAATTCAAGATTATGCTTTTTTTCGGAAATATCAAAAAGGTGAAGACATGTATCGCGCGCGGAGATGATTTGAATGCGCTCGATGAAGAAGGATCTTCCGCACTGCACTGGGCAGTCGAGGAAGGGTATGACGAAATCGTCACGCTGTTGCTTGATCATGGGGCGGATATCAACCAACGCGATAAGGATGGTCTGACACCGTTGCATCTCGCCTTGTATGAAAAGCAGGGTGAAATCGCAATCCAACTGATTGACCGCGGTGCTGCCCTTGATTTTGACGGGGACGGCTTTACGGCACTGCATTTTATCGCTGCCTGTTCCGGGAATAAACGGGTTCTCCGCCGATTACTGGAAGACCGGACACGAGTGAATTGGCAGACAGATGATGGAGAAGGGTATACGCCGCTGCATTATGCGGCTCAAGAAGGAAAGACAAAGAAAATTCGTATGCTGGTGGAAGCGGGAGCCGATGTCAACCGGATTGAAATGAACGGCTTTGCACCGCTCCACCAGGCGGTCGGGGAAGGGCATATCAAAGCGGTACAGGCATTACTGGCAGCCGGAGCCGACATTGAAATCGAAAATCCGTTAAATGAGAACAATACCCCGTTGATGCTTGCGAGTCAGTACGGTTGGACCGAAATCACCAAATTATTGTTGAAACATGGTGCAGATCGACAGCATCCAGACACGGAAGGGAGAACAGCACTCGACTTTGCCGTCAAACATCGTTACCCGGAAATCGTAGCTTTATTACAAGCTTGAGCAGGAGGAAATCGACGTGAAGAAATGGATTGGGGTCTTGATTATCGTCCAGACGGTTTTGTTTAGTATGCTGATCATTCAACTCAACAAAATGACGGAGACGATTGCGGCTGTGGGATCAATGATTGTTACGAAAGAGGGGGATCTTGGCTGGGGAGGAGGACTACCGACAACAGATTATGTCCTGTTCGGAATCTTACTTGTTTTAGGGATTTATCTCATCATTCCAGAAGATAAAATAAAGTGGTAACACGATTGAATTCTGTTCAACAACGGCATCCGGACGTGATAAAATGAAGACATGGAATATATTTACTTATTTCCTTGGAATTGAAAATGACTAAAGTACAATCCACATAAAAAAAGGACGTGAACGTATGAAAAAGGTAACAGTTCGTAAAGCAATGGCGAGTACGCTTGTAACGGCTCTTGTATTGACGGGAGTCGGAGTAAACAGCAATATAGCGGACGCTTCGACCAAGACGACTCAAGTCGCGAAGAAAAAATTCGACTACAAAAAGTATCGCGCCAAACAAACGAAAGTCGTAGCATCGTACGGCAGCACACTCTTCCATATGGGGAATCTGGGTGGAATCAAAGTACCGGACTACATCACGGATTCTGTGTACCGCGCTAAAGTGGAAGCGTATAACAAAAAATCAAAACAGTATATGACGGACCGTAAGAAGGCACGAAAAGAAGCGGAAGCCTTGAAAAAGCTGATTAAAGAAGTGAACACGCAGAAGGAAAAAAAGGTTGCGGATAAGCAGATTGCAGCGTTGAAAAAAGAAACCATTCGTTTGACGAAGGCGGAAAAGGTGTTGACCAAAGAAGGACAGGCTCTCTATAAAGTGATTGTTGACTACGAAAAGAACCAAATCAAATTATTTGAAGATCAGTACGGATCCATTACAAAAGCCTTAACGGTTCTCGACTATAAGGACTACGCCAATCGTTTGAAAACCTACCTGGATGCCAATAACTTCAGTGCAGACGAGAAAATCGAAATCATGGATCAAGTATATGATCGGCTTCTGTATGCTCGTGAAGATTCATCGGAAATCGTCGGAGACAAACGAGGTGCAATCAGACTGCTGGTTTACGCCGGTAAATTTGAAGAAGCGAATCAACTGTTTGTGAATACAAAAGAAACGATCCTGGTTGAAGAAAACGCGAAATTAGATGCGTTATACACAAAAATCATTGGAGTCTACATGACGAAAAAGTGAAAATAGTCTAATTTTACGACGAAAGGCGTCCGTTTTGGATGCTTTTTTTATTGATTTGTATTAGAGCAATTATCGCCAAAAATGAAGGTCTATTCTTTAAAGTGGTCAGTCCATTTTCATTATTTATCAAGCAATTTCGTGAAAATAATAAGGAAAAACAGATGTCCAATTTCTTATTTATGCAATCGATTGCATACCTATTCTTTTAACACTTAGTCTTGAATGAATCCTATTTCTTGCAAAAAACTAGTTTTTATTTCACCGGATTTATGTAAAAATAGAACACAACAAACTGAGAGAATTTTTAGAAAAGTAAACGAGTAAACTATCTGTCTTTTGGATAGGAGAGAGAATCGTTATTTTTCAAATTCTAAATAACTTATTCGTTTTGAACCTGGAGGGGAACGTATGAAAGTTTTGAAGATGTGGAACCAAATCAGTTTAGTGAAGCAAATTGCAGTCGGTTTGATTATTGGTATTATTTTAGCTGTATCGATTCCTGAAGCTGCCCAGTCCATCACCATCTTTGGAACACTGTTTGTTTCCGCGCTGAAGGCCGTTGCGCCGGTTTTAGTATTCTTCCTGGTCATGGCAGCAATCGTCCAGCATAAAAAGGGACAACAGACGAACATGAAGTCGATTGTCTTCCTGTATCTCCTCGGGACGTTCTTGGCGGGAGCCGTTGCTGTCGTATTCAGTTTCCTGTTCCCTGTCAACATCGCGCTGACGGAGAGTACGGAGAAATTAGCTGCGCCGGGTAATGCGATTGAAGTCATCCGGACACTCGTCTTGAATATGGTGGACAATCCGGTCAATGCGTTAGTCCAAGGCAATTACATTGGGATCTTAACGTGGGCCATCGTGCTGGGATTAACACTGAAAAATGCTTCCGATTCAACGAAAACGTTCATTTCTAATTTCTCGGATGCGATCGCGAAGATGGTCGGTTGGATCATTAAACTCGCACCACTCGGAATCATGGGGATTGTCATTGAGTCGATTACAAAAAACGGTCTCGGATCGCTGCTCAACTATGGTCAACTGCTTGTGCTGTTGATCGGGACGATGCTATTTGTAGCGCTTGTCGTCAATCCACTGATCGTTTTCATCAACGTTCGTCAAAATCCGTATCCGCTCGTCTTTAAATGTATCCGTGAGAGCGGAATTACAGCCTTCTTCACACGGAGTTCGGCTGCCAATATTCCGGTTAACATGGAACTGTGTAAAAAACTTGGTCTCGATAAAGAGACGTATGCGATTTCGATTCCGCTTGGCGCGACCGTCAACATGGCGGGAGCAGCCGTTACGATTTCGGTCTTAACGCTTGCTGCAGTCAATACGCTGAACATCCCGGTCGATCTTCCGACAGCCATTATCTTGAGTGTCTTAGCTGCTGTCTGTGCCTGTGGAGCTTCCGGTGTCGCCGGTGGTTCACTCCTGCTGATCCCGCTTGCGTGCAGTCTTTTCGGGATTCCGAATGAGATCGCGATGCAGGTCATCGCTGTCGGATTCATCATCAGTGTCTTGCAGGATTCGTTTGAAACAGGACTCAACTCTTCAACGGATGTGCTGTTTACAGCGACTGCTGAATTCAAAAAGCGGTTAAAAGAAGGCGAAAACTTATCAATCAATCGTACAGCCATTGCGGAAGAACCAACTGAACAAGTCGTCAACAGCTGATTTGCGTTGATGCTGTCAAAAAAGATGAAAGACATCCCGTAAGAAGAGATGTCTATCATCTTTTTTGTCGTCATGGATGGAACGGAAAACAAGGAGAGAATCATGTGATTCCCTCCTTGCCTGAAGTTACTTTTGTGTTCTTGTCTTTTTAAAGCTGTAAATGACACTGATCAGGATGACAAGGACGATTGTTCCGAGTGACATCCAAATCGGCATTTTGTAGACATCGCTGAAAATCATCTTCGCTCCGATGAAGACGAGCATGAAGCTGAGACCGTGTTTCAGATAGTAGAAGCGGTCGATCAGGTTCGCGAGGACGAAGTAGAGACTGCGGAGTCCAAGGATTGCCATGATGTTCGCATAGAAGATGATGAACGGATCACGCGAGTACGCGAAGCTTGCTGCGACCGAGTCGACGGCGAAGACGATATCCGAGACTTCGATGAAGATCAACGCGATTAACAGTGGTGTAAAGAACAATTTACCGTTGATCCGTTGCGTAAATTTACCGGACGAGATGTCTTGTGTGATCGGCAAGCGTTTCTCCAGCCAACGGATCGTTTTGTTTTCTTCAAGCGACGTTTCCTGACCGATGTTCTTAAACATCATGTAACCCGTGTAGACAAGGAATGCCCCGAAGATGTAGTACACCCATGCGAAGTTCTCAAGAAGCGATACTCCGGCGACGATGAAGATGACGCGGAAGAGAATGGCACCGAGAATTCCCCAGAACAAGACTTTGTGCTGGTACTTCAACGGAATCGCAAAGTACGCAAAGACGAGTGAGAAGACGAAGACGTTATCAATCGCAAGTGCCTTTTCGATGAAATAAACGCTCGTGTATTCAATTGCAGCGTCGCTGCCTTGTGCGTAGAACAACCAACCGCCAAAGGCGACGGCGAGTCCGATCCAGACGAACGTCCACGTCCAGGCTTCGCGGAGCGAGACCTCATGAGCTTTCCTGTGAAATACGCCAAGGTCCAGTGCGAGCATGATGAAGACGATCGCTAAAAATACAATCAATAGTGTCAACAGCGCTTCCTCCTTTTAAGTGGTGTGCTTTTCATATTTTGATTATAAGTTCATAAGAACTCAAAGTAAAGAGATAAGTGTGCTGCTTTTTTATTTGGATGTGCGATCGATCGATTTGTGGATTCGAAAGAAGTGGCGGGGCTAAGGCAAGCGGGTGCACAAAAATGCCCTGTCTTCTATCGGAAAAAGTTTCCGTAAAAAGACAGGGCAATCCGTTAGAGGGCTGAAGGGAGATCAGTTCAAATCACCGGCATGTTTTCGAGAAGGTGCTCGGAAAATGTTTTGATCTTTCGATGGCTCCTAGTTAATCAGACGTCATATTACAGACGTTCCAGACGACGGGAGACGGCAGTCAAGATGACGGCCAGAATGACCATGATGCCACCGACCCACGGTGTGTGGACAAGACCGATCGTATCGGCGACGAGTCCGCCGATTGTTGCTCCAAGTGCAATCCCGATATTAAAGGCGGAGATGTTCAACGCGGACGCAACATCGACCGCTGCCGGGACGTATTTTTCTGCCAACTGGACGATATACAGTTGCAGACCCGGAACATTCATGAAAGCAAGCAGTCCCATCAAGATAATCCCGATGATCCCGGCGACTTTAAACGGAATCATGAACGACAGGGCAATCATGACGATCGCGTGCAAAATGAACATGTAAAACAACGCTTTGATCGGATTTCCGTTGGCGAGTTTTCCGCCGACGGTGTTGCCAATGGCGACAGCAATGCCGTAGACAAGCAGGATGATACTGATCAGGCTCGGACTGATGTGGGTTACGTCCTGCATGATCGGCGTCAAGTAGGTGAAGGCGACGAACGTTCCACCGTACCCGAGGGCGGTGATCAGGAAACCGAGCATTAAACGACCGTTCGTCAACAGTTTGAACATGTCGGAAAACTTCGCCGGCGGTGATTGTTTCAAGTCTTTTGGAATCAGGAAAAAGCTTGCGATGATGGCGATGACGCCGAGTGCGGCAACAGCAAAGAATGTCGCACGCCAGCCGAATGATTGACCGATGAATGTGCCGAGCGGGACGCCGGTTACGGTCGCAACCGTCAGTCCGGTGAACATCAAGGCGATGGCACTGGCTTTTTTATGTTCCGGTACGAGCTGAACGGCAATCGTTGCGCCAATCGAGAAGAAGACACCGTGCGAAAACGCGGTGATGAACCGGGCGACGATCAACAGTTCGAAAGTGGGTGCGATGGCTGATACGAGATTTCCGGCGATAAAGACGACCATCAACGCCATCAGTAATGTTTTCCGGTTCATCCGGTTCGTCAGGGCAGTCAAGATCGGTGCACCGACGGCGACACCGATTGCGTAACCGGAAATAATCAGTCCGGCCAGAGTGATGCCGATATTTAAGTCACCGGCGATCGCAGCAAGCAGACCGATCGGGACAAATTCCGTTGTTCCGATACCAAAGGCGCTGATGGCAAGTGCGAGCAGGGCGAAGCGGCCGTTTTGCGGGACCTGTTCCTGTTCAGCACGCGGGTTTAATTGATTCATGATAATTCCTCCTGGATAAATGAGCTAAAGTGAGATAGTGCAACCATGCTCCGAACGACCGGGCCCGGATCGTTTTTCAAACAGGGACACTTCTGCGTGATCCCATCATAGAGCGGCATTGTTTTTTATGGAAGTACGTACTTTTAAGTGCGATAGGCACTAAAAAGTACCCTACCATCACCAATTAAAGCAATGGACGAAGGTGGCTTGTACTTTCCGTTGACAGTTGTTATCATAAACCCATCAAATCTACTTGAGAAGTACGCACTTTCAAGTGCGATAGGCACTAAAAAGTACCTGTCCCACCGTACTTCGTAACGAAAGGAAGAATCAGCATGGCCTACAATATTCCGGTCGAAGCGACGCTACAAGTCATCGGAGGCAAATGGAAAGTCGTCATCATGTGTCATCTCATTAAAGGCGAACGCCGGACAAGCGAATTGAAAAAGCTGATGCCGAACATCACGCAAAAAATGTTGACGCAACAACTGCGTGAACTCGAACAGGACGGTGTCATCATCCGGACGGTCTACGAACAGGTTCCGCCGAAAGTCATCTATTCGTTATCGGATTACGGTTGGTCGTTGCGCCCGATTTTAGATGCGATGTGTGCCTGGGGTGAAGGGCACATCGATTTAACCGGTGAGGAAGTTGTATCTTCTTAAAGCGAACTATCATACTGCACAGCAAAACGACCGCCTGCCGTCAGGACGGTCGTTTTTTTCTGGGATCCGTTATTTAACGAAGGAAGCGGCTTCGCGGAGGAAGAACTGTTTGATGGCATCATAAACCGTCTGCTGTTCTTCGGTCAGGCCACGGCTTAAGCGTGATAAATAGATGTTTGAGACGATTGTCAGGTTATCCTTGGCGACGAACGGAAGCTTCAGTTCACGGCAGACGGAAACGGGAACGAAGCTGAAATGCCGTTGCTGACGCAGGGCGACCTGCAGGGAAACGTCATCAATGTAACGAATCGAATCCGCGTATAAACTGAATTCCGTCATCTTTAATTTGATGAAACTGTTGTAATCCTTATTATGTGACGGGAACAGGAACGATTTTGCCGTTTCGTTGTCATAGAGCACACGCATAACGTCCTGCTCCGTGTAATGACCGGGATAGGTCAGCACAATCTCTTCTTCGATGACCGGTTCACTCGTGACTTCGGGATGTTTGATTTCCATAAAGCTGATCGAGAAATGGATTTCATCGGTCAAAAGTTGCGACAGGATTTCACGGTTCGACAAAATCTCTGTATTGAACAGCGTCGCTGACGGGTTAACCAAAAATTCCGCCAGTAGGATCTGAATGAAGCGGCCGTGTGAACTGGCGAGGCTGATCGTCACGTCCTGTTCCGAATGCGACAGCCGTTCTTTGACGAGTTCGAGTTCATTTTCGATTTTTTCGACGGACTGCAACAGGATCCGTCCCTGATTCGTCAAGGTGATCGTCCGGCCGTTCCGGTTAAATAATTCGGTATCCAATTCCCGTTCGAGTTTTTTGATCGTCATGCTGAGTGCCGGCTGACTGATGAACAGACGTTTCGCGGCATGAGTAAAATTCAGTTCTTCTGCGACGGTTCTGAAATAATGTAAATGAAGCAATTCCACCTCTTACACCTCCTATAAGTAATCGTTTATAGTAGTATACATCATTATATATTTTTGTTTATGTGGAAACCGGTATATGCTGAGTGCAGAGGTGATGGAAATGAATATCGCAATTTATGGAGCAGGATCACTCGGTACCATCATGGGTGCGTATTTGAGTGAAACATATCCTGTCGTTGACTTGATTGATACGAACAAAGAACATGTCGCGCGACTAAACGAGAACGGGGCACACGTCGTCGGACCCGATATGACGCAACGCGTCACGGCTTTTCTGCCGGAAGAGATTACGAAAACGTATGATATCGTATTGTTGCTGACGAAACAGCTCTACAATCCGCAAGTCTTACCGGCGGTCAAAGCGATTTTAAAAGAAGACGGCATCCTCGTTTCCTTGCAAAACGGGGTGCCGGAAGAAATCATCCGTCAGCATATTCCGAGCGACCAGATTATCGCCGGATCCGTGGAGTTCGGGGCGACGTATGTCGGACCGGGACAATCCCGCCTGACAACAGACTACTCGTTCTTTAAAAAATATGCCTTACAAATCGGTGAACTTGACGGGGCGACGACAGACCGGATTGTTCAGTTAAAAGAAGTCCTGGATATGATCGGCGGAACGGAGATTTCCGATAACCTGCCCGGCACGAAATGGTCGAAACTGATCATTAACAGTGCGTTCAGCGGATTGTCTGCTGCGTGTAACGGGACGTATGGCGACGTGCTTGACCATCCGGTCCTGTTGCGGGCCGCGATTTATGCGATGAAGGAAGTCCTTGATGTCGGTCATGCGCACGGGATTGAATTTGCCCGGATGGGAGAAGCGGATTTGACGGTCTACAGCGAACTTGATGACATCGAACGAAAGATGATTGAACTGCCGCAACTGATGAACAGCTCGCGGAATCTTGAAGCGAGCATGTTGCAGGACTTACGGAAACATCAGCCGACGGAAATCGACTACATTAACGGTGTCGTCACGATGTACGGGGAAACGTACGGCATTCCGACTCCGGTCAATTCCATGATTCAAGCACTCGTCCGAAATGCACAGAACAAACAGGAAGTAACCGACTTTGAACAGAGTGTCGAGCAGTTCAAAGCGCTTCTCGCAGTCAAATAAGGGGGATCATCAAATGAAACAGGAAGACGTTCAACAAATCGTCGCGACACCAATCAACGCACCGGTCTTTCCGGCAGTCGACATTTTCTTCCGGAACCGGGAATACTTGAATATCGTTTATGAAACGGATCTCGAACAATTGCGAGCTGTCGTACCGGAACCGCTTGAGCTGATCGGCAACCAGATCAAGTTCGAAGTCATCAATATGCCGGACAGTACGGGACTCGGATCGTATCTGGAATGCGGACATGTCATTCCGGTGCGGTACAACGGGGAAGTCGGGGAGTTTTACCTGTCGATGTACGTCAACAATCAGGCGGCGATCGCTTCCGGGCGGGAAGTCGCCTCGTTCCCGAAAAAATACGGTTCGCCAAAACTCTATTTGGATAACGACGTCTTAGTCGGGACCCTTGATTATCATTCGCTTCGTGTCGCCCAGGCGACGATGGGCTATAAATACTATCCGATTAAGGAAGAAGAGGCGAAAGCCATCATCGGGACACCACAATTCATGCTGAAGCAACACCGCGGCTACGAAGGGGAACTGATCATCTCTGAATTGACGCGCAGTCAAATCACGGATATTCAGGTCAAGGAAGCCTACCGCGGACCGGCCCGTTTGGAATTGTTCCAGCATGTCATGGCACCGCTGGCCGATTTCCCGGTCGGAAAGATTTTGGATGCCCAGCATATCATCGCCGATTTACGCCTCGGCGGTCCGAAGAAGATTTTTGATTATATGAAGTGAAGTGACGAGACGGGAAGCCGTATCTTCCTGAATCGCGATGAACTAAAAGGCCGCATCCGGGTGATGCGGTCTTTTAGTCGTCTGAGAAAGTAATAATCAGCAACGGGCGGTCCCTCTCGGACCGTCCGTTTTGACGTAATCAAAGCGGATGCTTTCGGTCCCCTCGTTCGATGACAAGGATGTGATCCATGATTTCTTCCGGATCGTCGTCGAACGCATCATAAGTGATTCGTTTAGACAACCGGATTTGATATTGTTCCAAACCATCGATGGTTTGCAAATAGTCCGGTAACCTTCCCATCGGTTCCGTTAAAGTTGGATCGGTAAACGGAAAATGATCGTCGTTCGGATTGTGTGTATGAATGTAGACGGCGTCCAATCCTGCATCCAGCCGGGACAGTTCAATCCAAAGCTGATACGGTTGTCCCCACTCCTTGAGTGCGGCATCGAGCTCATCCATCAGCTGAAACAGTGCCCGGACATGTGCTTTTCGAATTTTAAGGTGACCATTTCCACGTCCGTCAAAATCGAGATGAACATGCCAAAAATCAAACCAGCTGTCGGGACTGAAATCTAAGGCATGGGCCGATAAGTGTTGTTCGGCATGAAGTTGTCGAAAGTAGCGGCGTTTGCCACGGAATTTTTTCATGGGATAGGTGTCTCCTTGCAGGGAATGATGTTCTATTCATTATACAGGAGTCATCATCACACAAAATAAATAAAAATAATAAAGAAATTTTATTTCAAAATGTTTACGCTTTCAAATAAAACATTGTTTCTGAATGTCGGGCTTGTTATACTAACGGGGAACACGGGGAAGTAGCAATCATGCAGGGTCAAAACAAAAGGGGAGCTGAGCATATGGGACAGAAACTCAACTGGACGGCAACACTCGGATTGACGACGGCGCTACTCGCCGCGTCGCTGCCAATGCAACCGGTCGCGGCGGAAACGACACCATCCGTTACGGAACGGGTCGACGCGCAACTGGATCAGATGACACTTGAGCAGAAGATCGGACAAATGATCATGCCGGATTTCCGGTTATGGGACGGGGTCAATCATACGCAACTGGCACCGGAAGTCGGACGGGTTATCGACCGGTTTGATTTAGGCGGAGTCATCCTGTTTGCGGAAAATGTTAGCGAGACAGAACAGACGACGAAACTGGTCCATGATTTGCAGGAAGTCGTCGAGCAGGATCCAAGCAACGACATTCCATTGTTCGTCACGATTGACCAGGAAGGCGGAATCGTCACACGACTCGGTACGGGAACGAACTTACCGGGCAACATGGCACTCGGGGCGACCCGCAGTCCGGCTTATGCGGAAGCGGCAGGCGGAATTATCGGCTCCGAACTGCATGCACTCGGCATCAACGTCAACTTTGGTCCGGTTCTGGACGTCAACAACAATCCGGGCAATCCCGTCATCGGGGTCCGTTCGTTTTCAAGTGATCCGAACCTGGTTGGGGAACTGGGCTCGGCGATGACGCGCGGTATCCAGGAACAAGGGGTCGTTGCGACAGCGAAACACTTCCCGGGACACGGCGATACGGCAGTCGACTCGCATTACGGCTTACCGGTCGTCGATAAATCACTGGCCGAACTGAAACAGCTCGAACTGATTCCGTTCAAGCGGGCAGTGGCGGAAGGCATCGATATGGTGATGACAGGACATATCGGGATGCCGCAGATCGAGGATGAGGTCGTCGAGTCCACACAAGGAACATTCCCGCTACCGGCGACGTTGTCGGATGACGTCATTACCGGTGTCTTACGGGAAGAGCTCGGCTATCAGGGACTTGTCGTCACCGATGCGTTGAACATGCAGGCGATTGCCGACAACTTTACGGAGTCGGAAGCCGTCATCAAAACGTTTAAAGCCGGTGTCGATATCGCGTTGATGCCGACGATTTTAAGATCTGCGAACGACGTGACGAAACTGGAGTCGATTTTTGACGACGTGATCGAAGCGGTTGAAAGCGGGCAACTTTCGGAAGCGGACATCAATCGTTCGGTTGAACGGATTCTGACACTCAAAGCGAAACGCGGTATTTGGAGTGAAGCAACTTCGAATGTGACGCTTGAGGAAAAACTGGTCGAGGCGAAGTCGGTCGTCGGCAGTCCCGAGCACAAGGCGCTTGAGCGGCAGATGACGGAAGCGGCAGTCACGCTCGTCAAAAATGACCGGAAGACATTACCGTTCAAACCGAAAAAAGGGGAGACGGTCCTTGTCCTGTCACCGACAAAAGATCAGACGGACAGCATGGTCAAGACGATCCGGTCGCTTGAGAAAAATGCCGGTAATCTGAAACAGGTGAACGTGCTGACGGAACAATATTCAGCATCGACGCCGCATCTCGATCAAAATCCGGCGCTTCAGGAGAAAATAAATCAAGCAGACTATCTGATTGTCGGCTCAAACGTCAATAACAGTGCGAAGCTCGGAGCCTCCTCCGCGGATCATTATGTGCCGGCTGAAGTCTTCCGTCAGGCAAACCGAACGGGTAAAAAATCCGTCCTGCTCAGTCTGCGGAATCCGTATGACGTCGCCGTCCAACCGGATGCTGACGCCCAATTACTCGTTTACGGCTTCAAAGGCGATCCGAACGGACCGGATTCGGAAGCAGGAAACACAAAATCAGCCGGACCGAATTTACCGGCAGGAATCCGCGCCATTTTTGGTGAATTCGTACCACAAGGGAAATTGCCGGTCGATGTGCCGAAGTTTAAGGACGGTACGTTCCAAACCGATTTGTACCGGGAGTTCGGGGACGGATTCCGCAATTGGAATAAGTAACAGGCTCGTTTGAGGGAGTCCAATCGACGCGGTTGGGCTTTCCCTATTGACTTCTTTTGCAATTTTATTTCTATTTAATAAATTTATTTATGAATTAATGTTTCGTTGTGCTCAGGATAAAAAGGAGCTGTGGAGAGAGGATGAAAATCATGTTAGAGAAATTGGCGACAGAACGCCGGAATCAACGAACGATGGAGCTTGACGATATGACGGTCGAGGAGATCTTGACAGTGATGAACGAGGAGGATCAGTCGGTCGCAGGTGTGATTCGACAGGAGATTCCGATCATCAAACAAGTCGTCGCGCAAGTCATTCAATCGTTTCAAGCGGGCGGACGCCTGATTTACATCGGAGCCGGAACGAGCGGTCGCCTCGGTGTGCTCGACGCGGCAGAATGTGTGCCGACGTTTGGTGTCTCGCCAAAGATGGTCGTCGGTTTGATTGCCGGAGGCGAGCGGGCGCTCATCAAGGCCGTTGAAGGGGCGGAAGACAGCAAAACGCTTGCTGTCGAAGATTTACAGGCGCTCAAAGTAAACGCAAACGATACTGTCATCGGCATCGCAGCAAGCGGCCGGACCCCTTACGTCATCGGCGGTCTCGATTACGCCCGTGAAATCGGCGCGGCGACAGCAGCATTGTCCTGCAACAAAGAAGCCATCATCAGCCAGCACGCCGATTTCCGGATGGAAGTCGAGACCGGTCCGGAAGTCTTGACCGGTTCGACCCGGCTCAAAGCCGGAACGGCACAAAAGCTCGTCCTGAACATGATTTCGACGGCAGCGATGATCGGCGTCGGGAAAGTTTACCAAAACCTGATGGTCGATGTCCAATCGACGAATGAGAAGCTCGAAATCCGGGCCAAACGGATGATCGTGGAAGCGACAGGGGTTGATCTTGAGACAGCCGCGCGTTATTTCACATCGGCGAATGGTCACGTCAAGACGGCGATCGTCATGATTTTAGCGGATGTTTCGTATACTGAGGCGGTCGAACGATTACAGCGTGCGCACGGGTTCGTCCGCGACGCGCTCTAAGGGGGATTCAGATGAAGAAGGAAGAAGTATTGGCGGAAGGAATACTGGAACATGTCGGCGGAAAAGACAATCTCCGCCAGCTGGCCCACTGTATGACACGCGTCCGGTTGGCGCTGAAGGATCCGACGAAAGCGGACATCCAGGCACTCAAACAACTGGACGGCGTCATGGGCGTCATCGATGACGAGACCCTGCAAATCGTCGTCGGACCGGGAACGGTCAACCGGGTGGCTGATCATTTAAGCCGGAAAACGGGGCTTGCCATCGGGGAAGAGTCGGTCGATGAGAACCTGACGTTTGAGGAACGGGCCGCCATCGAACGGCAAAAAGTGAAGGACAAACAAAAATCACCGTTCAAACGCTTTTTACGGCGCTTAGGAAATATCTTCATCCCGCTCATTCCGGGACTGGTCGCGTCGGGAATCATTAACGGAGCAGCGAACTTTGCGAAAAACGCCGGAGTCGATGCGACGGAAACGTGGATGCAGATTTTATTACTGATCGGCAGCACCGTCTTTGCCTACTTAGCGATTCTCGTCGGTTGGAATACGGCGAAGGAATTCGGCGGCACGCCGGTCCTCGGGGCGATTGCCGGGGGGATTTTATTTAATCCGTTACTTGTCGATATAATTATTTACGGCGAACCGCTTGTCGTCGGTCGGGGAGGGTTGTTTGGGGTTATCTTCGCTGCCTGGTTGATGACGTATCTCGAAAAACACATCCGCCGGTTCATGCCGGTCTCAATTGATATCATCTTTACGCCACTCTTTACCGTTTTGATTGTCGGCTTTACAGCACTTTATGCCATCATGCCGGTCGCCGGTGTCCTGTCTGACGGGATCATGAAAGCAATCAACGTGATTCTCGAAGTCGGCGGACCACTCGCCGGGGCCGTCCTCGCCGGATTCTTCCTGCCGCTCGTCATGGTCGGACTGCATCACGGTTTGACACCGATTCATCTCGAACTGCTCAACACCGTCGGCAACACGGCACTCTTGCCGATCCTTGCGATGGCGGGAGCCGGACAAGTCGGTGCCGCACTGGCGATTTTCGTCAAGACACGCAATCAACGGTTGCGCAACATCATCAAGGGTGCGATTCCGGTCGGTTTCCTCGGAATCGGCGAACCGTTGTTGTACGGGGTCACGTTACCGCTCGGTCGTCCGTTCCTGACTGCTTGTATGGGAGCGGCAGTCGGCGGTGCCTTCCAGGCGACGATGAAAACGGCGGCGCTTGGGGTCGGCGTGTCCGGTCTGTCGTTGACACCGTTGATTGATAACGGGATGTACCTGACGTATATCGGCGGGCTTGTCATCTCGTACGTCTTCGGCTTCCTGTTTACCTTCTGGTTTGGATTCAAGGAAGAAATGGCAGACGGAATTTAACGTCGGCACAAGAATCGCACACAACAAAAAGATGGAATATCACGTCGCAGTGATGTTCCATCTTTTTTCGACTCAAATCATGTTCAGGATCAGTCGGCAAAAAACTGGTTGATCTTGGTTTCCGACTTCAACTGGTGTTGGAGCAGCTGTTTTACTTCCTGTTCTTGTTTGATCGTACTGAGAGGTTGACCGTACCAGTGGTCGAGTTGATCCCGTGTCACGGTATACTTGTAGTCCGGAAACGTAAAGGTGATCCGCTCGACATTATCGACGAGGACAAACAGGTAGGTGGCATTAAACAGAACCGTTTCTTTGATTTCCTGTTCGATGTTTTCTGTCTCGATGTCCTTGTAAGTCAAATGCATGCCATACGGTGTTTGTTTCGTTTGCAGGGCAATCTGCCGTAATTCCTGGTGATGGGCCAGTTCCTTGACGATATTTGTGACGGCACTGTTATTGCCGACAACGGAATGCTTATAGTGGAACAGGTCCGTCTTCGAATCGGCATGTTGGCTGTAGCCGTTCCACATCAGCACGAGACAGGCGACCGACAGGAACGGGATTAAGATGCGTTTCATTTCATTTCCCCCTTATGTAACGTGCTTTAATGGTATCATAGTTCAGGAATAGACTCCTAAAAATTTCTTATATTGGAATTTTAGTAACAATTGACGGTTTTTGAACACTACGCTGACAAGAAGGAGTGAAACAGATGAAAGGACTTGCCGTTTATTTGAGTGAACCACTGACAGATGAGGCGAAAGACAGCATCCGACAGATGCGGGCAATCGGCTTTACCTCGATCTTTACTTCATTACATATCCCGGAAGATGATCCGGCGTTATATACAGAGCGATTGAGAACTTTAGGACAATTGGCGCGAGGCCTCGAAATGGAGCTTGTCGCGGATATCGCTCCATCGTCGCTTGCTGCGCTCGGCAAGACATGGGAGGATGCCGGAACGTTAACCGGGTGGGGTGTGACCGGACTACGGATTGATTACGGAGTGACGCCGAAACAGGTCGCGAATTTGTCAAAACAGATGATGATCGCCTTGAACGCCAGTACAGTAACAGCGGAAGAACTCGACGCGATGAAAGCAGAGGGGCTGGTACTTGAGCACGTCGAAGCATGGCATAACTTTTACCCTCGACCGGAAACCGGGCTCGACCGGAACTGGTTCGACGACAAAAACCGATGGCTCCATCAACAAGGAATCCGTGTTCAGGCCTTCATCCCGGGTGACGGGCAACTGCGTGGTCCGCTTTACGAAACGTTACCGACGCTCGAGGATCACCGCGGACAATCATTGTTGGCCTGTTATCTGGAGCTTGTAGCATCCGTCGACCGGATTCTCGTTGGGGACCCGGGCTTGTCGGAAAGCTCGATGCATCAGTTTGCCGCCTATCAGGAGGGAATTATTGTTCTCCGGGCAACGGGACAAGGCGAAGATCCGATGTTAGAAACCATCCAGACAAACCGGATGGATCCGGCACGCGATGTCATCCGTTCGGTCGAGTCACGTGCCTACGGCCGACCGGGCGACGGACTTCTCGAACCTACAACTCTAGCCGATCGACCTGTTGGATCGATTACGATCGATAATCTGCGCTACGGCCGGTATGCGGGGGAACTGCAAATCACAAAACGGGATCTTACGGCCGACGAACGGGTCAATGTCATCGGACGCGTGATTGAAGTTGACCGACCGTTGCTGCAACAGATTGGTCCAGGCGGACGGTTTCGGATGGAGTGGGTTGAACCAAGGGGGGACACGGAATGAAAAAGATTATGTTGATTGGCTCTGGCGGGTCGGGCAAGTCGACGCTTGCGAGGCAACTCGGTCAACGGCTCGGCATCCGTGTCCATCATCTCGACAGTTTATTGTGGCTGGCGGACTGGCAGGCGGTACCAAGTGCGGAACAAAAACAGATTCAAACGGACTTGATCAGCCGGGACGACTGGATCATCGACGGAAATTACGGCGGAACGATGGATATTCGGTTGAATGCAGCGGATACAATCATCTTTCTTGATTTGCCGCGAACGACGTGCGTCTACCGGATTCTGAAACGGTCGATCCGGTACCGGCATAAGGCGCGACCGGATATGGCAGCCGGGTGTCCGGAAAAAATCGATGTTGCCTTTTTGAAGTGGGTGTGGTGTTATCCGGATGAACAACGGCCGGGTATTCAAGCGAGACTCGCTCAAGTCGATTATCGTACTAAAGTCACGGAAAGAAGTCCGGCGGTTCATCGAAAATATCGCCTGATCGAAGAATAGACAAAGCAAACGACTCCCGATGATGAGGGAGTCGTTTTTTTATCAATTTTCTCAGATGTTAGTGTGTTGTTTGTTGACGGCCAGGGAGTTCGTCCAGTATTCCTGAATCACCTGCAGTACAAATGCCGGGTCATCCCAGTGCGCGATGTGGGATGTCGAAGGAACGGAGATGACGGTTCCACCGGTTTTCTCCTGCCACAGGGCGATTGCTTCTTGACGGAACGGTTCATCGGAAACGGGTAACGTCGCGCGGAGCAACACGAGGTTGCCACCCGGAACGTCATCGAGGAAATCGAGAATCTCATCTTGATACATCGCCGTCAAAATGGCACGGGCCGTCTTCGCGCGGGCATGCCAGTAGTACCGGCCGTCCTGCATCCGGACAAAATCCTTACCGGCCAGATCAAGCAGTGGCGATCGGCGCATGTTGGGTCCATAGACGGCAACGTCGCGGAACTCTTCCCACGTCGCAACAGACTCTTCGAAATCGGTGTCGTAAAACGCGGATTCCTGCTCGAGCGGGGTACCGCGTAATCGTTTGCTCTGGTATCCCCCGTCAATTAAAATCGAGCCGAGGACCCGGTCCGGCTGTTCTTTCTGATAAAAGAGGGCGATGAAGCTGCCCCAGGAATGCGACAGGAAATAAAAATCCTGGATACCGATCTGGTCAAACAGCTGATTCAGCCAATCGGAAAAGCGGGCGAATTGATAGCCGCGTTCGTCCGGGAACGGCTCGGTTTTTCCGTGACCCGGCGCATCAATCGAAACGATCCGGTACGTATCTTGTAAGGCGTCCGCCAGTTCGATGAAGCTGAGGCTTGTTCCGCCGAGACCATGCAGGCAGAAAATGACCGGCCGGTCCGGTTCACTCCACTCGGTAATCTGTGTCGAAATGCCGCCGCATGCAATGATATATCGTTTCATCTGTCTGCCTCCGTTTCGAAATAGGTATGTACTTACTTTTTAACCAGTATTATACATCAATTATTGTATACTGAAACTAGCAAATGGATTGAAATGAGATGGAGGAGATAGACGATGAAAATTACAGCAGCGACACTTTGGACGAATGATGTCAAACCGATGCAGGACTTTTACACGGGGACACTCGGTTTTCCGCTCATCGAGGAGACAGCGAGCGAGTTTACGTTGCAAATCGGGACGAGTCAGCTTCGATTCGAGCTCGACACGACACAGCAACCGAAACAATATCACTTTGCCTTTAACGTGCCGGGGGATGCCTTCCAACTGGCGAAGGACTGGTTAGGAGATCGTGTCCCGTTATTGATCGAGGACGGCGAAGACGAAATCTTTTTTGAAAACATCAATGCTCATTCCGTCTATTTTTATGATACGGACGAAAATGTCGTCGAATTGATTGCTCGGCATGACGTTAATCCGAACAAAGCGCTTGAGACGTTTACGGTGAGTGATATTCTCGATATTGGTGAGATGAACGTCACGACACCGGATGTCGCCGGTGTCGGCGCATCCTTTGCGGAACTCGAAGTCTTTCACCGGTACCATCAGCCGATCAACGTCGATTTCCTGAATTTCCTCGGCGCGCCGGAAGACGGCACCCATCTGTTGCTCGGACGAGAAGACCGGACGTGGTTGTTCTCACCGAAACCGGCCATTACCAGCCCGCTTGTGCTTGAACTGGACGGGAATTTGCGCGTCCGGCTTGATGCAGACGGGATGTTGCACCACGAAAAATAAACCCGTCCTGGTGACGGGTTAAGGGTCAGGCGATGAGTTGTAAAATCCCGAACGTCGTCAAGACGACATAAGAGACCGAGACAAAAATCAAGACGGGCTGAAAGAGCGAGTCTTTGGATTGACGGGTAATCCCTTCGACGAAACAGCTGAGGAGGAAGACAAAGATCGCCAGGCCGATATACATCAGGACAATCGTCAGGATACTTTGGATGATGCCGAACGTGAAGAGGGAAAACACGGTAAAGAACAGATAACCGAATCCTGCCAGGAGGATGAGACCAAGCAGGATCCCGAGCGCCGGATGAAGCCGGTTGACACGCGCCGTCCAGTTCGGAATGCGTGGGCTGAGTAACGTCCAAGCCGTATGTAATGACAGACAAATCGAGATGAACAACATCAGGAAAAAGAGTGCCTGCAGGAGGGGCGACAGTTGATCGGTCCAGAACGGAACGATTAAAAAGACGACCGGGAAACAGAGGCTCAAAAGATGTTTTTTCAAGTGAATCACTTCTTTCGTAAGAGTAGGAACTTTTATTAACAATATCTTCCTTATCCGTACCGTATCATACGTGAAGATAAGAGGGAAGGAGCAAGGATGACACATTTTTGGAAAGTGAACGGCAAGTGGCGGATCAGGCGGATTGTCTTACTTGCTATACTGTTGGTGCTGATTTCATGTTTTTTGTATACCTACCATCAGAAAATCCTGCGGCAGTTGTACTTGGAAAACAGATTAGAACAGCAGTACGGGCTGAAAAAAGACGAGTATCAGATATTCGGTCAATTCACAAAGTTTGGTTATGGATACAGTGTATTTCTAAAAGATGAACCGCGAACATCCTATTTGTTTAGTGTCAGAGATAAAGACGGGAACTACTTTGCAGTATACTCAGGACATAATTTTTTAGATCCATCCGAAGAATTCATTGATTTCCGAGAACCAAAACATCCCGAGTTTGAACAATTCAGAGATGATCCGTAAGCGAGTGAGATGTTACAAAATACACTCAATCTTAAAACAGGAGGAATTCACATGTGGCAAGATTACGAATGGCTCAACCAGCCGGCTAAAATCGATATGCAAGAACAACTGAAGTTCACGACGGAAGGCGATACCGACTTTTGGCGGAATACCTATTATCAATTCAACCGGATGACGGGGCATGCCTTGTTAAAACCGATTCCAGCACCGGCTTTTTCCTGCCGAATCGAAGTGAAGCTGTATCCGCAAAAAACATATGATCAGGCAGGCATCCTACTTTATTTAAACGAGGACAACTGGCTAAAAGTTTCAGCGGAATTCATTCCGGACGGGAAATCGCATCTCGGAGCCGTCGTCACCTCATTCGGTTATTCCGATTGGTCATCGCGTGATATCGATAATACGGTCTTTAATCAGCCGTTGATATTTGAACTCGTCTGCAACCAACAGGACGTTGAACTTTACTTCGTCGATGGTGAGACGAAGGAGCAGTTACGAATTGCTCATCTGCATGCGCAAGGAGACTGGAAAGTCGGACCGTACGCTTGCAGTCCGAATCTTGAAGGGCAAGGGTGTGACGTCGAAGTATTGGCGTTTGATTACCGGACCAAATGAAAAGAATCCGAACCGTTTAGCACTCATTCCATTTGATGAGTGCTTTCTTTTATGAATGATCAGATTAAAACGTCTTAAAACACAGCAAAATCAACACTTTCACCGATTATCCATTGACAATTCTTAGTACCGACTCTTACAATTGAAAATGATTATCAATAAGAATGGGAGTCCTGTCCACTATGAACGTTTCACGCCGTAAGAAATACATCATTCAAGCTGTTTCCATCCTCTCGATTACGACACTGCTGTTCGGTTGTTCGAATCCGAACGAAGGTGCTGACAATAAATCAAATCAAGATACGTTAACGATGGCATGGCCGCGTGACATCGGCGAGATGAATCCGCATGTCTACAACCCGTCGCAACTGTTCGCTCAGTCGATGGTCTATGAGCCGCTTGTCCATTACGCAGAAGGCGGAAAGCTCGAGCCGTTCCTCGCGAAATCATGGGACATCTCTAAAGACGGAAAAACATATACCTTTAAATTGCGTGACGATGTCAAGTTCTCGGACGGCTCGATGTTTGATGCGACGATCGTCAAAAAGAACTTTGACGCCGTCCTCAAAAACAAAGCCTTACATAGCTGGCTTGGCTTTATCTCAAAAATCGACAAGACGGAAGCCGTCGACAAGCAGACGTTCCGGATGACGTTGTCGGAAGCCTACTACCCGACGATTCAGGAACTGGCGGTCGTCCGTCCGGTCCGTTTCCTCGGCGAAGCCGGTTTCCCGAAAAACGGCGATACGTCAAAAGGCGTCGAACAGGAAGTCGGAACCGGTCCGTGGGTGCTCGACGAGTACAAAGCGGATCAATACGCGACGTTTAAGGTCAACAAAAACTACTGGGGACCGAAGCCTAAAGTGAAGAAAATCAAGGTCGACATCATTCCCGATGCCGAAAGCCGCGTACTCGCTTTTGAAAAAGGCGACATCGATTTGATTTTCGGCGAAGGGGCAATCAGTGTCGACGCCTACAATCAAATGAAAGAAACGAAATCCTACAAGACGACGATGTCAGAACCGGTTGCGACGCGCCTTCTGATCATGAACACGAAGAAAAAACAGCTTGCGGACGAACGCGTCCGTCAGGCACTGCAATACGGCTTTGATAAGAAGACACTCGTAGAAGGCATCACGTCCGGTCTTGAGGCACCGGCTGACTTCATCCTGCCGCCGAACCTGCCGTACACATCGAACCTGAACGTCGAGAAACGGGACTTTGATGTCGCAAAAGCGAAGTCGTTGCTGGACGAAGCCGGCTGGAAACTGCCGAAGGGCAAAAAGATCCGTGAAAAAGACGGACAACCGTTACAGATTGAAATGATGTATGATGCTGCGGAACTTGTCCAAAAAGCGATGGCGGAGACGTTACAGTCAGAGTGGGCGAGTATCGGCGTCGATTTGAAAATCGTCGGTGTCGAGCTGCCGGATCAAGTCCAGCGCTTCAAAGACAATAAATTCGATATCAACATGTACAGTAACTTCGGGGCACCGTACGATCCGCATACATTCGTCAACATCATCGGGACGGACGGATTTGGGTTCAAAGAAGCGATTTCCGCTTATCCGAACAAGGATCAACTGTTACAGGAAATGAAAGATGTCCTTAAAACGACGGATGAAACGAAACGTCAGAAGATGTATGCTGACATTCTGCCGTCGCTCCAGGATCAAGGTGCACTCGTTCCAATCTCGTATTTGAAAAAGATGGCGATTTATCAAAACGGTGTCACGAACTTTAAATTTGCCGCGAACCGGGATGAAAGTCCGTTCGCCCAAATCGGCATCAAGTAACAGGAGGTGTACGGAATGGGCGTCTATATTCTGAAACGGGTCGGGTCGGTCATTCCGATCCTGCTCCTCGCTATTTTATTACTGACGGTGATGATTCATTTGTCACCGGTTGATCCGGCGGAAGCGTATCTGTCTGCCGCCCACATCCAACCGACGGAAGAGGTGCTCGCACAAAAGCGGGCAGAGTTCGGACTCGATCAGTCGTTTTTGACCCAGTACGTGACGACCGTCGTCCGGCTGGCCAGTTTTGATTTCGGAACATCGTACGTTTCCGGGAAACCGGTCCTCGACGAAGTGTTGCTCCGTTTGCCGGCGACCGTCCAGCTGGCGCTGTCGAGTCTGTTGCTCGCAATTTTCGTCAGTATCCCGCTCGGCTTTCTCGCGGGAGTTCGAAAGAATGGTTTTTTTGACCATTTGAGCCGGGGGATCGCCTTCATCGGGGCGTCGATTCCGTCATTTTGGCTCGGCTACCTGCTGATTTTCTTTTTTTCCGTCCAGCTTGATTTATTACCGGTCGGCGGGATCGGCAGTCCGAGTCACGTCATCTTGCCGGCGATTACGCTCGCGTTGCCGCTGATTGCGCTGTATACGCGGCTGTTACGGACGAGCGTCATCGAGACGATGCGCGAACCGTACGTCCTGTTTGCCCGGACACGCGGCATCCGGGAAACGATCATTTTAGGAAAACACGTCTTGCGGGTCGCGATTCCGCCGATGTTGACCGGACTCGGGATGAACCTCGGGAAGCTGTTGACGGGGACGATCATCGTCGAGACGGTATTCTCGTGGCCGGGATTCGGCCGTTATTTTATTGAAGCCATCTTTGACCGCGACATGCCGATCATTCAAGGCTACGTCTTCCTCGCGGCCTTGCTGTTTATCGGTAGCAGTCTGCTCGTTGATTTATTGCAACTGGCAATCGATCCACGGATTGCCCGGAAAGGAGGGAACAGACGATGAATGTTCCGCTTGGACGACCGAGTCTGCTTGACCGCCTGTCGAATCAACGGCTGATTTTGATCGGCTGTTCCGTATTTTTAGGGCTGTTGTTTCTCGCGGCTCTGGCTGCACCGTGGCTTGCCCCTCATGATCCGTATCTCGTCAATCTGGCGGTCAAATTGCAGGAGCCGTCCTGGACGTATCCGTTCGGAACCGATCATCTCGGACGCTGTACGTTGTCGCGTCTGTTGTACGGTGCCCGGGTGTCGCTCGGATTTGCCGTCCTGATTTTTGCCTCGTCACTGTTGATCGGTTTATTGGTCGGGACGCTGGCCGGCTACATCGGCGGCTGGGTCGACCAACTGCTGATGCGGTTTTGTGACGGCGTGATGGCATTCCCGAGTCTGATTCTTGTTCTTGGTCTCGTCGGAATTTTCGGACCGGGACTGAAACAGGTCATCGTCGCTTTGATGCTCGTCCAATGGGTTTACTACGCCCGGATGTTCCGGGGGTTGATCATGACGCTGAAGGAAAAAAACTTCATTGCCGCGGCGCGTGTCAACGGCTCCTCGCACTGGAAAATCTTCCGGACGCATCTGTTGCCGAACATTCTGCCCCCGCTGCTTGTCATCGGGACACTTGAGATGGGCTGGGCGATCATGGATATCTCGGCGATGTCGTTCCTCGGTCTCGGTGTTCAATCGCCGGGAGCCGAATGGGGAGCGATGATTCACGAAGGTAAATCATATATCCGGACGAATCCGGAACTGATGATTTATCCCGGTCTGCTGATCATGCTCGTCATTGCGAGCTTTAATCTGCTCGGGGAATCGTTATCGGAACGGTTCGGAGTGACCAAACAAACGAAATGAAAGGAGAGACTCGGATGAAACCTGTATTATCCGTCGAACACTTGACGATCGAAACGACGAACGGTCAGCCGCTCGTCCGTGATATTTCTTTTTCACTGGCAGCCGGACAAATTGTCGGTCTGGTCGGGGAGAGCGGTTGCGGTAAGACAGTGACGAGTCTGGCTCTCCTGCGTCTGCTCGACGAAAAGGTCATCCGTCAGTCTGGACGGATTGTACTGGAAGGGACGGACGTGATGACATTGTCCGACCGCGCGCTCCGGCGTGTCCGCGGCGGGCAGATTGCCTTCATCATGCAAAATCCGATGAGTGCCTTCACACCGGTCTATACGATTGGTCATCAATTGATGGAGACGATCCGGACGCACGACCGGTGCAGTAAACGTGAAGCGAAAGAGCGGGCGATTGAAGCGCTGCTTGAAGTCAATCTTGAACAGCCGGACCGGATTTTAAAAGCCTATCCGTTTGAACTGAGTGGCGGCATGCTGCAACGGGTCATGATTGCACTCGCCGCCTGTCTGCGGCCGCATGTCCTGATTGCCGACGAACCGACGACGGCGCTTGACGTCTACAATCAAAAGCTCGTCCTGTATTATCTCGAGAAAGTCCGGGCTACCTATGACACGGCGATTCTCTTAATCTCGCACGACTTAAGTGTTATCGCTGAGATGGCGGACCATGTCCTCGTCATGCGGGACGGCGAAATCGTCGAACAGGCGGATGTCTTTGACCTGTTCGACCAGCCGAGTCACCCGTATACCCGGCAACTGTTGACACAACACGGAATTCAGGCAGGAGGGATGAAGGCATGAGCCTGTTGCAGCTGGAGCACGTCTCCCACCGCTACGGCAATCAACGGTTTTTAACGCGCCAGGCGGAGCAGACGGTCTTGCAGGACGTTTCACTGACGCTTGAAGCCGGAACCTGTCTTGGTTTACTCGGTCGCAGCGGTGCCGGAAAAAGTACGCTCGGACGGATTTTACTCGGACTCGAGCGTCCGAAAGCAGGACGGGTACTGTTTAACGGACAAGACATTTACGACGCGGCGTCAAAGGATTTCCGGAAAGACATCCAGGTCGTCTTTCAGGATTCGTTTGCGGCCGTCAATCCGAAGCTGACGGCGGGACAGATCATCGCCGAACCGTTGACGAATTTCCTCGGGTTGTCACCCGATGCATTAGACGAACGGTTAGGCGGACTGATGACACAGGTCGGTTTATCAAAAACGGATTTAACGAAGTATCCGAATCAGTTCAGCGGCGGTCAGTTGCAGCGAATCTGTATCGCCCGCGCGATTGCGACGAATCCGAAGCTGATTATCCTCGATGAAGCCGTCAGCAGTCTCGACATGGTCAACAAGGCGATGATTCTCGACTTGTTACGGGAGTTAAAAGCGACGCTCGGTCTCGCCTATGTCTTCATCACACACGATGTCCAGGCGGCGCAGACGCTGAGTGACCGGTTCGTGATTCTCGATCAAGGTCAGCTGGTCGGTGAATACCCGACGCTCTGGTCGTTTTCGGAAGCGACGGACGAGCACGTTCAGGCAATCCGTCAGGCCGTTCTCGCCATCCATCCGCGGCACCGGACGATTCGAAAATAAACTCTCCTTCCATTCGGCAGGAGGTTTTTTTTATTCTGATTGTAAAGGAAACTTGACACCTGGATGTGAATTACCTATTATTGGAATTGAGAGGTGACTGGGATGAAAAACAAAATGAAGGCGGTACGGGAAGCCCGTCAGTGGTCGCAGGGGCAACTTGCAGAAGCACTTGGTGTATCAAGACAGACCGTCATTTCAATTGAAAAAGAGCGTTATAATCCATCACTCGAACTGGCTTTTTCAATCGCTGCGTTGTTTGATTGTTCGATTGAAGCGATTTTTATACCCGATGCGAAAGAAAAAGGAGATGATGCCTGATGAAACATATGCCGATGATCAATCGTTTACTGTTCTCCGTTCTACTGATATACGGCGGTTATCTGACGCTGTTCGACGGACCCAGTCCGTACAGTATCATTCTTATGTTGGTCGGAATCAGTCAACTGGCGGTCGATTTGGTTTTCCCGCCTGCTGAGACGTATGACGAACGGCAGGAAAAAATTAAAATGAAAAGCGGTCAACTGTCGTATGTCCTGAGTATCGTTTACGTTTTTGTAATGCTGACACTCGTGCAGTGGAAAGTCGTAGACGACATCATGTCAGCTTTGTTGTGTGTGCTGTTCATTCAGGTAATGACGTTCCCGGTGATGCTGTTTATTTACAATCGGCGCAGTTGACGACAAAAAAAGAACAGGTCAAGCGACCTGTTCTTTAATAATATTCGGACAGCTGTTCTCTTGATTCTTCCGTCAAGTAACCGAGCGATAAAAAGCTTTTGACGAATCGGGAAGGACCGACATTCGAATCGGGTTTGACGTTCCACGTAGTATCTTTTACCTGCTCGAGGACTTCGATGTCAGCTGCCTGCATCTTGACGAAATCGAAGTCAAGCGCAACAGTATCGGTCTCGTCCCATGGTAGTTCATTCGAGGAACGGCTGTTATGTATCGTCTGTAACAGCCGGTCACTTGGAGGATCGAATTCGAATTGTAAGTAATCTCCGCCTGTATCCTGGACGGAAAGTCCGCCGCGGGCGACGATGGCCGGTAAAAAGCGGCGGTGTGTAAAATGTCTGAGAATCATCAGAACAGCTCCTTCCTGATTAGATGTGATTGTTTTGCATCTTATGGAGCAGACGGTCGAATGATTCATGCTCGTCCATTGTAAACTGTTTGAAGTACTGTTCGTGAATGACTTCGACGACAGGAGCGGATTCCTCGACGATCGTCTCGCCTGACGGTGTCAGGACCAGCCGTTTTTCCCGGTCGATCCGTTTACGGGTGATGAGATGAAGGTCAAACAATTTTTTTAAGGTTTGGGAGATGGCTCCGCTCGACAGTTCAAGTGTCGTCTCGAGTGATTTTTGTGTCGCGCTTTGTTCCCGGTATAATGTATCCAGCATATCGAACTGCGATTTCGATAAGCCCCAATCCTTCAGGACAGCGTTGACTTCCTTCATATAGCGGTGATGCAGTTTTTGAATGGCCTGCCAATGACGGTAGGATGGAGTAGACAGGTGTGAAGTCATCAGATCCCTCTTTTCTGTCACCGTGTGTACGGTAAAATAATAAGAAACGCCGGTTTTAAATCAAGCGGTTTCATATATTCAAATTAACACAGAATCGGGTGATCTCCTATCACTTGTGCCTGACAAAAAAGCTTCGTTCGTCTGACCTGATAAGCAGGTGGACGGACGAAGCTTTTTAGTGAGTGGTTGAAGTGATTTTTGCCGGCGGAACATGGCGTCCCCAGACAAGATAACCAGTTGGACCGAGATAGTTGACGAGGAAAATCAAGGTAGCCCAGATCCATTTCGGTCCGCGTGTCTTCGGGCGTTTCCATAAATCGAGATAAGCTGTGATCATCAAACAGAATCCAAGCAGGTGGACGATATTGGTCAACCATTTCCGAGTGTTTAATTTCAAACGAAGTACCTCCTGAGCACTGATTAGCTGACGAACAGTCGGTCATGAAAATTTTTCAAAATCAACCGATCCTGTTCAATCGTAAAGCCGTAACGGGTAAAGCATTCGGCAGAGACGCGTCCACCGTAAGAAATGGCGGTAAAGTCTCCACTGACGCGGTAATGGGTATATTTATGTTGAATATCATGAATTAACGATTCGAGCAGTAAACCACGTTCGCCAAGTCCTTCTTCGCGGACATGGATGTCGAGCAAGCTGAACTCGGCAAATTTACTTGAGCCATGCAGTCGTGTCGACAGATGTTGAATCGTCATATGCGACCGTTTGGATAAAATGGTTTTGTTGGTGCGGCGATTTTCCAGTAACGTCACGTAATAACTGAACAGCGGTGCATGGATGTTACGTGTCACTTGAACGACCTGCTGTTGATTATTGTAAGCCAGTCCGACGATCTGTTCGTTCGGATGCTGTTGAATGTCGATGGAGCGTTCATTACAGACGGTTTGCCAGTTTGGCTCCGGAATCCATGATAATTCAGGCGTCCGGGGGGATCTAAAGAATTTCACGGGCGAAGTAAATCCTCCTTTAAACGAATAGATGGTTTAAATATACACTTTTTGTCAATTGGATAACAGGGTGTTTTAACAAAAACATACAAACGTAAAGAATTTTTGTTGTATTTGCAACAAAAAATAATATAATAAGTTCATAGCATGTTATGAGTGAACATAAAAAGGAGGCGCCATGGGAGAACTATTACGTGAAATCGGAATGATTGCGCGGGCACTTGATTCCATCAGTAATGTTGAATTCAAAGAGCTGGAACTGACAAAAGGACAATACATTTATCTTGTCCGGATTTGTGAAAATCCAGGAATCATTCAAGAAAAACTGGCGGAACTGATTCTCGTGGACCGGACGACAGCCGCCCGATCGATTCAAAAATTAGAAAAAGCCGGATTCATCGAAAAACGACCAGATATCGTGAACAAAAAAATCAAAAAACTGTATGCAACTGCAAAAGGGCAGGCAACGTGTCCGGTGATTCTGCAGGAACACGCTTATTCTAAAGGGGTTGCTTTAGCTGGTCTGAGCGAAGAGGAACAGACGCAGTTACACCAGTTGACGAAGCGGGTTCGTAAAAATATCGAACAGGAGTGGGACTTCGTCAAAAAAGGCGGAATACGAAATTATTTGGAGGAGTGAACAGAATGACACAAACGATTGAGTTTGTCCGCTGTGACGTCAAAGATGTTGAAGCATTGCAAGCAATTAGTGTGGAAACATTTACGGATACATTCGGATCTGAGAATGATCCGCAGCACCTCGAGGATTACCTCAAACAATCCTACGGACGCGAAAAATTGATACGGGAGTTGGAACGTCCGGATTCATTTTTCTTTTTCATCAAAAGTAACGAAAAAATTGCCGGTTATTTAAAGCTGAATGTCGGTGCTGCTCAAACTGAACCGATGGAAGGAAACACCTTGGAACTTGAACGAATTTACATTCGTTCAGCATATCAGGGGACAGGTCTTGGAAAGCAGTTGCTGGAGAAAACATTCGAGGTTGCTCAAGCACAGGGGATGGAGCAAGTCTGGTTAGGGGTGTGGGAAGAAAATCATCATGCGATTCGCTTTTATCAACGTTTTGGTTTTGTAAAGACAGGAGCACACTCTTTCTTTATGGGAGAAGATGAACAGGTGGATTGGATCATGACGAAGACGCTGTAAATAAATCAATATGTCAAAGTGTTATGCGGTCGAAATTTTGCCGTTCTTCGAAACCGAGAAATCCAACCTCAATATAAAAGGAGTTGTTCCAATTCTGTTTTCTGCCGGAAATGATGCCGTGTATGCATGCCGACTAGTTGAATCCATTCCTGTGCATTCAGATAACCGAAACCGCCGTGTTTTGTTTTGGCTGCCGGATTAATCTGCTCCAGGCGGACTGACCAGTCGTCCAGCCGTTGAACGAGCTCAAGCAAACGCTGTTTCAGGCGGTCACGGCTGTCGGTATTGTCCGGCGGAGCGTTCATCTCGTCCGGCAGTCTGATTTTGATCGGTGGGAATGCCTGTTGACGGAATAATTCTTCGCCGAACGGTGTTTTACCGTCCGCCGTATCGGTCGTCAGCGAAGCGCAGATTTCAACTTCATCGATATATTCATGGGCGACAAGTAAAATATGATCATACATTTGACCGAGCGACCAGACGCCCGGTTGCGAGATATGATGCAACTCGTCTTCGGTATACCGGTCCAGTTCATCATGCAGATACAGCAGACAATCGATTTCTGTCATCGGAACCCCTCCTTTAGCGGATCATCCATTTTTCTTAATACTAGCACGTTCGAAACCTGAAAACAGGGACGACAAGGAGTAGAATCCAAGTTGTCCCTGCTGCTTTATTAAGAAACCTTTGATTCGTCCTCGACCGTCATTGTATACAAATCCTGTTTGGAACGTTGAAAGACGATTGGTAACGTCATCAAACCAAGCGCCAGGAAACCAAGCGAAAAGACGATATAGGTCGAGCGGATCGACAATGTTTCGGCAAGCAGACCAATCGATAACGTCAGTCCGATAATGAGAATCGACTCGGCGACGTTGATGACACCGGAGAACCGCCCCATGATCGAGACCGGAACGTTGTTTTGATGAAACGACAGAAAACCGGTGTTTGCAAACGACAAGGCAAACGTCAGCAGGAAAAAACCGACTGCGGCGAGACTGAAATCCGTCGCCGTCGCAAAAATTAAGTAGCCGACCGGTGTCGCAACCGAGCCGAAACCAATCAGGAACGGCAGGCTGAGCCATTTCGTGCACGTTGCATTAATGATGGAGCCGGCAATGATGCCGAGTCCGGCGATACTGACGAGGAAACCGTACATACTCTCCGAAAAATCAAGAACGCGTGTCGCGAACGTCGCTTCCAGTGAATCGAGACCGGACATGAAAATCGTCATGACGCAGAACAGGGTATACACGAGCGTGATATAGCGGTGTTTGTGCGCATAATGCAACGTTTCTTTCCAGTCCGAGACGATCATCCGGAAACTGAGCCGTTCGGAACCGGTAATCGTTGCCTTTTGTTCGATGTCCGGCAGGGAAAACAGAATCATTGCCGAAACGGCCAGCGCACCTGCATTCAGATAGATGGCAAGTGTCGGCGATCCGACGAGGAACAACAGACCGGCAATCGTCGGTCCGAGAATGAAGCCACACGATTGGATAAAATTTTTTAAGGCATTAAACCGTTGACGGTTGGTTTTTGAAACGAGTTTCGTCATATAAATCAAGGAAGCCGATTCGAACAGTGAACTGCCGATATTGATGAAAAAGACCAGCGTGTACAAAAGCAATAACGAGTCAATCCATGGCAGGACGGCAATTAAGACAGCCCGTGCCAAGTCAAGCGCCACCATCAGATTCCGCTTATCGACGCGGTCGATGACCGTGCCGGACCAAAAACTTGATAACAGGGCGGCGATCGGGACGAGCATGTAGAGAATCGAAACGGCGAATGCTGAATTCGTCCGGGCGAGGACAATCAAATTCAGGGCAATGAAGTACACCCACGCTCCGAGATTGGAGATGCCGACGCTTGATAACAAGAGGGCAGGATGTTTCCATGTTCCGCGCATACGCCATCACTCCTTCTGAATGTTTTTTGAATATATAGAAAATGATTACAATTGATGTTAAGGGACAGCTGAATGAAAATCAAGAAGAAAATGGAAAAAGCCATCCGGAAGATGGCTGGGATCAATCCATTAGGTGAGGAAGTAATCGAGTGTCGCAAACAAACTCGTTAACAGAAAACAAATCAGCAACAGCGCAGATAGTAGGATTAAGTCGAGATGCCGGCGAAGCCCGTTCGTTAAGATAAAGAACAAGGTCCAGAAGGCGACAAACACGGTGAAAATGACAGCGAGGACAGGTGCCGCAAGCGGAAACGACTCTGCGATTTGAGTCCGGAAGGCTGGGTTCGTAATGGCGTAAAAGGCAAAAACGAACGTCGGGAGTGCGCCGAGGTAAAGGAGCCATTTGGGAAATTTCATAGGGAACATTACTCCTTCTAAATACGTTAAGCATACATTCAGTATAGAAGATTGAAATTGTAAATAAAACGTACAAAATTGTAAGGAAGTGTCATTTTCATCCCGCGTGTCTTGTATACTGGACAGGACAAGTACTCATCTGTTACGGCTGGAAGAAGACGGACGTTCAAAAATGAGTTCATAATACGTTCCGATAACGACGCCGGACTTCACGAAATCCGGAGCGACAAGCTGAACGAACCGTCAACCTTTTGCCGCCTGTTGATTGATGACTTCCCGGAATCTTCTATTGGATTTCCGGACAATCGTTTAAAGTCAATTTGGATATATTGATATTCATACATATGATCTCCCCCTGAAAGTGCGATATCCTTTTTTACGTCCTGAAAAAGGGAAAGGTTCCCAGGATTCGATTGTTGTGAGAAGTGAAATGCCCTTAACTAGAGAACGTCATTTAGAGCACAGAACGAACAACAGCCCGGTCTTCCTCCTAAACAAGCGGAGAAGCCGGGCTGTTTGTTATTGGATTCGTTTTATTTTTGTTCAGACTTTCGTGCTTCTTCTTCCTCTGCCCAGTTAAAACTCAAATCGACTCGTCTGCCGATGAAGGAATGTAAAAAGAGCAGGAAGCACAGTAGTGGCAAAATCCACCATGCGGAATCGATCGTCCCGAAAAAGCGAACGATATACAACCACATGAATAGGCTGCTGACAAAAAGAATTGTTTCCGAAGTCGTGATGAATTCCCGTTTCGGTTCATACATAAGTAAAACCTCCGATGATATGTCATTAAGTAGTTGTTTCCGTTGAAGTGTGCGATACGGCAACGTCCTGCTGATCGAGCTGATTAAACAGGATCGTCCGATTTCTTCCTTGCTGTTTCGCCGTATATAAGGCTTCGTCCGCCAGTCCATTCATGTGCTGGATGTGAACATGTTTCCCGTGTGCGATTCCGATCGAGGCCGTGACGGTGATGACAGGAAATCCGTCCAGTTGGAACCGTTCATTCGCAATTCGTTCCCGAATCCGGTTCGCGACTTTGATGACTTTGGACGGAGTCAGGTCATAGACCAGAATCATGAACTCCTCTCCGCCGATCCGCGCCGTGATATCGTGGGGACGCGTTTCCTCCATCAGGATATTCGCGAACTGTTGCAACACGAGATCCCCGTTCCCGTGACCGTATGTATCGTTGACACGCTTAAAGTGGTCGATGTCGAGCGCGAGCACATTGTAGACACGTCCTTCCTGTTCCAGCCCGGCTGTCCGGCTGTCCCAGACCCGCCGGTTGTATAATCCGGTCAGATGATCACGCTCCGCCGACTGCTTATACAGTTCGACTTGGCGGTTCAGTGTCTGGAAATCAAGTGTCAACAGACTTGAAAGAACACCGACGGCAAGACCAATCGTCCAGGTCGCAAGTAACAAACGAAGTGAGGCATCGTTAAAACCTAAATTAATCAGAACGGCGAACGTAATCATCAACAGCGCCCAGACGTTGAGGGCGAGATTCTGACGAAACGGTCGATTCAGGAGTTGGCGATGAATCCAAATCATCCCGGTACTGATGGCAATGATGGCGATGAACGCAATAAACGCTTGCGGGGTCACGCCAAACAAAAACCGGGAACCGGCGATGATCAACGTGGCGATGACAAGCGGGAAGCGGCTGCCGTAAAAAGCGAGCAGGACAAGCGGTAAATGACGTAAATCCATCCGTAACGACTCATTGACCTGGATGCCTTTGAACATCAGGATTACCCCGAGCAATCCGGTCGCAAGACCAATGATCAGCGACTTCGCGATATAGGATGAAAATCGGTTGGAGTGGATGATTTTTGAAACGATGTAAAACCCGGTAAACGCGATGCAGGCGTTGATGAGCAGCTCGACGATGAATATGATTTTCCACATCCTTGAACGTGATACTTTTACGATACCATTTTGACAAAAGTTGTCAATCCGGAAGAAAGTTGAACTGTCCGTTGCAATTGAAATAGCAGTCTTCTCTACTAGAATTATACCGTGCTTCGGTCGATCGAAACAGTCTGTTTTTGCGACAGCTGTCCGCTTATACTACAGATAATCACAAAGAGAAGGAAGGCGATCGACATGACGGAACAAAACGAAGTACTCGACCGGGGACCGTTTCTGCACGGAACAAAGGCCGTCTTGCAAGTCGGTGGACAGTTACAGAGCAATCACCTGTCCAACTATCAGGAGAAACGGTCGAATTATATCTATTTTACGGCAACGCTTGAAGCTGCGAAATGGGGAGCCGAGCTTGCCAAAGGCGATGGCCAGGAACGGATTTATCTCGTCGAACCGCTCGGGGCGTTCGAAAATGATCCAAATTTGACAGATCAGCGTTTTCCCGGCAATCCGACCCGTTCTTACCGGTCGAAGGATCCGCTTCTCGTCGTCGCCGAGCTCGGCGTTTGGGAGCGGCATTCGGACGAAATGATTCAACAAATGAAGGATTCCTTGGCTCAGTTAACGAAGGAAGGAAAAAATGTCATTTTGGATTGAACTGGAGACATGAAGAGGTGGGGAAATTGGTACTCTTGATTCAAGCTGTTAAATATGACGGATCGCTTCACTGTGATTGGGAAACGACTTTGTTGGCGGAAACCGACCGGTATGTACTCGTCTACGGACAACTAGGACGCTCCTTAGTCCATCACACGCGGAGACAGACGTTTATCTGTGAGACACCGTCGCTTGAATACTACGATTTGCAGGACGGGTATACCGTCAATCTCGATCTCGAACCGGATGGTGAGCGGTATTACTGCAACATCTGTCTGCCGGCGGAACGGACAGCGACCGGTCTCCGGTTCGTTGATCTCGATCTGGATCTCATCCGGAATAAAGCCTGTGAATGGACGGTTGTCGACGAGGATGAATTTTTGGAAAACCAGCGGGTATATCAGTATCCGGCAGATGTCATCGAAGGAGCAGAACAGATGCTTCATCGTCTGCAGGACAAGATTCAACGACAGGTGTTTCCGTTTGATGGATTTTTGACCGATTGGCTTGACCGATTGCGACAACACAGTCGAGCAGACCGATTGTCATGAAACGAGTGTTGCTCTGCTGCGTCAGTCGTGTTTTCTCCGACACTCTACAGCCAGCTTCCGAATTTCAGTCGCCATCGCCGGATTGACCGGCTGAATCTGCTCGAGCCAGTCAAGCAGTGCAAGCGCCGATTCCGGCACCCGGGCATAACCTTGCAGGACAGCGGCGAATCGTTGTTCGGCTTTCGGGAACCGTTGCTCAGCGCGGCGTTCATTGCCGTAGGCATCGGGATAGTAGACGACTTCCGGCTCGATTAAATGGAGAATGGACAACATGTTTGAAAAGGCATGCTGTTCGACAAGCTGGAGACCGGACAATCGTTCCCCGCGGGCATAACGGCACAAGCCGACGTAAAGATTCGTCAAAGCTTCGTTCAGTGCAAAGTCGAGTGTATCGCGGCGGATCGGTGGAGGTATTTGTTTTGAAACCGTCAAGTCAACGTCCGGGCATGTCGGATCCTGCCAGACAATCCGTCCCGGGGAAAAGGCGATATCCGGCATCTCATCGAGTTCAAAAATCGCACACTCGCCGTAAATCCCGTCCGCGAACAACAACTTAAAACCGTCGACGGTATTTTGAAAGATAAAGCTGAGCGGATGAACGGATTCGAGCCAGTCGAGACGGTCGAGGAACCGCTGTTTTTGCCCCGGTTTCGTAATGACAAAAAAATCGAGATCGGAATAACGATCGAGCCGTTCGAGTTCCCGACCGGCGGAACCGAGTCCGAGCAATAACCAGGCATCGTTTGTTTGTTCCAATTGTTGGCCGATCCGGTCGAGGCGTTCAAGCAGGGCGCGTTGGCGTGACATCATAAAAACTCCTTTTTTCTAGTGTAAGCGTTCTCTTGTTCAGTCTAGCAAGCTTGAGCGGTGCGTCAAGGAAAGATTGTCGAATGACTAAAAAAAGGAAAGGGTGACCGGTATGGAAATACTGATTCTCCTGATCGGTTCATTTCTTTTAAGTGGCTTAATGGTTGAGGCGATTGTCAAAGCCGTCCTGACCGCTTATCGAAAACAACAGCTGTCGATGGCAAAGGCAATTCTCATTACCACCGGTATGACGGTGTTCAGTATCCTGCTTGCCGGTGTGCTGCCGTATGTGTACCTCCGTTTTCTCTGAATGTCAGACCCGATGTATCCGGAACCGTCGATTCCGCGTGCATCGGGTCTGTTTGTTGTCTAAACATTTTCGAACAATCGAGTCTGTCGTCCTGTTACTTCTGGATAGAAAGGAGGAAATTCCTCCTGAACTTAAAGGAGGACAGATGCATGCAACCTTACTTACGTGTCGAACATCAGCTGTTACGCGACGGAGCGGTTTTTTCTTCCGTCCATGAAAAAATGGTTTACCTGCTGCTGCAAAGTTATGCCGGACGGGACGGACTCGCTTTCCCGTCGCATCAAACGCTTGCGGACGCCGTTCCCTGCGGCAAGACGACCGTCAAAAACTGTTTGCAGACGCTTGTAGAAAAAGGCTGGATTGAAAAGGTCGAACGGTTTGACCAAAGCGGAGGACAAACATCAAACGGCTACCGGATTCGGACGGGGGCCCCGGGCACTTCCGGACAGGTCCCTGGTCAAGAGACGCCTTCCAGGGAGACGCCTGCCGCCTCCGAAGAAAAAGAGGTTAAGAAACAGTCTTTAAAAAAAGAATCACTACCGCAAGACGGAGTCAAGGAAATCGTCACCCATTTTGAGACGGAAATCGGCCGTGTCACCCCATCAATCCGCCGGCGGCTCGCTGCGTTCTTACAAGAGACGAGTCCCGCCGTCCTGCATCATGCCATCGAGCAAGCATCAGCGGCGAACGTCCGAAACTTTAATTATGTCACCGTCATTATCGAGAGCCTAAAACAGCGGAATCTGTTGACACAGGAACAAATCGACAGGCATGAAAGACGCCGCCGGACCGCTGTTGCGCGTTCATCCCGCCGAAAAGGACACGGTCCATTACCGGACTGGGTCGAACGGGAACGCAAACAACAGCAACAGGCAGAGGCGGATCAAAAAAAACGTTTTGAAGAAACCGTTCCCGATCAAGGCGAACTCGCAGCCTTGTTGGCGGAACTAATCGGATGAAGGAGGATATCATGACACCATCACTTGACTGGTTACTCACACGGGCCGACCGGAAACTGACGAAGGAGATGGATCCGGACGTCGCTGCGATTACACGTGCGGTCATTACGGAACTGGCGGCAGAAGGATTGCCGATCGGCATCGCGCAAGGCTTTCGGACAAAACAGGAACAGGACGACTTGTATGCCAGCGGGCGGACACGTCCGGGAAAAATCGTCACTTATGCCAAAGGCGGGAAATCGAATCATAACTTCGGTGTCGCTGTCGATCTGTTTATCTATGCGGACGGCGGCAAACGGGCGGAGTTTCTCGCACCGCCTGATCCGCGGCTGAAACGGCTCGTTGCCGCGATGAAGCAGTATCAGATGCAGTGGGGCGGTGACTGGGGTAGCTTTCCGGATTATCCGCATTTTCAACTGTATGATGCGGTCAACGGTCAACCGAAACCGTTGCTCGGTCCCCGGTATCCCGGACGACCGCTTTTTGCCGGAGCAGGACGGATGGACGGGACGGTGATCCGGCTGATTCAAAAACGGCTCAAATTGCCGTTGACCGGACAATTCGACTTGAAGTTGACGCACCTCGTCAAACAGTTTCAACGGCAGCACCGGTTAGCAGAAGACGGTGTCGTTGGTCCGGTCACGTGGCGTCAACTGTTTGGAGTCCGCCGATGAAGGAACGGTCGATTGCCTTGATCCGACTGCTCGTCCCGCTCTACAGTTTCGTGAATTTAACATTACTCGCCTCCGGTTATACACCGTTACCGTTTGAGACGAATCAGATCGAAACCGCTTTGACGGCACTTTTAGGTGCAGGAAGTCTGATCTATGCCTGGTGGAAAAATAACAATCTGACCGAGGCGGCGCAACACGCGCAACGCGTCTTAACGGAAAGGAAACTTTCGGTTCAACGAAACGGACAGGAAAAATCAGGATGAATGTGCCATGTCAATTGGTAATTTGTTTGAAATGTGTAAACAACGGGCAATATTTTGAGTAGAGCGCTAATGGTTTGATCCCAAGATACCGATAATAAGGTAGCGTCCCGTATCGTCAGCATGGTATGACCACTGTCGACGGAAAAGAAAGAGGTCAGACTGAACTTGAAATTATCGACGTTGCAATTTTACCTGTTACTTGCATTGTTTTCATTGATGTTTACCAGTATCTGGAGTTACAATGCATTCCTGAAAATTGAACAAGAGAACGACCGGATCATGACGGAAGCGATTCCGATTTCAAATGCCGCTTCGCAACTGTTCCCATTATTGCTGGATCAAGAGTTGACGGTCCGCAGTTACTTACTCGATCAAAATGATCAGACGTTCCAACAATTCAAAAATACGAATGCCGAACTGAAAGAGACGATCGCCACATTGAAGATGCTCGATCAACGCCATCCGATTCTCAAACAGTTGCTGGCAGAAGAAGCAATTCCGTTAATTTTGCGGACGGATGGCTTTTATGAACAGCAGATTCAATGGATCCAGAGTAATCAAATCGAACGGGCAACACTGAAACGCTACAGCGGCATGGACTACGTCAATCAGTTCCGACCGATCAATGCAAAAATCAATCAAGACATCGACAAAATCATCCAGGAAGCAACCGATCGTTCCAAACAGGCGTCGGCGTCTGCCAAGTGGGTCATCGTCATTGTTGTCAGCGTGGCCGTCTTGCTGCTGATGGCATTCCTGCAGACCTTCCGGCTCGAGCGCAGTCAGCAGGCGCTGATTCACCGCTCCTTGCATGACGCTTTGACCGCGGTTCCGAACCGTCGTGCGTTCGACGAACATTTGGAAGCCTCCTTCACGGCTGCCCGTGAACAGCAGACGGACGTTGGGTTGATTTTGATCGATGTCGATGAATTTAAGCTGTACAACGACACGTACGGTCACTTAAAAGGTGATTGGTGTCTACAGAAAGTCGCTGCAACACTAAAGAAACAAGCGAGTGAGTTCGGCCATGTCTCCCGGTACGGTGGGGAAGAATTTGCGGTCATCTTGACGGAACACGTCGAACAGATCACGCATGTCGCGGAACGGATCCGCAGTGAAATTCTTCGGATGAAGATTGAACATAAAGCGTACGAACCGCTTTGCCAGCTCAGTGTCAGCATCGGACTGGCCGTTGTCCGGCCGAGCACAACGTTGACGGAAGGTGATTTGATCGTCCTCGCTGATCAGGCCCTGTATCGGGCAAAATCGAGTGGACGCAATCGAATTTCAAGCCATGAAGCCAGTTGATTTTCCAAAAAAAGCTCTGATTCCATTTCGAGATGGGATCAGAGCTTTTTTAATTCATAAATGGGCGTTCGAATCATTGCAAAATCACGCAATAGGACCGTTCGGAAATCAACGGTGCAGAAATGACAAAAACTGTCTTGACCGGCGTACCGCCGACTTTCGCGTCCAGTTGATGCAGTTGAGACCTAATCTTTCGGCTCAGGACATACCGGGTTTCCGTACTCAATTCATCAAGCTCTTCATCATGTACATGTAACAAGAGTTGAAACGGTTCGAGCGAGAAAATGGAAAAGTCGCAGTCGATTCGAGGGTCTTCAAACTGTTCATTTAGACCATTTTTTATGAAGTACGCTTCTTGTGCTGTAATCATCTCGTTTCGCCTCGCTCTCTTTCAGAAACAGTTCAAAAAATTATAAGATGTTAGTTAGCTATATAGTCTTTATTACCCAATTTTCTTGAGAAATATCAGTTTCTGCCTGAAAAAGGACCGAATACTGGCGGAATAGGGAATACTTTTACGAACATTAAAAAAATCACTTGATTCAGGAGTGTCTGATCTGGAATCAGGCACTGCTGGATCAAATGATCATCGAGCCGGCACGGCGTAAAAAGTCTTCCGTCGTCTGTTTGAAAAACGTCAGTTGGTGGACCGGAATCGAAACGTGCCCGCCGTAACGGACTTCTAAGTAATGCGGATTGACTGGCGACGGAAAATGGATCCGTTCGAACCATTCGGTCATCGTCTCCTGTTCCCGCCGTTGCATCGGTTGCGGAAGGCGGCGGTTAAACAGCAGCATATGTTGGCGAATGTCTTCAGCCGGCAGTTCATGGTGTTCGTAGCGGATTACTTCGACGCGGCTTGGTGTGAAGAGAAGCGGCTTGAAGCGGGTCTTACGAACGATTTTTATGTAATAAATAAGTAATCCGATCGACACGATCACAAGGAAAATAAAGATGAACGGATATGGAGGCGCGACGACGGCGGAATCAAATCCGGTCCGCAGTAACAGCGGGTCCGGTTCCGGCGCGACGGTCTCGGCAAGCGGCTCGAAGTCAATGACAAGCGAATCCGATGGAAGCGACATATTAGATGTGTCACCACAACGTGTCGTACAGGAGCCTGTCGTCCGACTGTCGAAAAGAGAAACGAAAGATGTCAGAAAACGGGGGATGAACGATTGGAGTACAAACAGAATCAATAAAACACTGGAAAGAAACAAACCGATTTTCAATCGGAACGAAGTCTGCACGGGATCACCTCTTTCATACCGTCAAAACGGCGGTTGCATGAGTCTGAACTGAGTATAGCAAATACGGTACGGCATCGTTTTATTTTTTTTCAAAAAATAGTCATTATTTCCTAAAAAAATGGAGGTTACGAGATGAATCGCTTACGCACAAGTTTTCAACAAACAACCGGTCAGATCAGCGGGCACGGAAAACGGAATGTCGGGATCTTAAAAACCGCTTTTTTAGAAGTGGCAGACGAGACGGCGAGTGATCAATACGGGACGGGTTCAATCATCGAACCGTTCGAACAAAAATTTGCGGATATACTGGGCATGGACGATGCTGTCTTTTTCCCGAGCGGTACGATGGCGCAACAGGTGGCGTTACGGATCTGGTCGGACGAGAAGGACAACCGGACCGTCGCTTACCATCCGCTTTGTCATCTTGAAATCCATGAGCAGGACGGACTGAAGGAGTTGCACCCGATCGAAACGATTCTGGTCGGCGCAGCAGACCGTCTGATGACGCTCGACGAAATTAAGGCGTTACCGGACATCGCCTGTCTGTTGCTTGAGTTGCCGCAACGGGAAATCGGCGGAGTCGCTCCGGCTTTCAGTGAACTCGAAACAATCAGCCGGTATTGCCGCGAACGGGGAATCCGGCTGCATCTCGACGGCGCACGGCTGTTTGAGATGTTACCGTATTATGAAAAGACAGCAGCTGAGATTGCCGGCTTATTCGACAGTGTCTATATCTCGTTTTATAAAGGACTCGGCGGGATTGCCGGCGCGATTCTCGCAGGTCCGGCAGCGTTCTGTCAGACGGCGCGGATTTGGAAGCGGCGGTACGGCGGCGACCTAATCAGTTTGTATCCATACATCGTTTCGGCCGATTATTATTACGAACTGCGAAAGGACCGGATGGGGCAGTACTATGAGCAGGCAAAACAACTGGCCGAGCAGTTCAATGCCTTACCGGGCGTCCGTACGACACCAGAAATTCCGGTCTCGAACATGTTCCACCTCCATTTTGACGGACTGGCGGCGGACGTTTCCCCGAAACTCGAGCAGGTCCAGGAAGAGACGGGGCTCGGGTTCGTAGGTTATCTCGTCGACAAAGACGGGTATTGTTCAACAGAAATCAGTGTCGGTGATGCTTACGGAGAGCTGGATCCGCAAACACGCGATGCCGGATTTGACCGGCTCCGGAAAGCCTTTTCTTAAAACGTTTCTCTGACCGCCGGATGGAGCTGTTCGTAAACGGCAACTTTTTCCGTAATCATCTGTTCCGTCCGGACGAGTTCCGCGAGTTGTCGGCGGACATTTTGCTGGTGTGCTTCGAGGAGACGGAGCCGCTCAAGCGACGTGTCGTGCGTCTCGGACGATGCGAGGAACAGTTCGACATATTCCCGGATCTGGTCAATCGGCATATGCGTCGCCCGGAGCCGCAGGACAAAGCGTAGCCACGTCAGTTGGGTTTCGTCATAACGCCGGACGCCGCTTTTTGTGCGGGTCGGGAATAACAGTCCTTCTTTTTCGTAATAGCGGATCGTATGGGCAGTCGTCTCGGTTAATCGGCTGATTTCTGAAATGGTATACATCTTGATCGCACCTTTCCTGCTTGACTTAGAGTTGACTCTAACTTGTAGACTTTCACTATACCAAACAGAAATGGGGAATTGTTCATGAAATACACAGTCATTACAGGAGCTAGCTCAGGTATCGGATACGAAACGGCAAAAGTGCTTGCGAAAAAAGGAAAATCGCTTGTGCTCGTCGCCCGCCGGACGGATGAACTGGAAAAGTTACGCGACGAAGTCAAAGCACTCGCACCGGACAGTGATGTCATCTTGCGTTCGGTTGATTTAACGGAATCGGAAAACGTCCATGAACTCTATGATTCGTTAAAAGATCTCGATATCGAGACGTGGATCAACAATGCCGGATTCGGTGACTTCGATAACGTCAAAGACGTTTCGGTCCCGAAAGTCGAGAAGATGCTCCGCCTGAACATCGAAGCATTGACGGTCTTAACAAGCCGCTATGTCCATGATTATCATGACGTCGAAGGGACAACGGTCCTCAATGTCTCATCCGGCGGCGGCTACCGGATCGTCCCGAACGCTGTCACATACTGCGCGACGAAGTTTTATGTCAGCGCCTATACGGAAGGACTCGCGCAAGAATTGAAAAATTCCGGGGCGAAACTGCAGGCGAAAGTTCTCGCACCGGCGGCGACGGAAACGGAATTTGCCGACCGGTCACGCGGGGAACAAGGATTTGATTACAGTAAAAACGTCGCCAAGTACCATACGGCGGCGGAAATGGCGACGTTCCTCGATCAACTGCTCGACAGTGACCAAATCGTCGGCATCGTCAACGCCGAAGATTATTCGTTTGAACTGCGCGGACCACTCTTTACGTATGTCGGTGCAAATAAGTAAGCTAGACAAAAAGCCAGCTTCCGCATTGCGGAAACTGGCTTTTTTGTGTCTGAAGCAGATGAAACGATATGTAGTTCATCTTAAATCAGCGGCATGATAAAGGTCGACGTTAAGCTGACGACTAAAAACAGCGCGTAGCTGAAGAATGTAGTTTTAGCACTGCCGTCGGTCCGACTTCCGAGAATCGAAAACAGACTGATTGCGCAAATCGTAAGCGTGGACAATAAAAACGATTGATGGGAATCGACTGACGGGATCAGCGACTGGGCGAGATGCGCCAGACCTAGCGGCAAGACGATCAATAAAAAGTAATAGCCGAGCCGTGCTTCCGATGGATGGTCCGTCGATTCGTGATGGGTGACTGTACGTGTATGCATTCTCATGGCTCTTCACTTCCTTCTGCTTTCAGTATAGAGGACTTACGACAAATTCTTCGTTACAGTCCGATGAGAAGTCGATAACAAGATTAACCAAATATGACGAACAGATGTCGGGAAAAGGGTGGACTGTAAAATATGGAAATGCTTCTGTCTGTTTTATGTAAAAAAGTGTAAAATGAAAAAAGAGAAATGGACGGATGAATCCGTCATGAGAGGGGAAGTTGGGATGAACCGCCTGTTTCGCTATTTTTATGTCTCCGACCTGATTGCAACTGTCGGAGCGAGCATCTCCTATATCGCAATCTACTGGACATGTGCCGGACTGATGTCGCCGGCAGCCGTCTCGTTAGTGATCGGTGCCGTATTTGTGATTCGTTTCATCAGCTCGAGTCTGGTCGGACCGTGGATTGACCGGATCGAGCCGGTCCGCCTGCTGAAAGCGACCGTCCTGATCCGCTTTTTCCTGCTCATTGCCGTCTGGTTCATCCTGACACAGACCGATGCCCTGCTTGTGCCGTTATTCTGTCTGCTCGCCTTCCAGACGTTACTGCAAGTCATCGGCGGCAATACGGCGTTTAAAGTCGTCACCCGGACCGTCGCGTCCGAGCAGTTGCCGGTTGCCAATGCCTATTTGAGTACGCTCGACCGGGTCGGGACGCTTGCCGGCTTACTGGCAGGCGGTCTGTTGATCAGTGGATTTTCGATCACGGTGATTTTAGGAATGGAAGCCGTTATCCACCTGATTGCCTGGTTCCTGTTGTTCCCGTTACGGTCGGCACCGGACACGGCAGTTAAACCGAAACGGACCTATTGGACCGATTTACGGGAAGGGTTTACTTATTTAGTGCGTGACAACCGCTTGATCCGGATTTTAGTCTTCGGTATTCTCGCCAACTGGATGATTACACCGGTCAACGCGTTACTCGCGCCGTTTGCGAAAGACGTCATCCGAGGCGGAGCGAATACGTTTTCGCTGCTCGAACTGGCCCTTGTCATCGGCGGAATCGGCATGTCGCTCGTCTATGCCAAACTTGCGGACCGGCTTGACCTGATGCAGATGTTTTATCTGTCGATGGTCTTGCAGGGCGGTTTTACCCTGCTGATCGGACTGACGACGACGTTGCCGTTTGCCTTCAGCGGCATGTTGTTGCTCGGGATGGCGCTCAGTCTGTTTGGAATTCCGTTTTCGACGCTGCTGCAACAGACGACACCGGATGCCTTGCTCGGACGGATTCGTTCGGCGATGGTCGCCGTTTCGACCTTCAGTTCGGCGCTGTTCTTCGGGTTGTCCGCGTATTTGACGACCGTGTTTGCCATCGATACCGTGTTTCTGTTCTTTTCCGGCAGCGGTCTGCTGATCCTGCTGACCCTACGACTTCAGCGTAAAACACCGGCAGCGGAAGTGCGACGGGACGAAGTCGGATGACAAATCGGCCTTCAGGCGGAGGGCGGGAGAAGCGGGAGGCGTTATACTTAAAAAAACGCTTACAGAGGAGAATGCAGAAGATGAATGGAATGGCGATGCTTGCGTTGATGTTTTTGATTCCGATTGGTGGAATGACGGTCATGTTGAATGTCTTATGGCGCCGGATGACACCGGATCTTGAAAAATAACAACTTACATAGGACCGTTTAAGCGGTCGGTATGATGAAAAAACGGACGAGACTGAACCCTTGAAAAAAGGGCAGTCTCGTCCGTTTTTTTGTCGACAAGAAAAGAGAGGCGTTAAGAAACGGCGGTCGGTGCTTCGAGTGCCAGACTTGGTCCGAACACTTCGAAATGCAATTTGTCCGCTTGACCGCTAAAGTAGCGGCGAACGAACTGAATCATCGCTTCCGGTCCGCACACATACGTGTCGGCCGCCGGATCAATGTTCGTTACATCATCCACCGACAACCGTCCCGGTGTTGTACCCGGTAAGGCATTACGTTCCGCATAGCGGATGATTGTTGCTCCCTGTTCTTCAAACCGGGCCAATTGTTCGGCGAACGGGCGGTCGAGATCGTCCTGGACGGCGACGTATAACGTCGTTTTACGACCAGCCGCAAGGGCCGCTTCAGTCATCGCGAGGAGGGGAGTCAAACCGATTCCGCCGGCGAGACCGATGAATGGCGTCGAAGCGTCCGTTAATGTAAACGAACCGGCCGGTGCACTGAGCAGGACTGTTTCACCGACGGACAGAGCGTGCAGCTGACGCGAGACGGACCCGTCCTGTTTGACGCCGATCGTGTACGATGTGCCGTTGGCGACTGTCGTCAGACTGTATTGGCGATTTTGCCATAAGCCATCCGGTGCCTGCAGGCGGACTGTGACATATTGACCGGTTTGGTACGGCGCAAGCGGTCGTCCGTCTGCCGGACGTAACGTAAACGATTGGATGTCGCTTGACTGACGTGTGATCTGTTCGATGACGAACGGCTGATAGCCTTCAAAGGCAGTCGCTTGTTCATCCTGCTGATAGAGCTCCGCTTCGAGCGAAATGAACAGCTTGGCGATTTCCCCGTAGCCAATCGTCCAGGCTTCGATGATCTCCGGTGTCGCCGCGTCTCCGAGGACATCCTGGATTGCCCCGATCAGTTCCGTTCCGACGATGTCGTACATGAAAGGTTTGATTTGCAGACTGCGGTGCTTATGAAGGACCGGCAATAACGTCGGTTTGAGCGTTTCGAGCTGATCAATGTAAGCAGCTGCCGCATAGACCGCTGTCGCTAAAGCTTGCGACTGGCGGTCATTTTTTTGATTCGATTGATTAAAGATATGTTTCATTTCCGGATGATTTTCAAACAGTCGTTGATAGAAGACACGTGTAATGCTGTGACCGTGTTCAGCGAGCACCGGGACGGTTGATTTGATGATGGCGATTGTCGATGACGTTAACATAAAGACACTTCCTTTTCGGATAATGGATGTCAGATCAGGTTCGATTTCAGTATCCGTCAAGACTTGTTTTAATGCAATAGATTAAATACTAGATTTAAAATAGTACGTGATATTTGTCACAAGTATGCCATCAATTCGTCAAGCAACCGACAAAAAACCTCCGAGGAAGGTCGGAGGTCAAGAGGAAATCCACAGTTTTGAGAAGTCCAAATAGCCGAACGAATCAATCGTAATATTTTGCAGCTCAATCGGAAACGGAATGATCCGCGTATCATCATACAACGGAATGAAGTAGGACGAGTCGATCAAATGCCGCTCGACCGTCTGGTGTAACCTCATCCAGTCTTCGAACGGCGTCTCATCGTACCGGTCAATCCATTTGTCCATCTCCGGCATGTGCCGGAACATCTTCGCCGGCGGGGAAAAATCATTCGTTAAAAACTGATGAAAGGCGACCGGCAAGTTCCGTTCAAAGACTTCGGCGTGAACGGCGAGATCAATCGTGTCAAAGGCATGAAAATCGGTGATGCTCGCTTTAAAACCGATCGGCACGAACTCATAGGGAATTCCGTGCGCATCGAGTGTCTCGCATAACCAGCGTGTCACCTTGTCCGTGAAGTCAGTCAGCTTGATCCGGAGCGGTTGCGTAAACAAAACGGCAGGACCCTCCGGAAGCGGATGGACGGAACTGAACTGTTCAAGAAACCCGCGGTCGTTCGGAAAACCCCGTTCATTGAGTGACTGGATCGCCGGACGGATCGCGGCAATCAACCGGTGAATATAGTGCCGCGCGTCCGGTCGCTCGAACGGACCGCCGGGACGCGGATTCAAAAAGACGAGTCCAAACCCTGACTGAGTCGAGATCGTATCCGTTTCACCGGAGTCTGACCGTGATGTCCGGTAGACGGGATCATAGGCATCGGGCATTTGAATGAACTCAATCCGGTCGAGCAGGGCGCGGATGCCGTAATAGTTCGAAAAGGCTGATAAAATCGTCTTTTTCGGGTCATTTTGTGTCAGCTGGAACGGTCCTGTCCCGACGTTGTCCTTGCCGATGCTCGTATGGATCGTCGCCAGTTTGGGCAGCAGCGAATGGCGCTGCTGGTCCAACGTGATATCAACCTGGTACGGTCCATTGGATTGAATATGTTGGACATGCCGGTACGATTTGGCATAAGCGGGATAGGCAACCAGTTTCCGGAGACTTTTCGTCACGTCCTTACTCGTTAAGAGCGACCCGTCATGGAAGCGGACATCCTTTCGTAAATAAAGCGACAGGACAGGACCGTTCCAGGCGTAGTGGTGGGCCAGTTCGCCCTGCAGTTTGCCGTCTGCGTCAATCGCAAACAACCGGCTGAAAACGTTTTGGACGAGGTGGGCGCTGTGGATGTCAGCCGCTTCGAGCGGATCGGTCGTCAAAAAAGGACGTCGGCGGGGAATCAGCAGCGCATCGGACGATTCCTGTGTATAGCCGAACTTTTGCTCAAGCTTTCGCATGAACCGTCCCGTTTGTGCCGGTGACCAGTCCCAGCTCAGTTCTTCCGTCACCGCGTCGACCGACTCGTGTTCAATCCGTTCGAGCATCTGTTTCGCATATTCGCGTTCGACATGACGGTGCCAGACGAGCTGTGTCAAATGGCCGCGGCCCCGGCCGCTCGTATACGCGAGCCAACCGTCTTCCTGCCAACGTGTTAAATACCGTTTTGTTTGTTTGGGGCTTAAATGGATTGTGTCGGCCAGTTCGGCAATCGAATAGGAACCTTCCCGGCAGGTTTTCCATAACGTGAACAGATACGCGTCCATCTCATTCCTCCGTTCTAAAAGGGGACATCTTTTTCTGACGATGTCCATTTTTTTATGTACTTGTCTTGTTTATCATACAGGTAGAGAATGGAAGGTGACAATATGAAATGGAAAGAAATGCCTCAACCAATTAAAGTCAGACTGGTTACATCATTCATCAACCGGACGATTGCGTTCGCCATCATGCCGTTCATGGCATTGCTGTTTGTCCAAGCCTACAACAAAGTATTTGCCGGCATCTTTTTGATTGGGACAGTGGTTATCAGCTTCCTGATCGGCTTGATCGGCGGTTACCTCGCCGACCGCTTCCCACGGAAACGCCTGCTCGTCCTGTCGACGACGGCGACCGGTTTGATGTTTTTAATCATGACGATCAGTCTTGCCGCCAATCAAATGCTGCTCTTTACGCTCGCCTATGCGATCTTCACAGTGACGAGCAACATTGGACGGCCGGCGATGAGTGCAATCATCATCGATGCGACGACACCGGAAAACCGGCGGGCGGTCTATGCGATTGATTACTGGCTGATCAATCTGTCGATCGCCCTCGGGACGGCGCTTGGCGGTTGGCTTTACGTCAGCAACCGGTTGTTCTTATTCAGTCTTCTGACGTGTACGTCCTTGCTGTTACCGGTCGCTTATCATTTTTTGCTCGACGAGTCGAAACACGTCTGGCAGAAACAACCGCTCCGGAATGTATTTTTGGATCTCGGAAAAAGTTATCAGATCGCCTGGCGTGACCGGCCGTTCGTTAAAGTGGTCTTCGGTTCGATGTGTATTCTCGCCGCCGAATTTTCGATAAGCAGTTACGTCGCCGTCCGCTTGGCGGACGAATTCGACACAGTTACGATCGGTGACCTGACCGTCAACGGCGTCCGGATGCTCAGTCTGATCAACATTGAAAATACAATCCTTGTCGTCTGTCTGACGTTCTTCATTCAACGGTTCTCAAATCGCTTTACGAACAAACAGGCACTGGTCGGCGGACTGGTCCTCTACATCATCGGCTACGCGACGGTGACGAGTGCCAACTCGCTGACACTGTTATTGATATTCATCTTCATCGCGACAATCGGGGAGCTGCTCTATTCCCCGACGCTGAACGCGGAAAAAGCGAACATGATGCCGGCCGACCAACGCGGTGCCTACTCGGCCTTTGCCGGAACGTCACATGCCGGTGCCGATCTGTTGTCCCGCTCGACGATCATTCTCGGAGCGATCCTCGCGCCGTTCATGATGAGTGTCTACATCGGACTGATTGTCTGTCTCGGCCTTGGACTGGTTTACCTCGGTTTGTTCCGGAAAGAAAAAGTCGTCGAGAAACAACAGGCCTCCTAATTGACTGACCCTAATGAAGAAATACAGCAAAAGACGTCCTGCTCCAACAGAGCGGGACGTCTTTTTGTGCCATCACATACGTGTTCCTGCTTTACGGTTGGACAGCAGAAGACTCAGGACGATACTTGCAATCGCGGCGCATAAGCTTTTCAGCAAAAACTGGTTTCCCAGTCCTTCGATCACATAACCGTTGAATTTCTGACCCAGCGTCGCTTCCGGTACCCAGTCGATTACGTAATTGATTCCGAAGAAGGCGGGAAAACTGAGCAACAGATAAATCAGTATGAAGCTGAGAAGAAAGGATTTCATATTCATAGGATATGCCCCGTTTCTTAAAGCGTGACCAACTGTTTTAAGGTCAGAAGATATTTAAAGACTGAACGAGTGTAATGACGAGGATGATGGTCGAAATCGATCCTGCAGTCAGCAACGTCAACATTTTCGGACGGCTGATTTCCTCAGAATCCTTTGTGGCTTCTTTGGAAACGGTCATCCAAATGGCGATTGAGATGATAATGATTAGAAATAATCCGAGACTGGACATCGATTAACCCTCCATTTATCAAGAATGATCTACCAAATAATTGTAAATTAAATAAGCGGTGACTTCAAGGAGGTTTACATCCTGTAACAGCACGCCAAACAATCTTTCCTCCTATCAGCAGGAAAAATCTGTACATTCATAATTGATATGTAATATATTAGTTGTATGAAAACTCAACCGATTCAACGAACTTCCTTAAGTGAAGAAGTGTATCAACGACTGCAACAGCAAATCATTACCTTGGCCTTGGCACCGGGTCAAAAACTGAACGATCAGCAACTCGCGGAGACGTTTGGCGTCAGCCGGACGCCGGTCCGCGAAGCATTGAAAAAACTGGAGGAGGAGGGACTCGTCGTTGCAAAACGGGGATCACGGACGAATGTCACGATGCTTGACGCGACGCAGGCAAGACAGACGTTTCCGATCGTTGCGACACTGCATGCGCTTGCGGCACGTCTCGCGTTTCCCTTGTCGGAAGCGGATATCACCCGTTTAATCGAATTCAATCAATCGTTTCGGGAAGCAATCAACCGCGGGGATGCCGCTTCAGCGTTGCAACTCGATGACGCCTTTCACGGGCTGTTTCTCGAACGAAGTCAAAACGGTCAGCTGGTAGACACATTAAACCGCTTGACGCCGCTGATCCGCCGGCTCGAGTATGCCCAGTTCAGCCGCCACGGACATGATTCGGTCGCGGATCATCAAACAATCATCGAAGCCTGTCAAAACGGCAAGGTCGAAGCCCTTGTCCGTGCGACAGAACACAACTGGAACGGTCTCGGGCGTCATCTGATCGCTTCCCTGGAGGAGGACACGCTATGCGACCCATTATAATCGGGATTTTGGCGGCGATGTTTTTTGCCGTCACCTTCATCCTGAATCAATCGATGCAAGGGAGCGGGGGACACTGGATCTACAGCGCCGCCTTACGATTTTATCTGATGTTACCGCTGTTGGTCGTGATTGTCGCCTACCGGCGCCGGCTTGGTCGCGTTTTGACCGCGCTCCGAGATGCTCCGCGCTTTTGGCTGACCTACGGCACGATCGGCTTCGGGATTTTTTACAGCGGGATTTGCCTCGCCGCCGATTATTCACCGGGCTGGCTGATTGCCGGAACCTGGCAGGTGACGATTCTTGCCGGACCGTTGCTTGCGCCGCTGTTCAAACAGACGATTCCGTGGGCGTCGCTCCGTTATTCGCTGTTAATCGTAGCGGGTGTCTGCCTGATGCAATTGTCGGTCGCAGAAGGGGTGTCCGTTTCGGCGCTGCTGCTCGGTGTCCTTCCGGTCATCTGTGCCGCGATCGCGTATCCGCTCGGCAACCGGAAGATGATGGAACGGTACGGGGACGAGCTTGATGTCTTTGACCGGATTCTCGGCATGACGGTGGCCAGTCTGCCGTTTTGGCTCGTGTTATCCACGATTGCCTACATACAGGTCGGCTTACCGTCGGCGGGACAAGTCGGTCAGTCGGGACTGGTCGCCTTATTCTCCGGCGTCATCGCGACATCACTGTTCTTTTACGCGACGACACTTGTCCGGACGGAACCGGTCCGTCTCGCAGCCGTCGAAGCGACACAGTCGTTTGAAATCCTGTTCACCGTCCTCGGGGAGATGCTGTTTTTACACGCTGTCTTTCCGACCGGTCTCGCGTTGTTCGGGATGCTGATTGTCATGCTCGGGATGACGATCCACAGTGTAAAGCAGGCTCAGTCAAAAGAAATACCAGAAATATAATTATTTCAAATACCATATGTAATTATGATTACTTAGAAAAGAGGACACAGGATGGTCTTAACCGGCACACTTGTCAATATAGGATTAATCATCATCGGTACATTACTTGGTCTGCTGTTTCATAAAATTCCGGAACGGACGAAGGAAACGGTTGTTCAGGCAATCGGACTCGCTGTCGTCGTTCTTGGTGTTCAGATGGGACTGAAGAGTGAGAACTTTCTGATCGTCATCGGCAGTCTCGTCTTAGGCGGGGCAATCGGTGAATGGTTACGGATCGATGAAAAGCTCAACCGTGTCGGAGAATGGCTTGAACTGAAAATCGGCCGCGGGCATCCATCGAATATCGCAGAAGGATTCGTCACAGCGACGTTGATTTTTGTCATCGGAGCAATGGGCGTACTCGGGGCGCTTGACGGCGGCTTACGTCAGGACCATGACGTCCTCTATACAAAAGGACTGATTGACGGCTTCACGGCACTTGTCCTCAGCTCGACTCTCGGGATCGGCGTCATCTTTTCGGCGATTCCGGTTCTCGTTTATCAAGGAGCAATTGCTCTCAGCGCAGTGGCGATTACACAATTTGTTCCGGACGCTATCCTTCAGCAATTCATCGTGGAGATGACGGCGACCGGCGGTGTGATGATTTTAGCCATCGGCTTGAATCTAGCCGGCATCACCAAAATCCGGGTCGCGAACTTGTTACCCGGAATCGTAATGGTCGCGTTGATCGTGACCGGTTTGGAACTGCTTGGTTTTAACTGAAACTTAAAAGACATCCGTTTGCACTGTTGATTTCGGTCAGCAGTAGGCAAACGGATGTCTTTTTTTAGTGGATGATTTGTTCTAATTCAGAAATATGGTGCTCAAGCAGCCGGTGCCCGTCATAGTGAAACGTATGGAGCTGTGGTGTCGTCTGTTTCAAGACGTGCGGCAGGTAAGCTTTCAGATTACTGATGACACCGGTATTATCTGGATGAAGGATCCAGTCAAGCTGTTTCCAGTCGAGAATACCTTCCCGGGTCGCGAGCGGTGTCACGAGGAGCTGATCCGGCGGCAGTTCGGCAAGGAACAAATAAATTCCGACCGTCTCGTCCGCCTGCAGGAGAATCGTGCCCGAGAACTGGACAGCGGTCAGCGTCAGACCGGTTTCTTCGAACGTTTCCCGGATGACGGATTCCGCCGGGGACTCGCCGGGTTCGATTTTACCGCCGACCCCGTTCCACATCCCCATCGCCGGTTGTTTTTGCCGGTTCAGTAGCAACCACTGATCGTTCTTGCGAATCAAACAGAGGGTATAACGATACAAGTCTCCTCATCTCCTTAAAAGAAGTCGTGTTTAAAGGCCGCATACTGGTCATCGGACGTGACCGGTTGAATCGTTTTCTTGCCTTCGGTCCAGGTCGTTAACGCCTGTCGTGTCAGAATACGGTGGCCATCGGCTTTGCGGATGGCGAGCAGACTACGTTTGTTGAACGGGGAAGCCGGATGTTCCTGGATGATTTGTTCCATCTCGGATAAAGCAGCCGGTTCGATCGTCTGTTGCGTGTAGAAATGGTACCCGATGACAAACTCGTCATCCTGACCGGTCCGTAACATCTCCAGCTGATAACCGGCGCCGTTCGGGGCAATCCGGTAGCTGCCGCTCGGTGATGTGATCGTTTCTCCGGTCAGAGGAATTGGGCGTAGGGCGAGATTGACACCGAATCCCGTATCGACGAGATAGGTCTGCTCCTGGTGCGACAGCAGGACGGCGACGTGGGTCGGACCGGTCGCGGACCAGACGTCATTTTCCTGATCGAAGACGGTCGCCTTGAGAAGTGAAACGTCAAACCCTTTGATTCGTAACACTTCGTACAGCAAATGGTTGAGATCATAGCAGACACCGCCCGCCTGACGTTCGATGAAGGTCTGTCGTAGTCGGTTCTGGTCAAACGGAACCGACTCTTTTTCAAGAACTGCTTGATTGTCAAACGCCAGATGATAGGCAAAGGCTTCAAGCAGCGCCGGTAAATCGGCAAACGTTAACGTATGACCGAGCGGATAATGGATCCGGCCGGCTACGTCTTTAATAAATGTAGACAAGACAATTCCTCCTTTAATCGATGATTCCATTATCGCATATTCCCGTTCATGACAGGATACATGTTATCTGAAAATAAGATTTGGTCTTTTGTTTCGTGATGAACTTTGTTATGCTGAAACAGGATTAAATAAGAATGATTCTCATTCTAGATGAAGAAGGAGGCTCCTCATGTTACGAAAACGAATGACCGGCGCATTCGCGCTTTTGGTAATGAGTTGTCTGATGCTTGCGGCATGTGCCGGACAAGCGAAAGAAGAGACGACGAAAAAGACGCACGCTGTCACGCATGAAGCAGGAACAACGAACGTGCCGGACCATCCGAAACGGATCGTGGCCCTTGAGTTCTCGTTCGTCGACGCGCTCGACGAACTGGGCATTGAACCGGTCGGCATCGCACAGGAAAACAAGGATGATGTATCGGGGCTGCTCGGTAAGAAGATTTCCTTTAAGGAAATCGGGACACGCCAGCAACCGAATCTCGAAGTCATCAGCTCGCTGAAACCGGACTTGATCATCGGAGATTTCAACCGGCATAAAGGCATCTACAAACAATTGCAGCAAATCGCACCGACGATCATCTTAAAAAGCCGGAATGCGACCTATCAGGAAAACCTTGCATCATTCAAGAGCATCGCGGAAGCCGTCGGGCAGACCGATCAAATGGAGCAACGTCTGAAATTGCATGACAAGCGGCTTGCAACTGCCAAACAAAAAGTCGATCCGGACGATCAACGCAAAATCATGGTCGGTGTCTTCCGGTCCGATTCATTGACGGCACACGGAGAGACATCGTTTGACGGGGAACTGCTTGAAAAACTCGGCATCGATAATGCCATCACGAAAACAGTAGAACCAACCGTGACGATTACGCTGGAGCAGATTGTCAAATGGGATCCGGACGTCATCTTCATGGCGGAAGCCGACCCGAAACTGCTCAACGAGTGGAAAAAGAATCCGCTCTGGAATCAGATCACGGCTGTGAAAAAAGGTGAAGTCTACGAAGTCAATCGTGACTTGTGGACCCGTTACCGCGGACTGGACGCAGCGGAACAAATCGTCGACGAAGCGATTCAACTGCTGTATCCGAAAAAATCATAAACGACGACACGAGCCAGAGCAATCTGGCTTTTGTTGATGAAAGGGGAAGCCGTTGATGATTCGGAAAACACGATTGATCCGTTTGCTCGTTCTACTTATTGTGCTGATTGGACTCGGCTCCTATCTCAGTCTGTTTCTCGGCGTGACGACGATCCGGCCGCTCGAAGCCATCCGGGAATGGACATCCGGCAATCTGTCAAAAGAAACACTGGTCCTGACGACACTTCGATTACCACGATTAGTACTGGGACTGATACTCGGGGCAAACCTAGCCGTCGCCGGAGCATTGATGCAGGCAGTCACCCGGAATCCGCTCGCCTCGCCGCAGGTGTTTGGTGTTAACGCCGGAGCCTCGCTGTTCGTGGTTCTCGCGTTACTGCTGTTCCCGGCGCTCGGGACGGCCAATCTCGTCTACTTCGCCTTTCTCGGTGCAATGATCGGCGGGTTGCTCGTCTTTTCGTTTGCGTCCGTCCGCGGTATGACGAGTCTGAAACTGGCCCTCGTCGGGATGGCGATCCACTTGTTGCTGACGTCTTTGACGAAAGGGTTGATTTTGTTCAATGACCGGATCACGAATGTCTTGTACTGGTTATCCGGATCGATCAGTGACAGCGGCTGGCTTGAAGTCCGGTTGATTGTGCCGTGGTCGATCATCGGCTTGATCTTAGCCTTCAGCCTGGCCAAATCGCTGGCGATTTTCCAACTCGGTCAGGACGTCGCCGTCGGACTGGGGCAAAACATCACCCGGATCCGGATGCTGGCAGCCGTCGCTGTTGTCTTGCTGGCCGGTGTGACGGTTGCCGTCGCCGGAGCCATCGGCTTCATCGGTCTGATGGTCCCGCACATCGTCCGGCGCCTGGTCGGGGAGGATTACCGGTATGTCCTGCCGGTGTCCGCGTTATGCGGCGGACTGTTGCTGACGTCTGCCGATGTCCTCGCCCGGTTCATCGCTTATCCCTATGAATCACCGGTCGGGATCGTGACGGCATTACTCGGGGCGCCGTTCTTCTTGTATTTAGCGAAACGTCAGACGAAATGGGTGGCGTAAATGAACAGACTCCGTCAACAACCATGGCTTGGTCTCGTCCTCATGTCGCTCCTTGTCACTGTGCTCAGTTTTCTGTTGCTCGGCGTCGGTTCCGTCTACTTGAAACCGGGTGAAATCGTCGCAGCCTTGCAAGGAGATGGAAGTGCCTTCATCGTCTGGAACTACCGGTTGCCGCGGACACTTCTCGCGTTACTCGCCGGCGGTTGTTTTGCCCTATCTGGTGTTTTGTTGCAAGCGATCATCCGGAATCCGCTCGTCTCCCCGGACGTCATCGGCGTGACGAACGGAGCGGCCTTGTTTGCCGTTTTGACAATTGCGTTACTTCCAGACGGTCCGCTCGTTTTGACGCCGCTTGCAGCGATGGGCGGAGCGGCACTCGTGATGATTGCCCTGATGTTACTTGCCGATCACGGCAAGCTGCAACACAGTTCCTTTGCTTTGCTCGGCATCGCCGTCAGTGCGATTTGTGCGTCGGGAACGGAATATCTGTTGATCAAGTTTCCGCTCCAGACGAATGATTCACTCGTTTGGCTTGCCGGCAGTCTGTTCGGCAAAGGCTGGACTGAAGTGTATGTCCTGGCGCCGGTCTTTCTGATTCTCGGACTCGCCATCTGGTCCGGACACCGGCAACTCGATATTCTGTCACTCAGTGAAGACGCGGCGATCGGTCTCGGGTTACGGATGAAACGAACCCGGTATGTCTTTCTCGCGCTTGCTGTTGCTCTCGCTGGTGTCGCCGTCGCGATGGTCGGATCAATCGGGTTCCTCGGACTCGTTGCCCCGCATATGGCCCGACGTTTGATCGGTCACCGGCACCACCTGTTGATTCCGATGGCCGTCCTCGTCGGCGGCGGACTGTTGGTCGTCGCCGATGCGATCGGGCGCGGGATTCATCCGCCGCTTGAAATTCCGGCCGGATTGATCACAGCGATCATCGGTGTACCGTACTTCTTGTATCTGCTGCGGAAAAACCGCGCGTGAATGCGACTAAACACACTGCCTTGTACCCGGTTCTCTGTTGAGAGACTGTGCGACAAGGCGGTGTTTTTTGAGTTGAACGGCAAATCAATATCCGATATATGGTAAAATGAAATAGATTAGCAGATGCTGTCTATAAAAAAACTCAGACGAAGTGTTTAAAAACTATGACGTGTCGAGGTGCTGAATGAACATACACTTTGAAGAACTGAAAATGTACACGAAATTTGATGATTTGGCAGATGATTTACTGGATCTTGCAAAAGAGATTCTGCCGGAACAGCTGTTTTATTTATCAGCTATCAATGAAACCGAGCAATTGATCATTAAACTGTCCGAAGAGCAGACCCGGATGCCGGTCACAGAAGGAATGGTCATTGATTTGAATTACTCGCTCTGCCAACGAATCGATTTTCAAACGAAACAACCGCTTGCATACGAAGATGTCACAAAAGACCGCAGTCTCGACGGGATGAGGGAAGTACTGGAAGGGGCGAATGTTCAGTCCTATTTAGGGATTCCGATTTCGCTTGCGAACGGAGAAAAGTTCGGTACGTTGTGCGCCATCAATGATGAAGTCAGTCTGTTCGAGAGCAAGAGTATCGAGTTACTGCAACGGATCGTCCGTCTGTTTTCGTATTATCTGGAACTCGAGCGGTTTGCCTGGCGTGACATGTTGACGGATCTGTACAATCGACGGTATTTGACGCATCAATTTGACCAGCATCCGCAGACGGAAGGGGCCTTGTTCTTCCTTGATTTGGACGGTTTCAAAAACGTCAACGATGTGTACGGACACGATGCCGGGGACGCTGTTCTGCAGGAGGTCGCAAGACGATTGAAGTCACTGATTGCAGGACAAAAAGAAGCCTATGCCGTCCGCTTGGGCGGAGACGAATTTGTCATTCGGTTTACGCACTTTGATTCTCAGCAAGCATTGATCGATCAAGCAGATGAAATTCTTGTCCGGTTGAGTACGTGGGACACATATGAACTGTCGACCAGCATCGGAATCGTCGCCTACAAAGACGCTGACAGCAGTCTGAAAACGCTGCTCCGCCAAGCGGATATCGCGTTATACGAAGCAAAATCATCAGGAAAAAACAGGTACAAACTGTTTACAGAATGATTGGCCGGACACATGCAAAAGAAAACACCATGAAGTTCGACGTCTCCTTGACCGGAAGCGTACGAAACAGCATGGTGTTTTTGAATTAGTGTCAGACGGTCAGTTCGATCGTCAGTCCTTCCGGATCAAGAAAGACGCTTTCATAGTAGCCGTCGCCTGTCAGACGCGGACCGTCGATTCGGTTATAGCCGTCCTCCTCGAGCCGTGCCGTCAGCTGATCGACAGCGAACCGGCTGCCGAGCGAAAAGGCAATGTGGGCGTAACCGAACCGGTCGCGCGGCGCATCGTGATCGATATCCGTCCGGTGCATCAACTCGAGCCGGGCGCCTGACTTAAAGTGGAGAAAGTAGGACGAAAATCCTTTGAGCGGATTATGGTACAACGCATTGGCCTGCGCCTCGAGATACGTTTCGTAAAAGTGTTTCATCCGTTCGAGATCCTTGACCCAAACGGCGATATGTTCAATCTTCATGAGAGCAGACTCCTTTTTGAATGATTTAGGAAGCGCGGGACAATGCCCGTTTCGCAAGGACACGGTTCAGCCGTTCGGAACAGAGCAACAGGAACAGAATCATCAGGAAACCTGTCACCGGGAACAGCTGTAACGTCAGGAACGAGGCGAGAACACCGAACAACGGCGGCAAAAACGTACTGCCGCTGTAGGCGAAGGCCATCTGAACCCCCATCAGCCGTTTCGCCGCGTCCTGGCCGAACCGGACCGGCGTCTCATGTAACATGGCCGGATAAATCGGCGCGAGTCCGAGTCCGATCAGGATAAATCCGGTCAGCATCAAACCGTCGAGCGGCAGGAAGAACAGCAGACTGCCGAGCAGAGCCGTCCCTTGCCCCAACCGAATCAACTGGCGGTTCGTCATCCGGAGCGATAAAAAGCCGCTCAAAAACCGGCCGACGGTGATGCTGCCGTAATAGACGGAAATCCAGGTGGCCGCTGTTTCGACGGAAAAAGATTTGACCTGGACGAGATAACTGCTGCCCCATAAACCGATCAATGCTTCAGCACCGCAATAGAGGACAAACGAGGCGAGCGCGAACGGGAGACCGGTCAAACGCTTCGCCTGTGTTCCGTGTAAGGACAGTTCTTCAGTCGGTGCTGCAATTGCGACCGGTGCCTGTTTCCAAAGCGGAACGCTTAAGACGAGCAGCAAGGCAAGACCGAACTGGACCAGTGCGACAGTCAGATATCCGCTGCGCCAGTCGCCCGATTCGCTCATCATCGCTGCCATAATCAACGGTCCGGCCGTAGCGCCAACGCCCCAAAAGCAGTGAAGCCAGTTCATATGGTGTGCTTTGTAACGGGTCGCGACAAAATGATTGAGTGCCGCGTCGACGACGCCGGCACCGAGACCAAGCGGAACCGCAAGCAGAAACAGCCACAGTAACGAAGGGGCAAAATAAAATCCGAGCAGGCTGCCAGCCGTGACTGCGGCACAAAAGGCGGTGACATGACTCGTCTCAAACCGGTTGAGAATTTTGCCGCTGAAAAGACTCGAGATGATCGTTCCGCCGGCAATCGTCATGAACAGCCAGCCGGCGACTTCGAGATTCGCCCCGAACTCTGTCCGCATGACGGGCCAGGCGACGCCGAGTAAGGAGTCCGGTAATCCTAAACTGATGAAGGCAAGATAGATGATGCTGAGTAACCAGACTCCACTCATGTTGATGTCCCCTTTATTGGTTGTTCTGTCTGAAGTTGTAATCCGAGACGTGTCAAGCCGTTCAGATAATCGGTTTCCCAATTACTCCGGACGAGCCGGGGAATATGGGCTTCCGGCATATACCGGGCTGTCGTTGTCCGGATTTGTTCCAAATCCGACGCAGTCACTTCCGTATTGTTAAAAATCAACTGGTGCGGATTCAGTGTCGCGGCGAATGTCGTCGTCAACCGGCTGATCCCATCGATCGTATCTGCGTTCAGGACGTCGCTTCGTTCGGCGATCCGTTGTCCGAACGTCGCCTTGTCATACTGCGGGACAAGGGAAATCTCACCGGCAAAGTGACTGCTGCCGCGGACGAGTTGTCCGTTGATCAAAATCCCGGAACCGGGTCCGTTTTTTCCTAAGTACAAATAAATCAGGGACTGTTGCCGCTGCTGATAGGTTTCGTGAAAGCCGATGACGGCGGCATTCATATCGTTTTCGACGACGACCGGCAAATGGAACTCGGATTCAAGCGTCTGTTTCAGATCGACCTGTTGCAAAGACGGATAATCCGGTGCGAAAAAGACTTGCCCGTTTTCGACCGACGCCGCCACCCCGATACTTAAACAAGTGATGCGTGGATCTTGCGCAAGCAACCGGTGAATCAGGCGGACGAGAGCTTGAACGTGCGGTTGCTGACGGGGAACGGATTCCGTTCCGTTCGTCAGTAATGTGCCGACAGCGTCGAAGATCCGGTAACCGATGGCATCGAGTTCGAGATACAGCGCCAATCCGTGAGTGTGATCGGCCCGGGAACGATAGCGTTTAGCCGGACGTCCGCCGCTCGATACATCCGAATCCTCTTCGGCGACCTCACCGTTCTCGATTAGAATATCCAAATGTTTTTTGACTGTCGGGAAACTCGTCGAGAGCGTCCGGCTCAGTTCCGGAATCGTCTGAAGCCGCTCGAATAAGAGGGCTTGCCGCAACTGGGTTAATAAGTCCGTGTTCATACCGGCCATGAGGCACCTCCTGTTTACTTCTTAAAATATTTTAATAAGTACTCGGATTGAGTGTAGCAAGCAGAGGTTTAAAAAGCAAATACTTTTAAAAACTTAAGTTGTTTGTCGTACGCGAATCAAGAGGAGCATAATGTAGGTAACGGCTGCCAAAGTTCTTGCACACATGACCCGCACGGCTGAAAGGGGCTGGATGACCGGCAGGGAAATCTTTTGAAAATGGAGATATATACAAAATCACAGCATGGTTCGATATTTTAAGCAGAAAGAAGGGTTCTTATGAAATTATTGCTGACTTCAGGCGGCATTCAAAATGACAGTCAACGTCGTGCACTCGTCGACTTACTCGGAAAACCGATTGAGGAAGCACATGCCCTCTGCATTCCTACAGCAGTCTACGGAATGAAAGAAGGACCGTACCACGCATACTCGTTCATCACAGGAACGGGTTCCACTCCGATGTGTGAATTAGGATTTCAGTCGGTGGGTGTTCTCGAATTGACGGCACTACCGAGTCTGGATGAATCACTCTGGGTGCCGCTTGTCGAACAGGCCGATGTGTTGTTGGTAAATGGCGGTGATCCCTTATTTTTAAACTACTGGATGAAAAAGTCGGGACTTGCCGACCGATTGCCTTCGCTAAAAGCAGTCTACGTCGGATTGAGTGCCGGCAGTATGGTGCTGACACCAAGGATTGGTCAAGCGTTCGTGGAGTGGACACCGCCTCATACAACGTCGGATGAAACCCTTGGATTGGTTGATTTTTCGATTTCCCCCCATCTGGATCACGAACTGTTACCGGAAAATACATTGGACGAAGCCGTCAAATGGGCGGCTGATCTCAGAGGACCGTCCTATGCAATTGATGATCAAACGGCGATTCAGGTTGTTGATGGCGTAGTGAAAGTGATCTCAGAAGGTCACTGGAAACGATTTGATTGAACTGAGGTGAGACCAGTGGAGATCACGACACAATTGTACGTCGAACATATCGGGCAATGGCGGAGTTGGCTGGAAAACCATCATCTGACAGAGACCGAAGTTTGGCTCGTATTTGATAAAAAAGATGCAGAAAAATATCAGTTGGATTATATCGAAACCGTCGAAGAAGCACTTTGTTTTGGTTGGGTTGACGGGATTAAAAAGAAGGACGGGGACCGTCTGCTTCAGCGATTTACACCGCGTCGGACAAACAGTCACTGGACCGAACTGAATAAAGAACGGGTTCGTCGACTGATGGCACTCGGAAAGATGCGAGAACAAGGGATAAAGGTGACACCTGACTTGACAGTACCGTTTGAAATTGATCACATCATCATCATGGAACTGAAAAAAGATCCGGACACCTATCAATTTTTCCGGACGTTGCCGGAGCTCTACATCCGTGTCAGGATCAGTTATATCCAGGACTGCAAGCGAGACAGCGCGGAGTATGAAAAACGTCTGACCAAGTTTTTGAACTATACGGCGCAACGGCGACTGTTTGGTCGCTATGACGACGGAGGGAAATTGACGGGAGACTATAAAGGAGATGACTGATGATGGATTCTGAACAGGAGAAACCGACTTTTGGTGTGAAACTGAAGGGACGACACTACCAGTATAAGCAAAGTGTCTATGGCATCGCATACGATCAACGACAGCAGACATTTTTAACCGTCGAGACTAAATGGAACAATCTTTTGTTGCCGGGTGGGGGAGTCGAGCGAGGAGAAACACCGGAGCAAGCACTCCACAGAGAGCTACTCGAAGAGACCAGGTTTACGATTCAAATTGATGCGTTGATCGGCCGTGCCGAACAGTATCTAATGGCACCAAGCGGAGAAGCGATCCTGAATGATGCATCCTTTTTTGAGATACGATTGCTAAAGCAGATTCAAGTTTCCCGTGAACTGGATCATCGTCTAGTCTGGCAGCCACTTCAATCAGTGAATGAATTGTTTCATACACATCAGGCGTGGGCAGTCAGGGGAGGGTTATAGTATAAGGAAGAACACCTCTGAATCTAATACCTAAAAAATGAAAAGCATCAGGTATTCGGGATTGTCACGTGTACTCGATGCTTTTTCATTTTTAGAATCCTAGGACGAGTGGTAAGATCAAGGTTATCTTTTGATCCATTTTGCTCCTCGTCCACGTCCTGACGGTTTTATGAGTCCCTCATCCCGAAGTTCACGCAGAAGCCGATTGATGGTGGCTTCGCTGACATCCGGACAGGCATTACGGACATCCGCTTTCGTAAACGGTGTGATTCGGCTTTCGACAAATTGACGAATTCGTCCCGCCTTATTTTGATTGCCGGTCGTAATCAGTCCGACCCGATCCTCGAGTTCCTTATACGCGGCAAGGATTGTGCTCAACAGGTAGTTTACCCACGGGAAAGGACCTTGCTGATTCTGATGCCAGTGGATAGAGGATAGTCGAAGCGATTCATAATAATCTTCTTTACGCGACTCGACGATCTTTTCCAGACTAATGTACCGTCCAACCTCGAAACCTTCCTGGTAAAGTAGTAATAGTGTTAATAAGCGTGATATCCGACCATTTCCATCATTGAATGGATGAATCGACAAGAAATCGAGTACAAAGAGGCTCGTCAAGATAAGTGGATCGACATCTTCTTGTTGTCGTCGCTCACGCAAACTATCGCATAATGCCTGGACTGAGGCAGGAGTCTCGAATGCCGGCACCGGAACGAAACGTGTTCGTCGTGTCCCGTCAGGAAAGGATTCACTGATTTCGTTATCGACATTCTTCCATCGTCCACCCTCGACGGGAACGAATTTATAAAGCTCCTTGTGAAGTTGTAATAATACGTTCGCATTGATCGGGATATCTCGTGCTGAAGCATGAATTAAATTCAAAACATCTCGGTAACCGGCAATTTCCGCCTCAGAACGGTCGGCGGGATCGGCTGATTTCGACATGATGGTATGGAGGCGGCTTTCTGTAACGACAATTCCCTCAATCGCGTTCGATGCTTTTGTCGACTGAATGACAGCTACGTCTCGTAACGTATCGAGAATTTGAGGAGCCTGTTGTTTATATAAATCTTGTTTTCCTTTATATTCATTGATCCGGCTGATCAAGCGGACTGTTTCCATCGGTAGTGCAATGGTATTTAAATAACGATACGTATAGTTTCTCACATGTAGCGCCTCTTTCATTAATAGACTCATTAATAGCTAAACATATTCATTTATTAAAGAAATGAATATGTTTAATTAAACTATAACGTATTTAAACGTGTTCAAAAAGAATAAACATACTCATTTTAGGATGAAATGAGTATGTTTATTCAAAAATGAACTAATTAATATGGATTTAAAACAGTTAAACATAGTCAAAAACAATTAAAATGAACATGTTTACATGAAAATGAGCTAATTTATGATTTAAACGATTGCAGCTACTCGTAACGTCACAAAATCGGTGACAACAGACGCGAAATACTTTCCTTAAAGTGGATCATCCGCGGACGGGCAGCGTATTTTTCCCGGGTCAGCAAGGCACTGTCGGCAACGTCGGACAAAAAGAGCAACTCCAGCTCTTCCGCAATCGTCGTATCGTACAAAATCGCATTCATTTCGAAGTTCAACCGGAAACTCCGGGCGTCGATGTTCGTCGTCCCGACCGATGCGATTTTCCCGTCGACGACAATCGTCTTCGCATGCATGAAGCCGATCTCATACGTATAGACTTCAGCCCCGTGTTGAATCAATTCGCCGACTGCCGCATATGTCGCCCAGTAAACAAACGGATGATCCGGCTGGTTAGGAATCATGATTTTGAGGGAGACACCGGACGCTAAGGAAATCCGGCAGGCATCCATGAAACTGGCATCGGGAATAAAGTAGGGAGACTGGATATAAATCGATTTTTCTGCTGAATGGATCATCTGAATTAGCATGTTTTTCAAGTATTCCGTTTCCGAGGTCGGTCCGGACGTCACGATTTGAACCTGTACCCGTTCCGTCGTCACTTCAATCGGTGGAATCGGGGCCGTCGACCAATCGGTCCGTTCGTTGCTTGCCGCGTCCCAGTCCTGTTCAAAATGAAATTCGAGTTCCTCGACGACAGGGCCGAGGACCCGGAGATGGGTATCACGCCAGTAGCCGAACTGTTCGTCTTCTCCAAGATATTCCGAGCCGACGTTAAAACCACCGATGTAACCGATTTGCCGGTCAATCGTACAAAGTTTCCGGTGATTCCGGTTGTTGATCCGCAAGTTGAAGATGCCGAGCGGCGAAGAGAAGAAGGAGCGGACTTCACCGCCGTCTTGTTTGAACGCCGCGAAGTCCTTCGCTTTTAGTTTCCAGGAACCGACCGCGTCGTAAAGAATCCGGACTTTGACGCCGCGTTTGGCCTGTTCGAAGAGAGTATTTAACAACCGGTCGCCGAGCGGATCGCGCTTTAAAATGAAGTATTGAATATTGATTTCGACTTGGGCACTCTGTATGTCAGCGAGTAACGTATCGAATTTTTGATGACCGTCGAACAGCGTCCGGACATCGCTTGCTTCTGTCAATAGGGCTCCTGACGTACGGTTCGCTTGAATCAACTTCCGGTACGGGTAAAGCGTTGCTTCGCGGGGAACTTCGTCGTTAGCTTGCGCCACAAGCTCTTCTTCGCGCGCCAACCGGCGTGCTTCCGGGACATGATAAAACGTTTCTTGTTTCAATGACCGGCCAAACAATAAGTAAATCAAAAAGCCGATGATGGGTAAGAAAAAGAGAATCATCAGCCAGGCCCAGGTTGCACTGACGTCACGCCGTTCGAAAAACAGGATGGCGATTGCCGCAGCGACGTTGGCAAACAGGACAACATAGAGCAAAACCGGCAAGATTAGGGTATAGTCCATCAATACGAACACCTCGTTTTCAGAAAGAATGACTTCGATGGGAGGGGAGACAGCATGTTTTCGGAATGGATCCGGTTCATCTCGAGTATCTTGTTCATCCCGATTTCGGATGATTTGTTGGTCATCCGCCAAATCAGCAGCTGGTTACGCCAGGATCAAGCACTTATCCTGATTTTTTTATCCGCCTGTTTCGTGTGTTTTAATCTGTTTTACGGCATTCCCCGTATTTTTCGCGAACTTCCCTTCTTTCGAAAGTTATTGACCAATAAACATCTCGCGAAAGCCGAAGTGATTCTGCAGGAGAAAGGAACGGTCGCCATTGCTATGTCGTTTTTCCTGCCGGGTGTCCGGCGTCCGATTCATTATATGGCAGGACTGCTCGCCTATCCGTTTCGCCCCTACGTGCTCGTGACGTTAGCCGGAACCGGCGTCTATGCGTTGCTGTGGACGATTCTCGTCAACCGGCTCGGCACCTACGGCCTGTTGAGCCGCTTTTCGACATGGTGGGCAACTCATGGCGGTGTCATCTTGTTACCGGGACTACTGATCCTGTCTTGCTTGTTAGGTTGGATCTTCCGGGACACGATCCGGAACTGGTTTGTCCGTCCGTAACGCCATTTTCCGGAGTTGCGCGAGCTTAATGATGTTGAGCACCGTCACCTTCGCGACGGCATAAAACGGGACGGCCAGCAACATACCGAGAATTCCCGCCAGTTGCCCGGCGACGAGCAGGACGACCGTAATCGTAATCGGATGCACCTTCAAGGATTTTCCCTGAACGAGCCGGGGAGATGACATTGGCATCCAGTTGCTGGACGATCGTGATGCCGATGATGACATACAATCCTTTGATCGGTTCATCCAAGAAGCCGATCAAGACAGCCGGCGCAGCACTGAGGAACGGTCCGAGGTACGGGATGATATTCGTCGCGAAGATGAACAGACCAAGCGGTAAGAAATACGGGACATCGAGCCACCACAGGACAAGTGTCGCGAGACTTCCGACGAATGTACAGACGATCAATTGCGCCCGGACATAGGAGCGGATCGTCCCGTTCATGTCTTTTAAAATCAGCAGGGCTTCCTTGCGGTAACTGATCGGGATGAACTGGACGAGCGCGTTCGGTAATTTTTTTCCGTCGACCAACATGAAGACATATAAAAAAAGGGCGATGAACAACGTGAAAACGGTCGAGGCAATCAACTGAATCAGCCAAAATACGGAACCGGCAATCGAGGAAAAGACGTTCCCGAGGAGTGCAGTCGCGCTTTTCATCGAACTTTCGACCGATGAAAACTGGCTCTCGAGTGACGGAATCGACGTCCCGTATTTGGCATAAAGCGACAGGGATTGTGTGTACAGACGTTCAGCAAAACCGGGGACGGCACTGATGAAGGCAAAAAGCTGTTTCGTGATCAGCGGGAATAAGGTCAAGAGAAACAAAATGACAAGGGCAAACAACAAAAGCAGGACGATAAAAATCGCCAGTTTGCGCGACCGGAGATGACGTTCGAGTGAATCGACGAAACCAACGGAGAGGTAAAATAAAATTCCGGCGATGATGAACGGGGTGAAGATGGTCGTAAACAGGACGAGTAACGGATAAAAGAGAAAGTCGACCTGTCGTGCCATATAGATGATGCCAAGTACAAGCAGGATGAACAGACCGATACGAAAGGAACGATTGGAAATCAATCCGGACAAGGTAATCTCCTCCTACTAATGGATGACATATGTGTTCTTTCCCCGAAAACCAAATTATTTATCCTGATGTTGGATTAAAAGTGGAGAGAGTAGGTTATCGTGCGGAGCATACTTTTAGGAGAATCACAAAAAGCCACTTCCCTGATTTTTGAAGGCAGGAAAGTGGTTTTTTGGTTGTTTTTGTTATCCTTTGTCACCACTCGATAAATCCATTCCTTGAATGAAATAGCGTTGAAAAAAGAAGAACAGCAGAATGACGGGCAGAAGGGCAAACAAAGATCCTGTCATCAATAGATTCCATTGAGTAGACGCTTCACTTTTAAAAACTTGAAGCCCTAACTGAAGTGTATAGCGTGTCTCGTCATTCAAGTATAAAAGTGGTCCTAAAAAATCATTCCATGCTCCATTAAAAGAAAAAATAGCCACTGTCGCTAAAGCCGGTTTTGATAAGGGTAGCATGATGTGCCACCAGATGTAAAAATGTCCTGCCCCATCGATTCTTGCCGCTTCAATCATTTCATTTGGAATTCGTAAATAGAATTGGCGCAAAAGAAATATGAAGAATGCACTTCCTAAAAAATAAGGAACAATAAGTGGATAATACGTATTGAGCCAACCTAATTTGGAAAATAAAATATATTGCGGGATGAGCGTGACGAACCCTGGAATCATCATCGTAGCGAGTAAAGCAATGAACCAAAATGATCGACCTGGAAAGTTTATCTTGGCAAATCCGTACGCAACAAAAGCATTAATCAAAACACTTGCCAGAACAGAAACAACCGTTAAAAATAACGTATTGACTAAATAGAGACCGAATGGAGCCGCCTTCCAAGTCGCCAGAATATTATCAAATCTCCAATTTTCCGGAAAGAAGGTAGGAGGATATCTTAAAATTTCTTCCATTGGTTTCAGAGCGGTTGAAACCATCCATCCTAAAGGAAGTAAGATGATGAGACTAACGATACATAAAAAGACAAACACGATTCCACCTCGTATGGTTTGTTTGTTCATCGCTGTTCACCTTCATAATGCACCCATCGACGTGCCCATTTGAAATTAAAGAGAGTCAACAGCAAAATAATGATAAACAAGAACCACGACATCGCCATCGCATACCCCATATTATAAGACTCAAAAGCCTGTTGCCAAATGCGCAGATTATAAAAGAGTAACGAGTTCACGGGTCCTCCTTTACCTCCTTCGCTCATCACATACGCTTCGGAAAAGATTTGGAATGCTCCGATAAAGCTGGTAATTAAGTCAAAAAAGACGACGGGTGTGATCAGCGGGAAAGTGATGTAGCGAAAACGATGCCAGGCATTCGCCCCTTCCAAGGAACCAACTTCATACAATGTCCGGGGTACATTTTGTAAGGCGGCCAGGTAGAAAAGCATACTACCACCAACAGACCACATTTTCATTAAAACTAAGGCCGGCTTCGTCCATTCAGGATCGGATAACCAAGCAGGACCGGCAATTCCTACGTAACCAAGTAAAGTATTCACAAGACCAGAAGCAGGAGAAAGGAGTTGCATCCATAATAAATAGACACCTACCCCGGAGAGAACAGCAGGTAAGTAAAAAATTGTCCGGAATACCCGCTGACCCGGAATTCCTTGGTTCAACAGGATGGCAAGCAACATCGCTCCTATTGTCGTCAAGGGAACACTGAAGGCAACGAAAAATAATGTATTGAATAACGAAACCCAAAATAAACTATCCTGGAAAAACATTTGCTTGAAGTTGAATAGCCCGACAAAGCTCATTTGAGACGTCATGTCGTAATTCGTAAAACTGGCATACAAGGAGAAAAGTAAAGGACCCGCAGTTAATAGTAAAAATCCAGCAAGCCATGGCAGGATAAACAGGTATCCTTGCCAGGCATCTTGTTTTTTTAAAGAGGAAGTGGATTTCATTCTTTTTTACCTGCCATTGACTGCTCTACTTTCTCTTGAGCATTTTGTAAAGCTTGTTTAGGTGAAGATTTTCCTAAGACTGCTTTTTCGATTTCTGGATTAACTAAATTCACAAGATCAGGGACCTCAACAGGTGTCGGAGTCAGAAGCGTCGTCTTCATGGCAGTCTCAGCTACTTGATAGACATCCTGCGCATCACCTTCTAGTCGGTTCACGACTGCATGTGCTGCTACGGTGTTTGCCACTTGATCATAATTTTTTTCTGCCCAGTACATTTGAGCTTCCTTACTCGTCATATAAGCGATGAATTTCGCCGCTTCTTTTGGATGTTTAGCACCTTTTGGGATTTCGAGCGCAAATCCTCCGCTCCAACTATAGTGACCGCTTCCTTTTTTTCTTTCCGGTAAGGGAACTACTCCAAAGTCCAGTGATGGCGCATAATCCCGAATCTGAGTATAAAATGTGGGCACATCTGCATACATAGCCACTTTTTGTGAGAGGAAGGGATTAGCTTGTTGTTCTCCGAATTCCGCTTTAAAAACATCAATTTTTTTTCGTCCCATTTTTTGATTAAATCGATTGATCCATTCTAAGGCCGCTTGATCTTCTGGTGTATTGATGGTCACTTTTCCATTGTCTAAATAATTACGACCATCTGTATTGATTAGCCAAACATCAGCTCCTACACCGAACAGAGGGTGGAAACCTACTTGTTCAAAGGACGAACCACTAGTTTTAGTGATTTTTTCATTCATCTTCTCTAAGTCTGACCACGTTTTAGGCGGTGTCATGAAACCTGCTGCACGGAGCATCTTTTTGTTATAAAACAAGATTCGGGTATCAAGCGTGAATGGAGCTGCATATAACGTATCTTCAGTAGTCACGGCTTTCCAAGCCTCTTGATGAGTTGTACTTTTAAGTTTTTTGACATCTAACAATGGATTGAGTGGTTCAATTTGTTGTTTCTTCGCCCGTAATTGAATGGCGTTAATATCACCTACGACGACATCAGGAATTGCATTTTTATTTTTAGAAGCGACGGCTGCTAATTCTTTCGTCCAAATATCCCCAAAGGGGATGAACGTATGCTTGACCCGCACTTCATTTTGGGATGCGTTGTAATCATCAATCATCTTCTCGATAATGGGACGACGTGTTTCGGATCCCCAAAACGACCAGAATTCAACGACTTTGCGCCCGTCCTGATTTTGGTCAGAATTGGCTTTGTCTTGCATGTACAAAACACCAGCAGCAAGACCTGATACAAGCAATACGAGTAAGACGATTAAAAGCACTTTTTTCATAAGTAACTCCTCCTTTAATAATGAATAAGGTATAATTTTTATAAAGGTATAATTTTTATACATGAATAAAATACCCATCTTTATGAGCTATCAATCATCGTTATTTACACGATCCGATAAGTATCTTCAATACCTATAAAAAACCTCTTCTTATACTAAAAAAGAATTTATGAAATAGCCGAGAACACTTATGACTTCAGTCGTGAGATGAATCGGCTTCGAGAAAGGGATGGCTGCTTTAGTCGTCCCTACTGTTCGACATCTCCAATCTCTTGCGGATCAACTCATAAACTGCTCCAGCAAAGGATGAAATTTATGTTTCTTTCTGATACGACTCAATCGCTTTCACTCGATCTTTCGAAAAATTAATCCGTTTGGGTATACGCTACATTTTGACATCTTTTTTTGTTTTTTTGTATAGACTACCTACATATCGAAAGGAGGTGGAAATCAAGGTGAAAAAACATAAAGCGTACAAATTTCGCATCTACCCAAATAAAGAGCAGGAAATCCTGATCGCAAAGACAATCGGGTGTTCACGATTCATCTTCAACCACTTTTTGGCGAAGCGGGAGGAAAGCTACAAGGCGACAAGGAAAGGCTTATCTTATGTCTCTTGTTCCAAAGAAAGTCCATCTCTGAAGTCAGTTGGTCTGCGTTCTTCCGCATGGTGGAGTACAAGGCAGAATGGTACGGGAAGACCGTCGTGAAAGTCGGCAAAACCTTTGCTCCCAGTCAAACTTTCCTCCAGTTGCAGACATCAACACAAAGACTTGAAACATCTTGATTTGCGTGAATGGACATGCCCAAGTTGCGTTCACACCACGACCATGATGTGAAGGCAGGACTGAATCTCAAACAAGAAGCAAAACGCATCTTAGCTTCTTCAATCGGCGTGACGACGGGGTTAGCCTGATCAATTTTCGACCGTTAGGTCGGATAACTCAGGAATCTCGGTACTTTAGTGCCGAGTAGTTCAAAAGGTAGCATTTAAATTTAGGAAGACTTAAGCAAATTCAAAAGTAATAGAGTGAAAAGATCCCTTAAAAAGATTAAAGGAGAGCGGAAAATGACTTATATAGAGATTGGAAGTAAGTTAATCTGTGGTTTGTTTGCATTATTATTAGTGACCCGAATTATGGGGAAGAAAACAATTTCGCAACTTACTCCGTTCGATTTTATCCATTCGGTTGTGTTGGGCGGAATCCTGGAAGAAAGTATTTATGATGAGACGATTTCACCATTAGAACTTTTATTTGCAATCTCTATATGGAGCGTTATGTTATTTTTAATAGAGTTCTTTTCCCGTAAATACGATAAAGTCCGAATTTTTTTTAAAGGTGAAGCTTCGATTTTAATGAAAGATGGAAAGTTGAATTTGGATGAACTAAATCGAAATCATATTGAAATGGAGCAACTTCGAATTATGTTGCGTCAAAAGGGAGCTTTCTCATTACGTGATGTAAAAGATTTATATTTGGAGCCTGGGGGAGCAATTAGTTTAAAAAAGTATGCCAGGACTGATACTGTTACTGCCGACATGATTGATATTAGCGTAAAAGATTCAACTCTCAACTATTTATTTATAGATGAAGGGAAAATTAATAAGAATATTCTTTATCATGTTGGAAAATCCATTGCCTGGTTATATGAGGAGCTGAAAAAAGAGGGCTACGAAGATACATCAAAAATTTTATATGCGGAGTGGTCAGAAACAGAAGGTTTTTTCATAAAAACGTATATCGAGAACGAAGCAAAAACATTCGAACCTTCAAAGGGAAACTGATTATAACGCTTGTTTACTTGATTTACTTGATTTACTTGATTTATAAGATAGCATTACTATATAAAAGTAATTTTAAGGGTGAAATAGGGACGATCATTGAAAGATAATCGTCTCTATTTTTTTTCATATTTTAATCAGAGCTAAGATTTTACTTCATCAAAGTGTGATTTGAAGGATCATTAATAAATTGTACCATCTGTTCAAAGATAAGATCAGCTTCTTTTAAAACTTGTTTTCGCCATTGTTTACTTGAAGGAATATAGAGTTCATCAAATCGTTTTCGGATGGCAGGTGCACACTCGGCTCGCCCGGCAAAGAGACGACTTTCATCGATCGTTGCTTTTAAGGAGCGTAAAAGCCCGATCGGTCCTTTTCCGACGGTTCCACATTCTACAGTAAACCCCATGAATCCAAGGTTCTGTTGTTTTGTGTAACGATACATCCAATTGAGCCATTCTCCTTCAATTTTGTAAAATTGTTGTTCTCTCGGGTTTTCTACAATCGGGTAGTGGAATATTTTTTTTACATCTTTTGAGTGCATCGGATCTTCAGACGACATGACCAACTGTACTTCAGCTTGATGACCAAATCCGGTATGACAATCTAGAAACAAGATGTGCGTATAGGCTGAAAATCGATTTGTCAGTTGGGTAAGAATTTGATGGAAATAAGGATCCGGTGCTGGTCCTCCGTAATAAAAGCCTGCCGGAAATTCAAACTGGCCTAATGTGGCACCTTTCATAAACCGCTTAGGACCTAACTGTACAAGGTGTTTAATTGTCTTAAACAGAAACGGAAAATACTCTAATTTGCTACCTGTGACGCTTCTTGGAACAAATAGATCAGAACTTTTTTTGAATTCAGGATTCGATAAATCGGCGTCTGTCCAGTCTTCTATGGCATTTCGATTAAAATTAATGTTTTTGTCTGATTCTTTCCGATGGTGCTTCATGCCATATGCATTGATGCCATGAAGCAGCAACAGATCAACTGTACCTGTATCAAGATGTGACAAATGATATTCAAGAAAACGTAGTTGCATGGCGCTACCTGTATACCCTTCGATTCCATGTAAGCCACTACTCAATACTAGCAAAGTTTGATTGCCTTCTCGTTTTGCATGAATCAAATCTGACTGAGTGTCTGCCGTTTGACGGAAAATGGAATGATCTATTTCAGGGTAACTTGATTTCAAAAAATAATGAGAATCTTCGATAAAACGGCTTCTTGCACATTCAAAAGTACCAGAAAAATACTGTAGCATCAGAAAACTCTCCTTCGATTATTTAAAGTGATAAATAATATATAATTTGACGTTCACGTCTGTTTTCAAACTCCAGTTCGACGATTTTAAAGAAATGTCACTAAATAGTGATAAGGGGAATACAGTTGTGCCTTTGAAATAAAAATTTCAGTTGGCTCTTCCGATTCCATCTTACCCCGAACATCAATGAAACACCGCCGCAACACATTTTCGATTTCAGAGACAAAATCCGGATATTGATACAACGGCTCATTGATCTCTCGCTTGATATGATCTTGTATCAACAGGATGCTCGGACTTGTTTTTTTTAAAACTAACCCGGAAAATGAAATCCGCTGATATTGATAATCTTGATTCATACAACTGACGATACGATCCAACTCTTTTTCCATTCATTTTCACTTCCTAATTGATTATGTTCTTCGAAAATAAATTGATTGATCCAGAAATGGCGCTTTTTATTGAGTGTGTTTCAAAGGTAAGCGAATTAAAAAATCGCTTCCTTTGTTTACTTCTGAGGAAACAGAAATCTGACCACCATGAGCATCAACAATTTCCTTACAAATCAGCAGACCAAGTCCTGTACCTTGTATTTTTTTATGCTCCTGATGATCCACCCGGTAATACGAATCAAACAGGTGCGGAATATCTTTTTTGGGAATGCCTAGACCATTATCACTGATTGTTACAACAACTTCTTCCGGACTACAATCCAGCAAAACGTCAATCCGCGGATTGTCGGGAGAATACTTGACTGCATTATTTATTAGATTGATCAACAGCCGACGGATTTTGTCTTCGTCGGCGAGGATTTTACACTTCTTATGTTTCGTATCAAATATAATTTGGTGAGAAGGAACAGAAATGTTCATCCAATCAACAATTTCCACCACTAAGTTTGAAAGATCAAATGGCTCAAAATGATATTTTTCTTTCTGATGACTCATTCGTTGGTAATCAAGAAATTCAGATACAAGATGTCCCAACCGTTGGGCTTCGGTTTTGACAGTTTTTAAGTATTTTAATTGTTTATCAGGAGGCAGTTTTCGGTGAATCATCAATTCACTGAATCCTTCGATTGAAGCTAAAGGAGTCCGTAATTCATGTGAAATCATCGAAATGAACGATTTCTCCTTTTGAATGGTCTCAACTTCCGCTGTGCGTTCTCGGAATACAAAAATGAGACCTCGTTGGTCGTCTAGTATCTCCGTATAAAGCCGAACGTATCGATTCTGTCTGATTTCAAAATCTTGTGTGGCAATCGGAAGCCCGACTTCAAGGTGACGCCTTACCTCATCCATATACAGTGAAAGAGCTTGATGGTCTACAATGAGACGTTCCATCACTTTCGTAATGGATGCTAATTCTTGAGTATCTTCTGGTAAATCAGAGAGTTCCGGAAAAAGGTTGGAAAGTGCCCTGTTGTGAATGAGCTGCCCGGCCGATAAGTCCACATAGATAATTGCCTCACGTAAACTATTTAAAATGCGTTGCGTCTTCAACTTATCTTCATTATAATTTCCGCATATTCTGTACACGTAAGACACCAAGTGACAAGATATTTGAGAGTGCAAAAATCGTCTGAGCATCCATACTAAGCGGTTCAATATACGTGAAAACAGCAAATGGAACAGTTTCTTTAGAATCTAGCAGAGGAATTGCCCAAATTTTTCGCTGCTGATGCATCCAGACTTGAGGTGATTGAAACTGTTCTGCTTGCTTCTCTAAATCAATCCGGATTTTTTCGGGAATAAGCCGTTCGGCAGTCGACCGAAATGCGATAAGTTCGTGTTGCGGCATCAACAATGTTAAGGCAACTTCCTCTATTTGGAGGTGATGCGCGATATCCTCAACAAGTCCATGAATGCAGTTCGGTGCATCATATTTTAATAATCTTCGAGCAAATTCATTTTGAAACTGTAATTGTTCTTGTGATCGGTTTTTATCAGCTAAAATTTGCTGAAGTTCTTGATTACTAGCAATGAGCCTGTCATTTATTTGATTCGTTTGGGATTGCTGAAAAGATAACATCGCCATCATTTGTTGCAATGCATTTCCAAGTGAACCAAGTTCATCCTGTCTATTCAATAAGGGAACCGAAGTGAGTGTATATGGATTTTTAGTTTGACGGATGAGACGTACGAGATCTGTTCTTAAACGATCAATCAATTTAAACGTCCAACCATTTAAAATAGCAAAAATAACGACTAATAAAGCAAAGGAGCCCCATAATGCCATGCGTGTTTTGGTTTCTAAACGTTTTTGGTCCTGCTTTTCCTGGTTGTGTATGCTTTGAAAATAAGATTCAACCGATTTGTTCGTATTTTCTAAAAAAAAACGAGTATCGATTGCAAACGTCGATTGGTCATTTCCGATATTCCGAACCGTATAAGGGATATTTCTATCCTGTAAAATAGTTTCTAGCCCTTCGGTATCGTTATTTTCTTCTGTATAGAGCTTCGCGAGAGGAATCAGTACTAGGGCATAATGGGACGAAAGCTGTCGTGCAGAATCAATAAACGATTGCGAACGTTGAGAAGTGTTTTTACGAGAAAATAGTTCTAGTTGATGGTTGATTTTATCTAATTTTTGATTTAACTTCTGAGTGTCGATTTTTTTATCTAACATTGAAGCTTGAATATTTATGTTCATTTGTTGTAATTGGGTCCACAAGTGTCGGGCTTCTACTTTTTGTTCGGTATATTCTGATAACACCGCATGATTTTTTTCAATCTGTTTAATCGATAAAAAAGAAGTGATTGTAGTAACAGTTAAAAATATTAAAAAGTTTAACAGCATCAAACCTAAAAACTTCCGATTTAAACTTTTTGAAATCGACTTCATGATTACCTCTTCCTAAAAATTAAATTAGTGACTAGTAAATAAATTGAAACAATTTATAATATCGTATCAGAAAACATACTTATTTTACACATGTTATTAAAAATTTGTACGAAATCTGATTCCTTTCAGATATTAATTATTAATTCGCGAAAAAAGAAAGAGAGTAATAGGATTTTGTTAACGCGTAAGTAATCAAAATCTAATTACTTAAAATATAAAAAAAGTTTTTTAGCTAAATTCTTGAACGATTAATTTTTTTCTTTTTTACGGTGGGGAAATTGTTTAAAAAGATAAAAATCAGGAAAAATGTTTGGAAAAATGTTTAAAGAGATTTTCGTGAAAGAGGGTATTTATAAAATTGTAAAAAATCTGTAACACTTAAACATGTATTAAAAGTATATGTATGGGGTACATAGAACATGTACGATCATTAAAAATTTAAAGGAGGAATTCAATCATGGCGGACAATAACAAAATGAGTCGTGAAGAAGCAGGACAAAAAGGTGGTCAAGCAAACGCTGAAAATCATGATCGAGAACACTTTGAAGAGATCGGACAAAAAGGTGGTCAAGCAAACGCTGAAAATCATGATCGAGAACACTTTGAAGAGATCGGGCAAAAAGGCGGTCAGAAAAATCAATCCAACAATTAATTATTAAGTTTTTTGTGGCATATGAAATATTGAGAGGTAACGGAGATTTTTATAACTAAAAGAAATGAGCCGGAAAAAAAACCGGCTCATTCGCATTATATGATGATTTGATTGAAATGGGGATGGCAATATGAATTGGAGTCATGGCAAGGCATTGATGGTTAAGTTGCCGCACTGTTAATTATATTTTTGCTCATTTTAACGGTAGGTTTTGATATAGAATGGTATCACTCTGTTTGGATGGCACTCGCAATTGGAATTATTGCCTATCTACTTGGTGATTATGTCATTTTACGAAAAGCTGGAAATCTTATAGCTACAAGTGCGGATTTTGGGCTTGTTTTTCTACTAACGTGGTTTTTTACAGGGACAGTACAAGGGGAATATACCAAATCCATTGCTCTTGCTGGTCTGTATACTGGTCTAGTTACAGCAGTAGTCGAATACTTTTTCCATGAATGGTTATTAAAAAACCGTCAGATGAAAGAGGTACACAAGAGAAGTCATCTGTCTAAATATTAATAATGGTTCTACTTAGGAGATATATTTCAAATTTTTGAAGTATATCTCCTTTTATTTAAACAGCACTTTACTTACTCATGACTAACTTTTAAAAAATAGAATAATGATGTAAAAATTTAACATTGTTTTAATCGTCAGAATAATTGGGTAACTCTTATTAGAACTACTTTAATGACTAATTTGATCATCTTTATGAATAAAGAGAGTGCTTTTGAGACGATTTAGATAACTAACCTCTATCCTAAACATTCAGTATGTATGTCCGGTTTTGAAATTAGACCGGGTACCTCTATTTTCCTCTTTGCCAATTTCCCAAATTGTAAAGGTGATGACGATCATTTTTTACACTAGAAAGGATAATAAAACACTCCTTATATAATTCATCGTTAAAATTCTCATTTTGTCATCAAATGTCCGACCGTCATTGCGACAAATAGTAAAGGGGCGGAACGATTTTCGTCATCATCGTTCAGGAACAAGCGTTGAATGCCGGATTGATCTCGGTCGCCGTCTTTCCGGTCTTGATTGCCGCCTTGCAAGGGTTGATCGGTTTTCCACTGACGTCGGTCATTCTGCGCAAGGAAGGGTTGCGGATCCGCGACGGAGTCCGTGATGGCAGCATTACACGAAAAGCAGCCATCGACCAGGCCGAAACATCCGAGAAACAGACGATTTCGCCGGAGCCGTTCCAGACGACGGCCGGCACGTTGTTCGTCGTCGGTGTCATCGTCTCGTCGTCTCGTCGTTTCTCAGCGGTTTAACGAACGGATGGCTGAATACGTTTGTCATTGCCTTATTACTCGGGATTGCCTTACGGGCGACCGGTGTCTTGAAACCAAACGTCTTAAACGGAATTGACGCGTACGGTTTGATGATGCTCGCGATTTTGTTGATCAACTTCGGACCGCTCGCTACGACCTCATTTGCGGACCTCGTCGAACTGTTTGTGCCACTGTTGATTGCCTTCATTCTCGGTGTGCTCGGGATTGTCCTATTTTCGATGCTTGCCGGGAAGTTCCTCGGTTACTCGTACCCGATGGCGATTGCAATCGATTTGACGTCACTATATGGTTTTCCCGGTACATTGATTCTCAGTCAGCAAGCAGCAAAAAATATTGGAGAGACGGAAGATGAGGTCCAGATCATTGAAGATGAAATTTTACTGAAATGGTCGTTGCCGGCTTCTCGACGGTCACGATCACATCCGTCTTTATCACCGGTATTTTAGCGTCATTCATTTATTAAAGGGGGCATTTTCATGGGACTTGGAGAAGATATCAAACGGTTAAAGGAATTTGACGAGTCGACGCAAGTCTTGTCGGTGTATCTGAGCACGGCACCGGATAAACGGAATCAGTGGGAGACGATTTTACGGAATGAGAAGAAACGTCTTTTGACGGAACAGGAGGATAAAAAAGCCGTTGAAAGCGTCTTTACGAAACTGGAACAAGCGATTAACAATCAGCGGACAGGGTTGCTCCGGAGTATCGTCGCCTTTGTCTCAAGTGATGATTCGCTTCAGGAAGTGTATTTGTTACAGCTTGATGTGACGGATGAAATCAGTTATTATAGCAAACCGAATCTCAATCAACTCGAAGTTCTTGATCAACAATTCCCACGGACCGGGATCGTACTGACGCATCTCGATTCCGCGACTGTCCTCGACGTCCGCCTTGGTGAAGTGGACGCGACGCACGAGTACGAACTGGATCTCGATACCGGGCAATGGCGGCGTTATCAGGGGAGAAGCGGACGAAGTGGCGCTTCGAGCAGCAATCAGACGGACGATTTCCGCAATCGGGTCGAACAGCAGGCAGAACGGTTTTACCGGGAATTGTCAGGAGAGGTCGAAAAATTGAACCGGTCGCTCGGTTGGGAGCAGATCATCGTCATCGGCGAACGATCGCAAGCGAACTTCCTCGAGCAGGCCCTAACGACCAAACCCAAACAGGTCATTCATAAAAATTTGTCGCAATCGAGCCAACAACAGATTCTCAAGCAGGTATTTTAAGCGTCCACGTCTAAAGTATAGCTTTAGACGTTACATAAGGAGTGACAACAGATGTTCATGCACCATATTACCGATCAATTGAGCTTAAAATTAATCGAACGCCAGGACGCCGACGCGTTGTATGCGTTGATTGACGCCAACCGGGACCACTTGCGGCAATGGCTACGCTGGGTCGACGGGGCGACCGGACCCGACATCTACCGGAACGAAATCATTCCGGCCTGGTTGACGGACTATGCGAACGGCAACGGCTTTGCCTGCGGGATCTATTTTGAGGGCGAACTCGTCGGGACGATCGCCTTACACGAAATCAATCAGACGTTACGGCAAACGTCGATCGGGTATTATTTGACCGGGAACGGACGCGGTAAAGGATTGATGACGACTGTCGTCGCATTTATCACAGACTATTGTTTTACGACATTACAACTGAACCGGGTCGTCAACGAATGTGCGGTCGGCAATACACGAAGCCGGAAGATACCGGAGCGTTTAGGTTTTCAGCAAGAAGGGATTCTGCGTGACGCGGAGCTTTTGTACGGGTCATATCATGATATTGCCGTTTATGCGATGCTCGCAAAAGATTGGTCCGGCACGTGCGTATCATCCGTACAAAATCAGCAAATGAATTAAAGCAGGAGGTGCCACGGAATGGTTCAATTCATGAAAATGACAGAAGCGGCCTATGCTGCATACTTACCGGAAGCCATCAAAGAATATGCCGAGGAGAAAGTCAAAGCCGGGACATGGGCAGAGGTGGAAGCGCTTGACCGGTCAGCCGCCGAGTACGGCCAATTATTACCGGACGGTATCCAGACGAAACAGCATTATCTGTTTTCGATCGTTGACGATCCCGAACAGCCGCCGGTCGGTATGATTTGGTTTCAATTAAGTGAATCGACGCACGGTCGAACCGCCTTTATCTTTGATTTCAAAATCGAAGAAGGCTATCAAGGGAAAGGGTACGGACGGCAAGCGATGGAAGTACTGGAGCAGGTCGCCCGACGGATGAACATTAAAAAAATCAAATTGCATGTCTTTGCGCATAACACGCGGGCGATTCATCTCTATGAAACGACCGGATTTGTCACGACAGACTTACATATGACCAAAACAATCGACTGAAAAACACCTCTGTGCATCCGAAAAATCGATGCACAGAGGTGTTTTGTTGTCTTCAGCGCCACGTTTGAAGGGTGTTTGCGAACTGGATATCGGTCTCGAGTTCACCATGGATGTGCGTTGACATAAAATCGTTTCCGGCCAGCCAATCTTTAAAATCAAACGTAACCGGCTCTTGATCACCGCCGAGAGCGAACCAGACTTTCATGTCGGTCGGGAAATAGGCTGACGTATGAATCGTGCCTGCCCAGTGACTGTACAACTCGGAGAAGACCCCTTTATCGGAATCGTTTAACAGACGGAATGCCGATTCCGCATCCTGAATCAAATGCTGATGCGTTTTCAGTTCCATCATCCGGCGTTTTGAATCGTCGAGATGGAACCGATTTTCGTGTTGCAGCAGATCAAAATGATTCGTACAGAGATTCGTCTCCCGGACTTCGATGTCGCGGGCTGTCGCTTCGATGACGAATGACCGGTTCGACCGGTCATGGACGACATAACTGAAAGATCCCCGGTGCGGCATCTCTTTGACGAGCGAAATCGCATCTTCAATCGAGGTACATGTCTCGAGGATGATCCGCCCAATCATGAAACTGACGAAGCCGTCGCCCGGACGACGGCGGTTGATGAAATTGTACCCCATCGCAAGACCATGTTCGTTCATCCCGTCCATTCGTCCGGTGACGCGGGACGCCGGTCCGATGATGGCGGAGACGCCATCCGTCGGTTGAAAGACAGAGAAACGTCCGTCGTATGTCATCGGATGATAATCATAATTGCGGACTAAGAAGTTATCGCCCGTCATGATGGAACAGCCGCTGCTTGGTCCTTCGACGCGGTAATGACCAAAATGGAGCAACGTATCGGCGAGCGATAATTCGAGTTCGTCCTGTAATCCGAGTAACTCGTCCCAAATGTACGGGGCATAGCGGAGAAACATCTCTTTCGTTTCGACAGGGTCGACCTGAAAACGGGGGACCCGGATTTTCCAATTGTCTTCACGGTTATGCAACAATTCATTTCGTTTCACATAACGGCCCTGTTCGCGGCCGAAGTCATAGTGTGTTCCGCGAAACTGCGTGATTTCGTTCGAGACAGACTGCACAAACTTCACTCCTTTTGTTTCTGTATGATTCTGATTATATCGAATCTGTCACCTCCTGTCGTAATCAAGGGCTTGGCACAACACATCCGGAAAATGAAAAACAGAAAAAGACTGAATCATTTGTGTAATCGACCGATAAACAGGTGGGAGGGGTCTACATAATGAAAAATTTATCAGTACGGAAAAAGATTCAACTGTTGATTGCGACAGCGATTGTCGCAATGATTTTATTAGCCGGTGCAGGACTCTATTTTTTAAATCAGATGTCGAATGCATCAAAAGCGATGTACGAAGAAAACTTGATTCCGATCCAGGAAGTGGCGCAAATCCGGATTGATACGCGGGCGCTTGATTCGTTTCTCGTCGAGATGATGCTGACGAAAGATCCGGCCCGGGTTGAAGAACTGGGGGCGCAAATCGATCAACGGCAAGCGCAAATCCGTTCTTCCCTCAACAAATTTGAACGCACATCTGTACCGACGAAACAATCAGAAAAACAAGTCGAGAACCTGAAGGACAGTGTCCTCGCTTACGATAACGGCTTGAGTACGATTCAGGACCTGGTCACACAGGGCGATGAAGAACAAGGCTACCGCTTCTATTCGGAAAGTCTCGAGAAAACACGGGACGAAGTGGCCAATACGGCGAAAAGCCTGATGATGTCGATGACGAAACAGTCGAAAGACATCAACGCATTGAACCAGCAGGAAAAGCAGACAGCGTTTTACATCATGCTCGGGATTTTCCTCCTGGCCGTATTGTTGTTTGCCGGTCTTGCAATCTATATCACGCGTCTGATCACAAAACCGATCCGTTCCCTTCAAGGATGGATGAAGCAGTCGGGTAAAGGCGATTTGTCTGTCCGTGGCGATTACGTTTCAAAAGACGAACTCGGTCAATTGACGACATCATTCAACACGATGACAGAGCAGCTCCATCACGTCATCATTGAGATGACGGATACGTCGAAACATGTCGCGACAGCATCGGACGAATTAAGTACGAACGCGGAAGCGACGACAAAAGCGACGGAAATGGTTGCCGTGACGATGGAAGAAATCGCGAGCGGTGCCAGCCAACAATTAAATCAGGTATCCGGTGCATCGCGGACCGTTCAGGACTTGACGTCCGGCGTCAGTCAGGTTGCCGGGAATGCCCAACAGATGACGGACGCGACGGGTGACGCGATGGAGAAAGTGACTCACGGCGGACAGGTCGTCCGTCAGCTCGGTCAACAGATGGAACGGATTAACACCGACTTTACGGAACTGGGTCACGTCATCGTCGGACTTGGAAACCGGTCGCAGGAGATCGGACAAATCACCGATTCGATCACGGGCATTGCGGCGCAGACGAACCTGCTCGCACTGAATGCAGCGATTGAGGCGGCCCGGGCCGGTGAACAGGGACGCGGATTCGCCGTCGTCGCAGCGGAAGTCAAGACGCTTGCCGAACAGTCGGCACTCGCGGCGAAACAAATCGAGGGTCTGATTCAAGTCATCCGTCAGGAAACGGAACAGTCGGTTGTTTCGATGGAAAAAGTCACGACGGAAATGACGAACGGCATTCAGGTTGCCGGCGAGGCGAGTGCTTCCTTTGAAGCAATCGAACGGTCAATCAGTGACGTGACGGGGCAGGTCGAAGAAGTGTCGGGAGCCGTCCAGGAAATGGCGGCCGGCAGTGAACAGATTTCCGCAATCATGCGTGAGATTCAAGGTGTGACGGAAAGTACGGCCGCCGGAACCGAGAACATCTCGGCTTCGACGGAAGAACAGATGGCCTCGATGCAGGAAATCTCGTCCGCGTCACAATCACTGGCGACGATGGCAGAAGACTTAAAACGGTTGTCGAGTCGTTTTAACGTGTAATAAATCAGGCAGGTATCCAAAACGGATACCTGTTTTTTGATGGAAAAAGAAGGGATTTGAAGTAGTGAACAGTAATAACTATAGAAATAGTGAAAAAAGGAGGCTACGGATATGGGACCACATGAACTCATTGAATGGATTCTTTACGGGGTATTCGGTTTGATTGTGCTTCCGATTGTCGTGTTCGGCTTTGTGAAGACGGGAAAAAAACGTATGCTGGCTTTGATGACGGCAGGAGTGCTCTGTCTGATGTTCGGCAGTTTTTTAATAATGAGTCAGCCGGATGATGAGGACATCAAAGCAGAGATTCAGGAAAATGTAGCAGCCGTCAAACCGTATCTTGCGAAAGAGTTTCCGGGTGAAAAGTGGACGATTTCGACCGTACCCTTTCAAAAAGAAGGATATCAGCACGTCAATCCTTATTTCATAACCGTTGTTTTTCAAAATGAACCGGATGCTGCGTATGAGTACAATGTTAATCGCAACGGACGCGTCGAACTGGTCGGGTTTTCCAGTAAAAGTGATTACCATGAGTTTAAGCACTTGGAAAAATGAAAAGAATCAAAAAAACAGTCCACCGCGAGGCGGAACTGTTTCAAACATCCGTTCAGGACGTCAGCGTTTTTCCTTTGGAAGACGATAGCGACGACATCGTTTTGACGGCGAAGAAGGCAATCAAACCGAACCCGACCTTGTTCGTTAAATCGGCAAAGTTGTAAATCAATTCGCGGACGAGCTGGATTTCAACTCCCGGCGCAAACAACGTGACAGCGTAACCGATCGGATAGATGGCCCAACCGATCAGGATGAACAACCGCATTTTCAGAAGAGCATCGCGAATTGGAGCCGGTTTGTTTTCCGCAGCTTTCGTGACATTCGTAAACAGCAGATAGATGATATAGATCCAGGCGAAACATCCAATCAGATACGACCACAGTCCGAGTTGCGTGAAACCGCCGGCGATGTTGATTGAGGATTCGCCGATGTAGCCGCCGACAATCATGATCACGTCAGCGATTACGAGTTTCGTCAGCAAGCACCGGCCGAGCCGACCTTTCAGACCGAGCAACAATGGAAACTTGACGAGCAACAGAGGCGTCGTGACGAGCCAGTCGATATAACGGATTTCTGTTGGAAAACCGTCGATTTCTGACAACAGACCGGACGTTCCGACGGCATCTTTCATAAAGTAATAATGAATGGCCGCGACAAAGGTGACGAGTGCAGCGACGGTAGCGGTGGAGCGGTATTCCGGTGCCAGTGAATTCCGTTCGACTAAAAAGTAGAGTGTCCCGGCGGCCATTCCGACGAATCCGACCCAAAACATATACTGCGTGGCAAGAACGAGTAAATTGACTTCTTCCATGATCAGTCACTCCTTCATTACACAAAACACGCGTTTCTATACATTTAGTATAGGACGACACTGGCAACAACGAAGTGCTTCAACCGTTGCGTGATGTGCGGTGAGGTACTGAAAAGACACAAGTTAGACGAAAGATTCAAACCGAAACCAAGACATCAAAACTGGAGGAATCAATATGCCTTTTCCCACTTTAGAAACATCCCGTCTCGCACTGGTGGAAGTAACACCGGAACACGCTTCGTCACTCTTTCATATCTTATCGAACGAAACCGTCACCCGCTTTTACGGAATGAATCCGCTTCGTGAACAAAACGATGCGTTGAACATCACAGGGTCTTTCAAACAGACGTATGACACGCAACAAGGCATTCGTTGGGGTATCCTGATCCGTGACAGCGGGACGTTTATCGGGACGCTTGGTCTGAATCACCTCAGCCTGTACAGCAAAAAGGCGGAGATCGGCTTTGAACTTGATCCTGCGCACTGGCGGCGTGGTTATGCAGCAGAAGCGATTCAAGCTGTGTTGGAATATGCCTTCGAGACACTGGCATTACACCGGATGGGTGCCGTGACATTTTTAGAAAACGAGGCATCCGTTCAACTGTTAAAACGACTCGGATTCGAAGAGGAAGGGATTTTGCGTGGTTATCTTTATCAAGACGGCTCGTCGCACGATGGACGGATTTTTTCATTGCTGCAACCAGATTATCAGTTGATGGTACAGGAACAACACGCACAGGAAAAACCGGTATGAAAGTGAACCGGATTGATCATGTCAGTATCAACGTACTGAGTTTAGTGGAAGTGACACATTTTTTCGTCAGCCTGGGATTCGTCGTAAAAGGTGAATGGGAATCGTCCGGACCGCAACTCGACCGGATTACCGGTCTGCGTAACGTCAAGACTTCATGTGCCGCTCTCGGCGTACCCGACGGAGAGACGTGGCTTGAACTCGTTCAATATCAGAATCCAGTCGATACTGGTCAATCATCAAACGAAGTTCACGCGGCAGGTCTTCGTCATCTTTGTCTCAATGTCGAGTCGCTTGACGCGATGATGACAATCGTGAACGAGCAGGGCTATACTTCAATCAGTCCGGCAGAGCAGTTTGGAGAAACGTACCGAATTTGTTATGTCAGGGGACCGGAAGGCATCATACTGGAAATAGCAGAAAACTATCTTAAACTAAAGGAGGGAAAAGATGTTTCGTAATTCAAAAGGCAGCACGCAAGTCTGACTCAATGATCTTGGTGTTTGTTTATTCGTCCTGATCGGTCTGACGCTTGCGACGTATCCTGTCGTCATCACGGCATCTGGACGGTTGATGTACGATGAATCAATCTGGCTGAGTACAACGGAAATGAACAAATTCATCACCTTTTATTTTTCTGCATTTTTTGCCTATTTTTTAATCGTAAATCAATTGTATCCCCGTTTTAATAGACGTCAGCTAAAAAAAGACTTGAATAACAAAGAGGTTATATAATAAATTGGTTATATAGAGAAAATCGTCAGTCTGAACGTGTCGGCTGACGATTTTCCCGTTGAAGCTCAATCCGGAAAGGAGGAATTGACTTGATTCGTACGGCGAACCCTGTCGAAGAGATGAGCCAGTTCTTGAAACTGCTCAGTGACAGTACACGTCTTGAAGTGTTGCGTCGGTTGCATGCCCGGGAACATTGTGTCTGTGATTTTGTCGAAATGTTTGATATCTCACAACCCGCCGTCAGCCGTCACTTAAAATTGTTGCGTCAAGCACAGGTGATTTTGGAACGGCGTGAACGGCAATGGATTTATTTCCGATTGAATCCGGATCATCCGCAACATGACTTGTTGTTGACGATCTTAAACTCGATGGAACCATTACCAGTTTCTTTACCAAATAGTTGCTGAGTTTTAAGTAAATAAACAGAGCTGATACATAACGGAAATGTTATGTAAGAAAAAATGTATTCAGCCGTTGTAAAACAGAGGAAAAAATTAATCAAGAAATGAAGTGAACGCATTGACCGGAACACATCTACTTGCGATCGGGATTTTCCTGATCACCTTATTTTTAATCATCAAACAACCAAAAGGTCTAGGCATCGGCTACTCCGCGATAGGAATGGCATTGATTGCCTTACTGACCGGCGCAGTGAATCTGGATGATGTCTCGACGGTTTGGGGCATCATCTGGAACGCAACCTTTACCTTCATCGCCCTGATCATCATCTCGTTGATTTTGGACGAAATCGGCTTCTTCGAATGGGCGGCGCTTCACATGGCACGTATCGCAAAAGGCGGCGGCGTCAAACTGTTTGTTTACCTGACATTGCTCGGCGCACTCGTATCCGCCTTGTTTGCGAACGACGGGGCTGCCTTGATCCTGACACCGATTGTTCTTGCCATCGTCCGCTACTTAAAATTACCGGACTACGTCGTTTTGGCGTACGTGTTTGCGTCCGGCTTCATTGCCGATACGGCGAGTCTGCCGTTCGTCGTCTCCAACCTCGTCAATATCGTCTCGGCCGACTTCTTTGACATCGGTTTTACGGAATATGCCTCACGGATGGTCTTCGTGAACGTCTTTTCCGTCATCGGCAGTCTGCTTGTGTTGTATCTTTACTTCCGCAAAAGTATTCCGAAGACCTACGACGTGACGCAACTTGTCGCACCGAGCACGGCAATTAAGGATCAGCGGATGTTCAAGTTATCGTGGCTGGTTCTCGTGCTGCTTGTCGTCGGCTACTTCACGAGTGACTTCATCGGCATTCCGGTCAGTCTCGTTGCCGGCGTCATCGCCTTGTTCTTCCTGTTGATGGCGCGTCGTTCACCTAGTGTGCCGACGAAAAAAGTCATCGCCGGTGCACCGTGGGCGATCGTCTTCTTCTCGCTCGGAATGTATATCGTCGTTTATGGTCTGCAAAATGCCGGGTTGACGCAAGTGCTTGCCGAAGTCATCGACGGTTTTGCGACGACGCTTGCCGGTGCGACGTTCGGGATGGGCTTCCTCGCCGCCATTCTGTCATCGATTATGAACAATATGCCGACCGTCATGATTGATGCCCTGGCAATCGAGCACAGTCAGACGACCGGCATCATCCGTGAAGCCTTGATTTATGCCAATGTCATCGGTTCCGATTTAGGTCCGAAGATTACACCGATCGGCAGTCTGGCAACACTGCTGTGGTTGCATGTCTTACGCTCGAAAGGTGTCAGAATCGGCTGGGGACAATACTTTAAAATCGGTACGATCCTGACGATTCCAACGCTTGCGATTACGTTGCTCGGATTGTACATCAGCTTGTTACTTTATTAATTTTCAGGAGGACACTTACATGAAATTGTTGATCATTGGTTCAGTTGCCGCCGGAACATCGGTCGGTGCAAAAGCACGCCGGAACAGTGAAGATTTACAGATTACGATTTATGACCGCGATCAGGACATCTCCTATTCCGGTTGCGGGATTCCGTACTTCGTCGGCGGTGAGATTGCCGACATCGACGAATTGACACCGCGCGATGCCGCATTCTTCAAAAAACGTTATAACATCGACATCCACACAAGACACGAAGTCGAATCGATTGATCACGCAACGAAAACGGCGACCATCGTTAATCTGGCGACCGGTGATCGGTTGACGGATACGTACGATACGCTGGTGCTTGCGACCGGTGCATCAAGCATCGTTCCGCCCTTACAGGGTGTCGATCACGACAACGTCTTCACGGTGCGCAATGTCCGGAATGCCGATGCGATCCGCTCATACATCGACGCCCATAATCCAAAAACGGCAACGATTGTCGGCGGCGGTTTCATCGGTCTTGAGATGGCCGAGCAACTGTCATACCGCGGGATTCAGGTGACACTCGTCGAACGTTTGCCGCAAGTCATGCCACCGCTTGACCGTGACATGGCAGAACGGGTTGCTGATCATTTAAGAGATAAAGGCGTCTCACTGTTGCTCGGAGAATCGGTGACGGCATTAAACGGGACGGAGCGGGTCACGGACATCGCCCTTGAAAGTGGCAAATCAATTGCGACAGAGCTCGTCATCCTGTCAGTCGGGGTCAAACCGAATACGGAGCTCGCCAAACAGATCGGCGTTGGGCTTGGTCAGACAGGCGCAATCGCCGTCAACCGGAAGATGCAGACGAACGTGGCAGATATCTATGCCGTCGGTGACGTCGCGGAAAGTTTCTCCGTCATTACCGGAGAAGCGATTTATCGTCCGCTCGGCTCGACCGCCAACAAGATGGGCCGGATTGCCGGGATGGTCATCACCGGGGAAGAAGCGGAACACCGCGGAATTCTTGGAACCGGCATCTTCAAAGCGTTTGATCTGACGGTCGCCCAAACCGGCTTGACGGAAAAAGAAGCGCGGGAAGCCGGATACGACATCGAAGTTCTCCACAATATTAAACCGGATCGTCCGGAATATATGGGTGGAAAAGAAATGACGATCAAGGCGATTGCCGACCGGGCGACAGGACGGGTCCTTGGCGCACAAATCGTTGGTCCGCAAGGGGTCGACAAACGGATTGATGTCCTCGCGACAGCGATTACGTTCAAGGCAAAAGCAGAAGATCTGTTCCACCTTGATCTTGCCTATGCGCCGCCGTTTGCGACAACAAAGGATCCGGTGCTCTATACCGGAATGGCACTCGACAATGCGATTAAAAAAACAGCCCGTCTGATGACACCAAATGAGTTGATCGAACAGGTCGCCGGCGGCAAGTCGTTCCAAATCATCGATACCCGTTCGAAAGCCCAGTTCGAAAAAAATCACGTCGACGGCGCGATTCATATCCCGCTCGGTGAACTGCGGACACGGGCGAAGGAACTCGATCCGACGTTGCCGACGATTGTTTACTGTAACAAAGGGGTGACCGGGAACGCCGCACAAAACGTGCTCAAAAACCTAGGTTTTACGGATGTCTGTAACTTATCCGGCGGTAATAAAAACTATCAACATTGCAAAAAGTGTCTGACCGAGTAATGGTCCGATGACAAAAAGCGGTTCTTCTTCGCAGAAGAGCCGCTTTTTTTACTGTGCATACCGGTAAGTATGCTCAATCCGTTGACGGATGCTGTCCGGCAAGGAAGCAGCGAGTGCGGTTTGTAACCGTTCCGGCGCGTCGAGCGGGTGAGACTGCCAGTAGTCTTCAAGGAGACGGACTTTGGATTCGCGTCCCGGCATCAATAGATAGAAGACGTACCAATCCTCAAGATGCATGAACGGATAGCGTTGTCCACCGAAACTGACCTGTTCCGTCATAGCCGTCTCATCAAAAATGAATGAAAAAACGCCTGCTTTATGTTGAATTTTGAAATCGACGATGAGATCCAGTTCAACGCTTCCAATCGTGTATTCTTCAAACCGGCGTGTCAAAAAAACTCCTTTATCTTGAGACGGCTGTTGTTTACCGAACTGCTTCAAAATCCGTTCAGCCACAGCGAAATCGTCCGGATGAAAGAGCAAATCCACATCGTTTGGATGCTCCACCAACCCATGGTGGGCGAGGAGAACCGAACCACCAATGCCCCATCTGACGTGAGCAGAGGCAAAGAGTGGGGAAAGGAGAGAAATCACGGATTCAATCATTTAAAATTCCTCCTGTGCAAACTATTGATTCTGTGAAATTACATTCAGCTTAGCAAACAAGCGCACTGAAATGAATTATTTTTTGGTCATTACCACTGTATGCTCAGGATAGGATTTCCGAAGACGTTTAAGCGACCTACTCAAATCCAACTCCGGTACTACACAAGGAGTTCATCGATTCGGATGAACTCCTTTTTAGTATGGATCAAATTTATCGTTTGAAAATAAAAAGACCAAAAGTGTTCCTTTTTGAAACTAACGGTGCTAGACTGTGGATATTCAAAACAGGATAGGATGTTGAGTAAGGAACGCTTCTCAACAGAAAGGTGGAAGAAACAGATGAAAATGAGTGTAAGAGAACAATGGTTCTCAAATGTCAGAGGTGATGTATTGGCAGGCATCGTTGTTGCGCTTGCTTTGATTCCGGAAGCAATCGCTTTCTCAATCATTGCCGGTGTCGATCCGATGGTCGGATTGTATGCTTCGTTTTGCATCGCTGTCATCATCGCTTTTGTCGGCGGCCGGCCGGGAATGATTTCAGCGGCAACCGGTGCGATGGCCCTTTTAATGGTCCCGCTCGTCAAGGAACACGGACTCAATTATCTGCTTGCGGCAACGATTTTAACCGGAGTCATTCAAATTCTCTTTGGGGTCTTCAAGATTGCACGGGTCATGAAATTCATTCCGCGTGCCGTCATGATCGGGTTCGTCAATGCACTGGCGATTCTGATTTTTATGGCTCATGTCCCGCATTTCATCGGGATTTCCACGATGACGTATGTGTTCGTCGCGATGACGCTGGCAATTGTCTATCTGTTACCGCGTTTTCTTAAAACGATTCCGGCACCACTGATTGCAATCATCGTGCTGACGATTGCGGCGATTTATTTAAACGTCGATTTACGGACGGTCGGTGATCTCGGAACGATTCAACGGTCGTTACCGTCGTTTTTCTTGCCGGACGTCCCGTTGAACTTCGAGACACTTCAAATTATTTTCCCGTATTCACTGGCACTCGCGATTGTCGGATTACTTGAATCATTGCTGACGGCGACGATCGTCGACGATATGACGGGCACGGAGAGCGAAAAAAACAAGGAAGCCCGCGGGCAGGGGATTGCGAACTTCATCACCGGTTTCTTCGGCGGAATGGCGGGTTGCGCGATGATCGGTCAATCGGTCAATCGGTCATCAACGTCAAGTCAGGAGGACGTGGGCGGCTGTCGACACTTATCGCCGGGCTGTTCCTGATGTTTTTGATCATCGTCCTCGGAAACTGGGTCGTTCAAATTCCGATGCCGGTTCTTGTCGGAATCATGATCATGGTCTCAATTGGCACGTTTGACTGGTCGTCGTTTACGTATCTCCGTAAAGCTCCGAAAGCCGATGCCTTCGTGATGCTCGCGACAGTCAGCATCGTCGTTGCCACACATGATCTGTCAATCGGCGTCATGGCAGGTGTCGTGTTAAGTGCCCTGTTCTTTGTCGCCAAAGTCTCGAAAATCAAGATCAAGCAACAGATAACGTCCGGAAAAACGGTATATACCGTCAAAGGTCCGTTATTCTTCGCGTCGGTTGATCATTTCATCGCTTCGTTTGATTATGAGGGGACGAACCAACAAATCCGGATTGATTTCAGCAGCACCCAAATTTGGGATGATTCGGCCGTCGGAGCGATTGACAAGGTGATGCTCCGCTTGATGGCGAATCAAAACAAAGTCGAACTGATTGGATTGAATCCGGAAAGTAAGAAACTGATTGATCGGTTGGCGGTTCATCAGGATCCGATCCCGAAAATTTCCACACATTGAGTTAAGGGGGAACGGTTATGTATCAACATATCTTATTAGCCGTCGACGGTTCGGACCATTCCGTCCGGGCGGCGGAAGAAGCAATTAAGATTGCCCGGCTCAGTCTGGACAGTCAAGTGGAAGTCGTTTTCGTCGCCGATTTTGGAAAAATTAAAGACGATGTCCTGCATACGAAAGGAACGGCAGGGCTTGAAGTGGCCCGCAGAAAAAGACTGGCACCGGTCGAAGAAAAGCTCGAAGCAGCAGATGTCTCCTATTACGTGACGATTCTTCGCGGTGAGCCGGGTCCGACAATTGTGGATCACGCCAATCAAAAGCAGGTCGATTTAACGATTATCGGCAGCCGGGGGTTAAACAGTCTGCAGGAAATGATGCTCGGTAGTGTCAGTCATAAGATTGCCAAACGTGTCAAATGTCCGGTTTTGATTGTGAAGTGACGAGTGAATCTTTTTCTGAAATCGCACATTAAAATGATTTATGTGTCTTGACCCGGGGGATAGTCAAAAAAAGAGGGGGTCATTCTAATGAAGAAGACATATTTGGTACCGGTTCTTGGTCTTGCCCTGTTTGCCGCAGGATGCGGCAATTCGGACAATCAGGAAACGGAAAAAGTCGAGGAAACGACAACGACAAATGATAATTCGATGACGGATGACAGCACGATGAACGACGATACGTCAGGTATACAAGATCAGGATACAGTGACGGACAATGCCGACAAAGATTACGGATTCGTCAGTCTGTCAGTCGAGGCAGATACTTCGGACATGATGGACGCCGTCGACATTAGTTATGACCGTGATAACGACGGGACGGAAGCCGATTACAAGATGAACGGTGAGCAGGCGCAAGGCAATGAAGCGATGAAGACGCTGGATGCCAAGCTCGACGAACTGAACCTTGATGCCGATACGTCAAATGATGACGCGATTGCTCAAGTCGAGAAAGTCTTTGGCATCAATGACGCGACCCGTCTTGAAATCGAGATCGAGTTTGCCGATGGTACAGAAAAAGAATTTAAGAAGTAAAAAAAAGAGGTGCCAAGCGGCGCCTCTTTTTCTTTTCTCTCTATGATATGATGAGAACGTATTGTAAAATATTTCAATCGGGGGTTTTGAATGATGGAAATCACAAGCGGTACGACGGAAGATGGGCAATGGATCCGGGAGCAACTGATTGCTTATAACCGACAACACGTTCCGGCAACGCTCTTTACGGAAGCGGAACCATATTGCTTTTTGGCATGGGATGAAGACGAGCAACTCCTCGGCGGTGTTACGGCAAGTTATGTGTGGAATCATCTGCAGGTGCACTTTTTGTGGGTCGACCCGGAAAACCGAATCGGCGGTACCGGAAAACAGCTGATGGCAAAAATCGAATCGATTGCCGAAGAAAAATCATGCAGTAAGATCTTGCTTGATACGTTCAGCTTTCAAGCGCCGGGCTTTTATGAAAAGCTCGGATTCGAGGAATACGGTCGTCTGCCCGATCATCCGACGGAAGGACAGACCCAGTACTTTTTCGTCAAGTATTTGTAAGTGTTTAGCGTTGGTAATGATAGACCCAGGCCGCCATATAGGAAAGCGTTCCTGCTGTTAAGACGAGCGCAGTGGCGTAAAATGAAAAGTTTGGAAAAATCGACATCAGCGGAACATCAAATAAAAAGCAAATCATTAGAGCGGGTAAAGTAATTAAAAAAGTCACATAGGCGGCGCGTGTTGCCTTTCCTGTGATCACTTCTTCCCGTTCATCTTGATCAGAAAACTCTGTAGTCGACGACGACCACTTGGAAAAAGAACTCTTCTTATCTGTTCGCATCCAGTAGCCGGTGACCGAAAGACCAATTGCGACCAGTATGACAGGAAGAATAATGGAAAGGTCCAGTGTCAGATTGAAGCCGGTTCCTTTGACCGGATCATTTTGAAAAACATTTAGTTGATCGTGAATAGAACTAATGAAAATAGCTGCCAAAAAATACATACAAATGTTTAAACACGACTGAATGATGACACGTTTCATTCCGATTCCTCCTCCAAGTAAAAAATCGATTCGACAGGACGCTCGAGCACTCGTGCAATCTGCATTGCCAGTAACAAGGACGGAGTATAGCTGCCTTTTTCAAGCGAGATGACTGTCTGGCGTGTGACACCAATCATCTGAGCAAATTGTTCCTGCGTCCATCCGTTGCTGCTCCGCAACGATTTAACCCGGTTCGTCAGCTTCATCACAGTTTCTCCTTCATTAGTTGGTACTTAAATTGTAAAGTATGTTTTACATTTTGTAAAGTTCGTTTTACATTGGAATAAAAAACAGACTGTTACTTTTTTGAGACTCTTTATCAAAAATCATCGAACCTCTTGAATTATCGGAATATTCAACCGATAAACGGGTAACTTACACAAAACGATGACGGTTGGCTTAAAGAGAGAAAGGAGGCGCCGACATGATGCCGGAATTGTTACCTGACGAGCGTGAACTCGAGCGAAGGATTCGAATCGTCCATTTGCTGCGTAAACTCGGGAAATCCGACGAAGCCATCGCCAAATCATTATATGTTTCCACCGAATGGGTCCAGTCGATCTTTGATGAAGACGACTGGCGACATATGCAATCATCCTAAGGAACAACGAACAGAGTGTCGGATGACGCTCTGTTTTTTTGTTTGCTTCTGTTAAAGAGTAGGCGGTCGAATTGTTTTTCGGTACACTGAGAAGGAAATCACTGGAAAAAAGCGGTCAACATGCGAAGAATTGCCATCATCGGTGCCAGTTTAACCGGTTTGTACACTACTTGGCGTCTGCAGGAAAAGGGATATGAGGTCACGCTTTTTGAGGGACGTGATCAGATCGGCAGGCGGATCGGGCAGGCTTCGCTATCAGTTGACCCGTTTATTCGAACCGGAAGTCCGATCCACGTATTGTTTTTTATCAGGACTGGACAAAGGAAATGGAGACAGCCACGTTAGCCGACGCTGACTCGTTAATCGAAATTCCCGTCTATGAAGCGATTGAGCTTGAAGGATTGTGGAAAGATGCGCTGACGTTACTCGGAACGGAGAGTGACCCGGCGTTCGGCGACTATCTCGAAGGGGAGTTACAATGGGTCGAGCGGTGGTTAACACATCTCGCTTGTACATGAAACGAAAGGGTGAGTAGGAATGGAGATTAGGGTTAAAGTCTTTCACTATGATGTTTTTACGACAACACCGGGTAAAGGGAACCCTGCTGGTGTTGTGTTAAACAGTGACGCCCTATCAACAGAGCAAATGCAATTAATTGCAGCGCAAACAGGCTTTACGGAAACGACATTTGTTAGTCGATTAAACGAATCTGTTCCCCGCTTCAGATATTTTTCACCGAAATCTGAAATGAACCTTTGCGGGCACGGCACGATTGCTGCCTGGACCGCGTTGCAAGAGCAAAACTTTAATTCCGAACGTAAACAACTGATTGAGACCAAAATTGGTCGGTTAAATATTGGGGAAGTACGAACCCCAAAAGGAATTCAAGTACAGATGCAACAGGGAGTAGCACAATTTTCTCCGTTCGAAAGTGATTTGATACCTGTTCTTGAAAGTATCGGCATTAAGCTGGAGCAAGTGGATAAGCGGTTTCCAATCGTCTATGGAAGTACAGGGAACTGGACGCTGATTCTTCCAGTCAAACGCTTAAAAGACTTTCTTGATATGCAACCAGATAATAAACAATTTTCTTCAGTTTTAAAACAGTTTCCGGAAGCATCGATTCACCCGATTTGTCTTGAAACTTATTTGGCGGAAGCTGATATGCATGGTAGACATTTTTCTGCAACGCAGTCTGGAACAAAGGAAAATCCGGTGACAGGTACCGCAAGTGGCGTTATGGGGGCATATTACGCTAAATACATAAATCCACAATCCTGGGAGCGACATATCTTTCGAGTGGAACAGAGACATGAAATGGAACGCGAAGGATTAGTAGAGGTCACAGTCAACTATATTGCAAAAAATTGGGAAGTAATGATTGCAGGGGTTTGTGTCAGAACAACATCTCGCATACTCATTATTTAAAAAATGGAGGATCATCATGCAACAATCAAAAGATACGTTTCACCGGGCATTCGGTACATACGGCATCTATTATAATGAAGGAAAATTGCTCGTCATTCATAAGCAGGGCGGACCGTACACGTACCGGTACGATTTGCCGGGCGGGAGTCTGGAAGATTTCGAGACGTTGCCGGACGCGCTGGACCGTGAATTCCAAGAGGAAACCGGGCTGACGGTCCGTTCCAAACAGTTGCTTGGAACGTTTGAATTTTTCCTTCAGTCCGACTGGCACCGGGCGTCGCATCTGCATCATATCGGCGTATTTTTCCGCGTGTTAGAAGCAGTTGGGGAACGGTCTGTACCAAAGACATTTGATGGGCAGGATTCGACCGGTTCGTCCTGGGTCAGCCGGGAAGACGTCGATGCGTCGAACGCGTCGCCGCTTGTTTTAAAAGCTTTTGATTATTTCGAAAACCCGGAAACGGACAAACTGACCCGGATACAAGACTGGGTCGTCCGCCAGAAGGCGACACGATGTACCGGCATGTAATCTGGGATTTTGACGGGACGCTGTTTGATACTTATCCGGTCATGGCTACTTTCTTGCAGAAGATGTTACGCGGGCAGGGACAGAATGTGGCGATTGAGTCGATTTTGGAAGCCATGAAAATCTCGGCGAAAACGGCCTATGAAAAGTATGGACTTGATGCGGACGCGATTTCACGGTTCAAAGTACAAAAAGCACAGGCAGAACTTAAATCGGCTCAACCGTTTACCGACATACCGCAACTCTGCCGCTTCATTCAAAAGCACGACGGACATAACTACATCCTGACGCATCGCGGAGCATCGACGTTTAAACTGTTACAGGCGAACGGATTGACGGGGGTCTTCCGGGATGTAGTGACGGCGGAGCGGGGATTTGCCCGAAAGCCGGATCCGGCCGCGATTCAGTATCTGATGAAACACTATCAAATGGAACCGGCTGAAACAATTATGATTGGTGACCGCGAACTTGACGTACTATCGGGACACCAGGCTGGAATTGACTTCTGCCTGATTGCGGACATACCGCCGAATCAAACTGTCGCGACGTACATTGTATCGAACGTGAAGGGTCTGAAGAGATTATTTGATTGATCTTCAAAAAAGCCGATAAAAGTTGGATGGTGACGTCCAACTTTTATCGGCTTTTTATGTTTATTCTGAAGATGACACATCCGTGTCACGCATATGAGAAGACAGTATGTAAGACGGTCAAAGATTATACTTTAAGAACCTATGTTCGTTTTATAACACAATTCAAACAGGGCTTTCCTTACTTATTTTTCATAATGTTAGTATAATCCATGCGGAAATATAAGTCTAGTTCTTTCTGTATCGTTTTCTTATAGTAAATCTACACGGGAAAAGCAGGGCTTCCTGCATGAATTGAAATGAGGGGATGTATATTATGGAGCAATTTTCTTGGGATTCAAACATGAAAGTCAGATTAGTCGGAGAGGGTCTGTTCAATTTATTATTTTGGATGTATTTCCCCTTTATCACCGTTTATTTCGGTCAAACGTTAGGTTTGCAGAAAGCAGGACTTCTGATGACCCTTCCTCCTCTGCTGAGTATCCTCGGCAGTTTAGTCGGCGGGAACCTTGCGGACACTTGGGGAAGACGTCCCGTAATGCTCGTTGGGACGTTCCTCCAAATGAGTATGTTCGTGCTGTTTGCAGCCTCCACCTCCTATTGGATCGACTATATCGCTTTTATCGGTATTGGAATCGGAGCTGCATTTTATCGTCCGGCTAGTTCTGCCATGATAGCGGACATTGTTCCCGAGCGTGCACTGCGTTCGGTATTTGCGACGTTTTCGACTGTGAACAATATCGGAGCAGTTCTTGGTCCGGTGATTGGAGCTGTTTTCTTTTTTCAATATCGCCAAACCTTACTATGGACTTGCGCCGGTATTCTTTTGCTGTACTTATTGGCTCTGTATTTCATGATGTATGAAACGGTTCCTCTTGAAAAAAAGCAAGAGGATGTGACATCATCCCTCAAACATTCCTTTCAAAAAAGATGGAACGGGTATCGAATCATTTTTCAGGACCGGGTTTTTATGTTGTATGTGCTTGCAGGAATTTTTTCCTTGTTTCCGATCATGCAACTTGATCTTTATTTGCCGGTTTATTTGATTGAGCAGATACCCGCGCAGTCTCTTCTATCTTGGACGCAAGACCCGATTCGTCTGACGAGCCAGTCACTGTTTGGATGGTTGGTCGGGTTTAACGGTCTTTTGTTTGTGCTCTTGATTCTTCCGGTGACCAATGCGCTAAAGCATTGGTCAGAAAAACGTCTGTTTATTGTATCTACCTTGTTTGCAGGGGGCGGAACGTTTTTAGTTGGTATGAGCAGTAATATCTTGTATTTATTTTTCTGTACCGTCCTCTTTACGCTGGGTGAGATTATTCGGACCCCCGTCACACAGAGTTTCGTGAGCCATTATGCTCCTAAACAAGCGAGAGGACAGTTCTTAGCAGCCGACAGTCTGCAGAATACACTTGGGAAAACACTTGCTCCGTTGACGGTCTATTTGTCAGGAATTCTGTCGCCGATCAGTATTTTTGGCGTCATCCTGTTCTTTTCCTTCACCGGTGTCGGATTATACCTTTGGTTATTCCGTCTGTACGAGACTCTTCGTCGACCGAAGCTAGAGGACAACTCCCGAACATCATGATTATTGAGAAGTTTTCTCTGACAATCGGTAAAAATGTCGGCAAAAAACTCACATATCTATAAATACGTGAGTTTTTTCTCTCTAATTTCTGAATGTCATGACGTTTTTTCTTCAGCCGTCAGATCAGCCGGCTGTTGTTCCCGCCAGACGAAGGTCAGGGCGATGCCGATGGCAAGCATGACCGTTGCGAAATAAAACGGATAGTTGAGATCGACGTCAAACAGAATCCCGCCGATGATCGGTCCAAGAATATTCCCGATACTCGTAAACATCGAGTTCATCCCGCCGACGAAACCTTGTTCGTTACCGGCGATTTTCGATAAATACGTCGTAACAGCAGGGCGCATCAAGTCGAAACCGACGAAGACGACCATCGTCACGAGAATAATCGCAAGGTAACTTGTCACATAGGTCATGACAAGGACGAGCAGGGTTGAACCGATCAGGCTGTACCGGATGAGACGAATCTCACCGAACCAGCGCGTCAGCCGTTCAAACAAGCCGACCTGGACGATGACACCGACGATTGCCCCAAGTGAAATCGCGAGCGCGATATCTTTCGCCGTGAATCCGAACTTCCGGTCGACGAACAGCGCGAACAGTGACTCAAACGACGCGAGTCCGAATGAAGAAATCAGCAGCACCATAAAAGCGATGAAGTAGAGCGGTGAAAAGACTTTCCGGAAACCGGTTTTTTGCTGGGGAATCGTTGACTGTTCATAATGTCGTTCCGGTTCGCGTAACGTAAAGACGGACAAGATCATCGCGGTCAAACCAAATGCGGCGGCAAAGAAAAACGGCACACGCGTTCCGATGTCGGCCAGGAAACCGCCGATGCCCGGTCCTATGATGAAACCGGTCGAAATCGCCGCCGACATATAGCCGAGGGCTTTCGGACGGGTTTCGTTTGTCGTAATATCAGCGATGAACGCCGTGACGGCCGGCATGATAAAGGCGGCACTGACACCACCCAAAATCCGCGACGCAAACAATACTTCGACGGATTGTCCGAGACCAAACAGCAGTTCCGACATGCTGAAGATGAACAGACCGATGATGATCATCGGTTTGCGGCCGTACTTGTCGACGGCCCGGCCGGCGAGCGGAGATAATACAAGCTGGGCAAAGGCGAATGCCGAGACCATGTAACCGACGGTCGAACCGGAAATGTTCAGCTCGTTCATAATCGTCGGCGTGACGGGAATGACAAGACCAATCCCTAGAAAGGCGATAAACAGGTTAAGCAACAGGGTGCCTAAGATCAATTTGTTGTTTTGCATGGTGAATTCCTCTGTTTCTGTAGTTTAAATCATCAGCGGACAAGTCCGCGCCAAAAAATCGGCCAAACGGCGGTGAAACGCCGTTCATACGCGGCGACGCCATTGAACACGAACTCGGTCATAGTCCCTTCCGTCACCGTCAAATAGGCGAGGGCGGCACTGGCATAATCATCCGAATATAAAATCTGTTCCGTCCGATTGCGTTCCCGTAACAAACGCGTCAAATGGCGTTGCATCGTATCAAAAAACGGATTAATCAAATCCGTCACTTCCCGTTCGAGTTTGACGGGAGGAAAATAAGCAATCCGTAAAATGAACTTCAATTGATCATTTTGGGTGCTCTCCTCGAGGAACCAGTCAAAAAAACCTTTCAGACTCTGCTCGAGTGACAGATGACGGGTCGAGATAAAGTACGTGGCGAGATGCGTTTTTTGTGTGTCGAGGGCGTAACGCATCGCCGTCAAAAATAAATCATCTTTTCCGCGGTAATGCGCGTAAATCGATGGTTTCTTGATGCCGACGTCCTGCGCGATCTCCTGTAAGGACGCTCCTTCATAACCATGCTGGGCAAAGTGCCGCAGGGCCGTTTGTAATAATAATGAAGCTTTCATTTCGTCACCTTCCTAACGGTCGTTAGTTAACAGCCTAACAGATTTAAAACGATTGTCAAACAAAAAAGCCGAAGGTCGCTAGGACCTTCGGCTGCAAACATTTAATTATTTGTTGGCTATACGACCGCGTGAAGCAACACGTGAACCTGTGATGCCGGCGATTGATGTCACGATCATCGTTAAGATGAGAGCGACGAAGCCCCAGATTGAAACTTTAGATGCTGTTTGTGTCGCTTGTTCTGTTTGAACACGAACATCTTCAACTGTTTTCTTGAGATCAGCTGATGTTTCATCAAGTGTTTGTTTTGCGTTTTCGATTTGTTTGCTTGTTTCGCTTGTTGCCTGGTTTAAACCGTCAACGATATTTTTCGTTGCTTTATCTGCTTCTGCTTGTGAAAGATCTGTGTTTTGAGCAACAGCTTCAGCGATTTTATCTTCATCGACCGAGTTTTGGATTTTTTCTGAACGTGCTGTCAATTTATCACCAAGATCGCTGACGATTTTATCGAAATCTTCCGGCTTTGTTAAGACATCTTTACCGGCTGCTGTTGCGTCATCTTTGACGGCATCGAGCTGCCCTTGCAAGTAGTTCGGTTGTAATTCCGGAATGTCTGTATCTTTCAGAATCTCATCGACATTTCCTTCAAGTTCTTTTGTATCGACGTTTGAGACGTTATCCGTCACTGAGCTGAATCCTTTTGAGACAGCATCTGATGTTGTGCTGGCGATGGCGCCGACACCTTGACCTGCTGCACCACCGACTGTACCAAGCACAGAACCGACTGTTTGGAACGTGTTGATTGTCGTGAATGTCAACAAAGCGAACAAGAGAATGACACTTGTCGACCATGTCAGGAACCCGTGAACGAGTCCGGCACGCGATGATGTCACACCGGAAACGAAGCCGGCGACGAACAATGAGATCAAAAGTGAGAGAATCGCCCAGATGGCTAAGCCGATCCCGACACCGTCAAACGGGTTGTTGGATGTGACGTCCGTGACGCCAAAGCCGATCGCCGAACCGATTAAGCTGAATGTAATTAAGAGTGCGAAAAATGATACGACTCCGGCGATGATTGAACTCCAGGAAATGTTACGACCTGCACCATCTGCTTCTGGTCGTAAGTACGACGAGAAACCTTTTCTTGTTTTTTCCATAAAAATCCACTATCTTTCCACTTACGATTTTAGAACATCACTTAACTTCAAGAAGCTTTGTTTTAAACTGTTTTAACTTGAGATGTTGATGTGCATAGCTCTTATATTGCCGCTATCCAGACAAAAGAAACCTAGTATCAAAAGTACTCCTTTTAGAAACTGTAATCCGATTATTCTGATAATTCAGCAAAAAAAGACGATTCAAAACAGTTGCTAATTTGAAGGTCAACCGATACTATAATAACCATAACGTTTTACTGTACGGTTTAAATGCAGGAATCATTTTACGATTCAAACTATTTTACTGGAGGTGACCCCCTGTTTCAGGGGAATGGATTGGACATATTGTTGGTATTGAATTTGGCGTTGCTTGTATTGTTGATTGTCTTAACGGCGTTTTTCGTCGGCTCGGAGTTTGCGGTCGTCAAGGTTCGGATGTCGCGGCTTGATCAAATGATTCAGGAAGGAAATAAGGGCGCGGTCCTGGCAAAAAAAGTCGCCAGTGATTTGGACTACTATCTGTCCGCCTGTCAGCTCGGAATCACAATTACGGCACTCGGTCTTGGAGCACTCGGGAAACCGACCGTCGAAAAGTTGCTCGGACCGGTGTTCGATGAATTTGGTGTCGCTGCGGCGCTGTCGACGATCCTGTCGTACACGATTGCTTTCGTTTCGGTCACATTCCTGCACGTCGTCATCGGAGAGCTCGCACCAAAGACACTGGCGATCCAGTATGCAGAACGGATGACATTACTCCTTGCGCCGGCGTTATATGTGTTCGGTAAAATCATGTACCCGTTCATCTGGGTCATGAACGGTTCGGCCCGGATTTTCTTACGTCTGTTCGGCGTTCAGCCGGCAGGACACGAACAAGCCCACTCGGAAGAAGAGTTGAAAATCATCATGTCGCAAAGCTTTAAGAGCGGTGAAATCAATCAGACGGAACTCGCCTTGATGCAAAACGTGTTTGCGTTTGATGAGCGGGTGACGAAAGACATCATGGTGCCGCGGATGAACGTGACGACGCTCTCGCTCAGCATGACGTGGACGGAAGTCCTGCAGGTCATGACCGACAATCAGTACACGCGTTATCCGGTCATTGAAGATTTCGATAAAGACAAAATCATCGGCTACGTCAACGTCAAGGAAGTCCTGACGGATCAGGCAAACGATCAACAGCGGGATTTACGAAAGTATCTGAAAGACATTCCCGCTGTATCGGAAATCACACCGCTTCAGGAAACGTTGTTGAAGATGAAGATGACGCGTTCCCACATCGCGCTCGTCATCGACGAATACGGCGGGACTGCCGGGATGATTGCGATGGAGGACTTGCTTGAAGAAATCGTTGGTGAGATCCGCGATGAGTTTGATGAAGATGAACAGGCTGATATCGAAACGATTTCAAAGACGGAATACCAACTGTCGGGAACAGTTCTCCTCGCAGATTTAGTTGAGCGCTTTAACCTGACGTTTCCTGATGCGGACGAAATCGATACGATTGCCGGGTTCATCCAGGCAAAAGGAACGGACTATCAGGGCGGGGAACGGCACGAGATGGAGACCTATGATTTGGAACTGCTGCACGTCGAAAACTATCAAATCCAGCAGGTGAAACTGGTTTTAAAACAATTAACTTAACCACAACAGCAAGCGCTCTGTAACACGGGGAGTGCTTGTTTTTTTCTGTTTCAAAATATATTTTGAAAGCGCTTCATAAAATGATTGACGCGGCACGTTTTCCATCGTATTCTAGTAATGAAAAGAATAAATCATTCAGGATTGTTACTGCGAAAGCAGGCAAAACCTAAATTGATATCTGTTGCGTGTTGCGGCGATGGATATGAATTTAGGTTTTTTCTTTTCAATACGATGCTTAAGGGTGGAGGTGAGGGATTCCGTGCAAATCGTGAAAGTGTTTAATAACAATGTCGTGGCGATTGAATCGAACGGACAGGAACACGTCGTCATGGGGCGGGGAATCGCGTTTCAAAAACGGATGGGCGATGTGATTGACGAATCACGGATCGAGAAAGTCTTTACGCTCGAGAGTAAAGAGAGCCGGGAACGGTTCATCGATTTTTTAAACGAGATGCCGCCAGCTGAAATCGAGACGGTTAAGGAAATCGTCAAGATGGCTGAAGCCAGACTCAACAAATCGCTCCATGACACAGTGTACGTGACACTGGCCGATCACATTCATTATGCGCTGTCACGGTATGCAGATGGTATCCTGATTCGGAATCCGCTCGTCTGGGAAGTCAAACGGTTTTATGCGCCGGAATTCGCGGCCGGTAAAGAAGCGGTCCGGCTGATTAATGAACGGCATAATGTCCGTCTCGAGGAGGAAGAAGCCGTTTCGATTGCCCTGCACCTGGTCAATGCCTCGATGTCCGGCGTCAAAGGTGAAAGTCTCCACATCGTCACCGAAATGACGAAGGCGACGCAGGCGATCATGACGATCATCACCTATCATTTTCAGGTCGAACTGGATGAAGAGTCCCACGCGTACGCCCGTTTTTTAACGCATCTCAAGTTTTTTGTCCAGCGGATTGTCTCTAAATCGATGCTGAAGGCAGGGGGAGACGAAGAATTGTATGAAATGGTCAAATCACGTTATCCGCTCGCTTTTGAATGTGTCGAAAAGATTGCCAGTTTGATTACCGGAAAGTATGACTATGCCGTCTCAAAGGATGAGCGGCTTTACTTGATGATTCATATCGAGAATCTCATGAAACAGAATCGTGCGTAAGGATGGTTACCGCATCGACGGGCCAAACCTAAAGGATTACAGGTGTTTTTCACTTGTCGTCGTTTAGGTTTTTTTATTCCAAAAAATCATGAATGGAGTGAGTCAGGTGGGCAAATATCAAACGCTGGCGCAAGATATCGTCCGATTGGTCGGGGGCGAAGACAACGTCAAAACGGTTTTTCACTGTGCGACACGGTTACGTTTCAAACTAAAGGATGAACAAAAAGCGGATGCCGAAGCGTTAAAACAGGTCGACGGTATCATTACCGTCGTCAAGAGCGGCGGACAGTTCCAGGTCGTCATCGGCAACCATGTCGGCGATGTTTACAACGAACTGAATGGAATCGGTCAGGAAACGTCGGAAGAAACGGAAAAGACCAGTTTATTCAACCGCTTCATCGATACGATTGCCGGTATCTTCACACCAATCCTCGGACCGATGGCAGGAAGCGGACTGTTAAAAGGGTTGCTCGCGATTCTTGTTGCGACTGGCTTATTGACACCGACGATGGGTACGTACATCGTCCTGAACGCGACGGCGGACGCCCTATTTTACTTCCTCCCGGTCGTCCTCGGACATTCGGCAGCAAAAAAATTCGGCGGCAATCCGTATATCGGGATGATTATCGGGGGCGCGCTCGTCTATCCGTCGATCGTCGCCCTGCAAGCTTCCGGTGAGAGTCTGACCTTCCTGACGATTCCGGTCGTTCTGATGAGTTATGCTTCATCCGTCATCCCGATTATCTTGGCGACGCTTGTCTCATCAAAACTTGAAAAATTCTTTAACCGTCACTCGCATGAAGCGGTCAAAAACTTTACGACACCGATGCTCGTCCTGATGATCGTCGTTCCGGTAACGTTCCTTGCGATCGGACCACTTGCAACATACGCGAGCCAAGGGCTTGCAGCCGGTTACTCGTTCCTCTACAACTTGAGTCCGGTCATCGCGATTGCCTTCATCGGCGCCTTTTGGCAAATCTTCGTCATGTTTGGTCTCCACTGGGGACTGGTCCCGATCATCATCAATAACCTGGCCGTCAACGGTTTTGACACGATTACAGTCGGTGTCCTGATGGCGACATTTGGTCAGGTCGGTGCCGTCTTCGCGATCACGATGCGGGCAAAAGATCCGAAAATCAAAGGACTCGGAACGTCTTCGACGATTGCCGGCATCTTCGGCATCACGGAACCGGCAATGTACGGTTTGACGTTGCCGCGGAAAAAACCATTCATTTTCGGTGTTGTCGGTGGAGCGGCCGGCGGTTTGGTCGGCGGCGGGCTCGGAACAGCTTCCTACGCGATGGGCGGACTCGGGATTTTCGGTATTCCGGTCATGATTCCGCAGGACGGTCTCAACTTGACGTTCTGGGGTGCACTGATTGGTCTTGCTGTCGCGACACTCGTGTCGTTCGGACTGACATACTTCTTTGCCCGCGACAACGAACAGGTGACGCAAGAAATACCGACGATCAGCGAACAGATTGGCTTACCGGTCCTCGCACCGGTCAAAGGTGAAATCATTTCACTTGAACAAGTCGATGATGCCGTCTTTTCAAGCGGCGCAATGGGAAAAGGATTAGCGATCATTCCGGATGAAGGTGTCGTCTATGCCCCGTTTGACGGGGAAGTCGTCACGGTCTATCCATCGAAACATGCGATCGGTTTACGGTCGGACACCGGCGTTGAAATTTTGATTCACATCGGTCTCGACACCGTCCAGCTGAACGGTCAACACTTTGAGTCGTTCGTCGAGAGTGGTCAATCCATCCGTGTCGGTGATCCGTTGATCCGCTTCGATATCGAGCGGATCAAACAAGCCGGATATGACGTCATCACACCAATCATCGTGACGAATACAGCGAGTTATCTCGACGTCTTACCGACGTATCAAGGAACGGTCGAACCGTCACGCGATGTCTTACGCATCTTAGTCTAAAACCAATCAGAGGAGGAATTATTCATGAAACAGATCAAATCCGATTTTCTATGGGGCGGCGCAACGGCTGCCAATCAACTCGAAGGGGCGTACGCAACAGACGGCAAAGGATTGTCGATTGCTGACGTTATGCCGGGTGGCAAACACCGGATGCAGGTCATCCATGATCCGCAGTTCGATTTCGAGTTAAAAGAAGAGTATACGTATCCGAATCATGACGGCATTGATTTTTACAGTCACTATAAAGAAGACATTGCCCTGTTTGCCGAAATGGGCTTCAAAACGTACCGGATGTCGATCGCCTGGAGCCGGATCTTCCCGAACGGGGACGAAACGGAACCAAATGAAGCGGGTCTGCAGTTTTATGACAACGTCTTTGATGAATTGCTGAAACACGGCATTGAGCCGCTCGTCACGATTTCGCATTACGAACTGCCGCTCCATTTGGCAAAAGAATACGGCGGCTGGCGCGACCGCCGGCTCGTGACGTTCTTTGAACGCTACAGCCGGGTGCTGTTCGAGCGTTATCAAGGAAAGGTCAAATACTGGCTGACATTTAACGAAATCAATGGTGCCCAGTTCATGCCGATGCTCAGTCTCGGGATGGCGGTCCGCGAAGACGAAAACATGTTGCAGTCGACCTATCAAGGCCTGCATCACCAGTTCGTCGCGAGTAGTCTGGCGACGAAGGCCGCCCGGGAAATTGATCCGACGATGCAAATCGGCTGCATGCTGATTGCCGCTCCGGTTTATCCGTTCAGCTCAAACCCGGTCGACGTCCAGTTCGCCCTGGAAGAAGAACGGATGATGAACTATTTCTGCGGGGATGTTCACGTCCGCGGCGCCTATCCGGCGTTTGCCGACCGTTTCTTCACTGAAAACAATATCGAACTCGTTCTCGAAGACGGCGATCTTGAATTGTTGCGTGACTACACCGTCGATTTCTTCTCGCTCAGTTATTACATGTCGCGGACGGAAAAAGCGGAGAAAGACGGAAACGATGCCGGCGGAAACATCATGAGCGGCGTCAAGAATCCATATTTAAAAGCGAGTGACTGGGGTTGGGAAATCGATCCGGACGGGTTACGGATCATCTTGAATAAATTATATGACCGGTATCAGATTCCATTGTTCATCGTCGAAAACGGACTCGGTGCCTACGATGAAGTCGAAGCGGACGGTGCGATTCATGACTCGTACCGGATCGCGTATCTCGAAGGTCACTTGAAAGCGATGATGGAAGCGATCGAGGACGGTGTCGAGATGATGGGGTATACAAGCTGGGGCTGCATCGATCTCGTCAGTGCGTCGACTGGTGAATACAGCAAACGCTACGGATTCATCTATGTCGACAAACATGATGACGGGTCGGGAACACTGGCGCGGTCGCGGAAAGATTCATTCTACTGGTACAAAGAAGTCATCGCTTCAAACGGTGCGGTACTGACGCAGACATCAGTTTCAAAATAAGCAAAGACCGGCGTCGCAGAAGCGACGCCGGTCTTTTTTAATCAATTATTCTGCCCACCATAAGGCATCATCCGGTTTTTTAGCAACGGCTTGCAGTTCTTTTTCCGTCGAGACGGTCGGGTGGGAACCTTTTAAGGCTTTACCCGATGTGCTCTTGAAGAAGAAGAAGAACGTGATGAAGCCGATCACGCTGACGGCTGTCAGGTAATACGCCGGAGCGAGTGGATTTTGTGTCGCATGGACGAGCCAAGTCGAGACAAGTGGTGTCGTTCCGCCGAAAATCGAAACGGAAACGTTAAACGTGACAGACAATGTCCGGTAACGGACGTCTGTATAAAAGATACTCGGCAACAGACTTGGCATCGTTCCTTCGAAGATGGCGAGGAAGAATCCAAGAATGAAGATTCCGATTCCGACGAACAGGAGTGGCTTCAGACCAATCAGGTAGAACGAGAGAATCGACAGAATCGACAGACCGGCCAATGCAAACAGGACGATGTTCCGATTGCCTTTTTTGTCGCTGAGTTTACCGAAAAAGTAGGCGAGTGGAATCATGATGAACATGACACCGGTAATCAAAATCGTACTCGTTGAGCTTGAGATGCCCATGACTTCATTCAGGTAAGAAGGCATATACGACAGTAACATGTAGTTCGTAATGTTGAAGAATGCAACGGCGATGAAACAAACGATGATATCGCGTTTGTGGTCCCGGAGAATTTCGCGGAACGACGCCGGTTCTTCCGTATTTTCATTGATTTCATTTTCGAAAATTGGTGATTCATCGAGGTGGCGACGCAAGTACAGACCAAACAGTCCGAGCGGTGCCCCTAAGATAAACGGAATCCGCCAGCCCCACGATGCCATTTGATCGTCGGATAACGTGACGAACAGCACAGTCGCAAGAATCGAAGCTAAAATGTAACCACCGAGTGTCCCGATTTCAAGACCACTTCCAAGGGCGCTTCGTTTATTGTCCGGTGATGATTCCGCGATATAAACCATCGCGCCGGCATATTCACCGCCGGTTGAGAAACCTTGTAGAATCCGAGCCAGTAACAGTAGAATCGGTGCCCAAATCCCGATTTGATCATACGTCGGTAACAGACCGATGAGCAGGGTGGACGCTGCCATCATGACGATGGTTGTCGTCAGGACAACCTTTCGTCCAAGGCGATCTCCGATTCGTCCGAAAACGATTCCGCCGATTGGTCGCATTAAAAAAGCGATCGCAAACGTCGCAAAGGTAAAGACAAGCTTCAGTTCATCATTTTCAACAGCACTAAAGAAGTTTTGACTGATGATGATTGCGAGATAGGAATAAAGACCAAAATCGAACCATTCCATCGCATTCCCAATTCCGGTCGCGTAGACACTTTTTTTGGTTTGCTTCATGTCGACGACATTGACTTTTTCTTTTCTGAATTTCATAAGTTCTGTTCACTCCCTTTAATAAGTTCGTATCGTAACATAGTAGGAAATGAAGTCAAGTCGCTAAGCCGCTTAACGACTTGGAAATGACTAAAAACGGCTCTGTGCCGGGAGTTGTCAAACCGTTGAGACTGTAAGGAAGACGTCTTGTCGTCAAGATAAATGAAAAAATATTAATTTTTTTCATTTCTTTTCACAAAAATGACACGTTTCTCATTCGTTTTCATTTTGTTTGTCCGTCAAGAATCCGCCCTAAGCAGGAGGTTAATTTAAGGGAATGATTGGTAAAGTTAAATGGATACATAGATGAATGAAGAGGGGCAGGATGACATGAATACGCGACGCATGGGAAAGTGGCTGGCAGGTTTGTTAGGTGTAGCGATCATCAGCGGAACGGCTTGGTATTATCTGTTTGAAACGTCAAACGTAAATGGTTTTCCGATTCCACGAACGGGGACGGTCGAGGAAAAGCCGGAGGGTTTATTAGTCAAGACGCATCTTGTGTCGGAATTAGAAGGTCCCGGCGTATTATACGAAATGCGGATCCGGCAAGCCGGCTGGAAATGGATCGACCGGGAAGGACTGGCTGCCTGGTACGAAAAAGACGGCCGGATGATTGAGCTGACGACTTTTGATGATGAACTGTTTCTTGAACCGGCTGTGCGAGCGGGTATCGAACAGTAAACAAGCGGAGTTCCTATTCACAGGAACTCCGCTTGTTTGTGTCCTCAATTCGCATAGAGCAGCTTTTTCGTATCTTTTTCGTAGACCCGGTAATCAATTTCGAACGCCTGATTCCGGGTCGTTGTCACCCGGCAATAATACGGAACCTTCTGGCCGTAAGCCTCAAGATCCGGTCCGTCACGGAAAGAAAATGTGTCGTTGGTTTCCGTTAAGGTGATGTCGATCGATGTTCCTTTTGACTCCGACGGTTCCAAAACACAGGCACCTTCTAATACCCGGTAATCACGAAACACCATCTCGGTGAAACTCGGCAGCGTGATCCAAAGACACAGCAATCCGAGTAACAGGACACCTGTCCATTTGAGCTTCTTTAAGAAAGCATACTGCTTATTGTCGAAGTGAAGTACAAGCACGTAACTGGCCGGTAAGACAAACGCGATACCCAATAAGAAAATGAAAAAATAAGAGAGGATTTCAGGATTCATTTGGATACGTCCTTTTCAATCCGGCCATTCAGACGAATAGAGTAACCGGTTTGTCTTAACATCATAGAGCCGGTAAGAGATCTCAAATTCATGATCTTTTGTGGTTGTCACGTGACACGTATACGGGACGTCCGGTCCGTACGCACCGAGGTCGGCCCGATCCAAGAAACTGAAATAGTCGCCTGTTTTATCGTAATAAAGGTCAAGCGTCCGCGGTGAGGATTGATCATCGTATTCCACCGTACATGTTCCTTTGATTGTCGCATAGTCATGATAGAAGACGTATTTCAGACTCGGAGCCGTATACCAGATGAGTCCGACGCCGAGTAAACACATGAAAACGAGTCGGCCAAACGTAGAAAATTCGATTCCGGTATCCTCGCGGAGCCAGAAGTATAACAAGATGCTCAAGATTATACAGACGATCCCGCCTGCGAAAAGTGCGTAAAAAAACAATATTTCTTCATTCATGCGACCATCCCCCTCATAAATACAAGCCGTTCGCCTGAACGACGAATTGCGAGTGTTCATAATGATAGGTGATGACGGAATAGTCGAACGGTCGGCCGTTCGTCAGGTGGAAGATTGTCTCGACCGTCAATGCCGGATCACCGGCTGTCAGCTCCAAGTGGGTTGCGATTGCGTCCGGCAACTTACCGACATGCATATACATGTCCGAGAACCCGATGTTCAGTCCGAGGGCCGTCTCGAGGTACTCAAAGATCGATTGTTCGACGATTTCCCGGTTTAAGTAAGGCACGATGGTTTGACGGTAATAGGACTCCTCAAGACACATGATCTGCCCGTCGATGTAGCGGATCCGTTTAATGAAATAAACCATGTCACCGGTCGTACAGCCGAGGTTTTTAGCAACCGCTTCCGGACACGGGATTAACTCAAACGACAGGACGTTTGACCGGATGTCATGTTCGACGAGATTCTGCTTAAAACCTTGCGTCGAAAACAGCTCGATATAGCCTTTCCGATTCGTCTTGCGGACAAAAATCCCGCTGCCGCGGACTTGAAAGATGATGCCTTTTCGCTCCAATAATTCCAGTGCTTTCGTCATCGTCGTCTTGCTGACCGCGAATTGACGAATCAAGTGATCGAGAACCGGTAATTTATCTCCTTGCTGTAATGCATGTTGCTCGATATAGGCTTCGATTTCCGTTGCCGTCTGTTGGTATTTCAGCATGGTTCACCCTCATTTTCCAGTAATTGTTCTGCTTTTTTACTATAGCATAAGACGATTTCGAACTGAATAATACGAATAATTAAATTAAATATGGATTGATAAATTGTGCATGTACAATTATAATAAGAACGTACGATACGGATTTATTACATAAGGGGGTTCAGGGATGAGTAAAGTGCGGGATTATCAGCAACTGGCGCATTCGATTTTGGAGGCGGTTGGCGGCGAGGACAATATCATCAGTGTCGCGCGGTGTGCGACCCGGCTGCGTTTAGTGTTGAAACGGTCGGATGCAAAAGCGAAAGATCAAGTCGCTGCATTACCGGGTGTCATCACAGTCGTCGAATCAGGCGGTCAGTTCCAGGTCGTCATCGGACAGCATGTCGGGGAAGTCTATGAAGCGTTTCGACCACTTGTTTCATTAGAGGACGGGAATTCGGATCAGGGGACCGAAGCACCGAAAGGAACGATCTTGAACCGGATCATTGCAACGATGTCCGCCGTCTTTGCACCGTTCGTCTATATCTTGGCGGCAGCCGGTATCCTGCAAGGGGCACTCATCTTAATTTCACTTGTGTTTAAAGACTTTGCCGCGACGGGAACATATGAAGTGTTCAGCTTTATCTCGTGGGCACCGTTCACATTCCTGCCGATTTTCATTGCGATCACGGCAGCGAATCACTTTAAAGTCAATCAGTTCATCGCTGTTGCCTGTAGTGCGGCACTCGTCAGTCCGACTTGGGCCGAGATGGCCGGACGGATCACGTCCGGTGAATCGATTTCGTTCATCGGCATCGCCTTATCAGGAACGACTTACACGTCATCGGTCTTGCCACCGTTGTTCCTCGTCTGGTTGCTGTCCTATCTCGAACGGTTCTTGAACCGGACGATCAATGACGTCATCAAACCATTATTCGTCCCGTTCTTCAGCATGGTCATCATGGTGCCGCTGACGATTCTCGTCATCGGTCCGATCACGACACTCGGAGCGGAAGGAATTGCAAACGGATACAATTATTTAGCGGAAAATGCACCAGCGCTGGCCGGATTGATTATCGGCGGTTTTTGGCAAATCATCGTCATCTTCGGTGTTCACTGGGGCGTCACACCGATGGTCCTGGCGAACTTCGAACAATATGGTCGGGATTCGTTCCAGGCGTATCAGACGATTGCCGTCATCGCCCAGGTCGGTGCCGTCATCGGTGTCATCTCAAAAACACGCAACAAGGAAACGAAAAAGGTTGGTGTCTCAGCCGGTCTGACCGGGATTTTCGGGATTACGGAACCGGCGATCTACGGGGTGACGTTACGCTTTAAGAAACCGTTCATCTACGGCTGTATCTCGGGCGCGGTTGGAGCGGTCGTCGCGAGTTTCTTCAAACCGTATTACTTCGCTTATGCCGGTCTGCCGGGACCATTGACGCTCGTCAACGGTATTAATTCCGATTATCCGTCGTCGATCGTCGGATTGCTGATCGGAACGGCGATTGCCTTGATTTTACCAATCGTTCTGATTCAAATCCTTGGTTTTGGTGAAGAAAAAGTTGTCCCGGTGACGACGACGCCGACAACACCGGTTCCGGCACAAGAAGTCAGTGCAACGTTGACGAATGAAGAAACGATTCAAGCACCGATCGCGGGACAAGTCGTGCCACTGTCGGACGTACCGGATGAGGTTTTTGCATCGGGAGCGATGGGGCAAGGTGTGGCGATTCGTCCAACCGGAAACACGGTCGTCGCACCGTTCACCGGTACGGTCGTTATGATTGCGCCGACAAAACACGCGATCGGACTCCGGTCGACGAGTGGCGTTGAAGTGTTGATTCACGTCGGTCTCGAAACCGTCGGCTTGGACGGAGAGCCGTTTACGCTGCACGTTGAAGACGGAACGCATGTCGAAGCGGGGCAAACACTGTTGACGTTCGACGCCGCAATGATTGAGCAGCACGGTTTACAGACGATTACACCGGTCATCGTCACGAACGCGTCGAGTTACGCGGAAGTGTTGACGACAAACACTGGAACGGTCGAAGCCGATACAGAACTGTTAACGATCGTGAAATAAGAGAGAATAAAAGGAGGAAATGAAGATGAAGACATTACCAAACGATTTTTTATGGGGCGGGGCACTTGCTGCGCATCAATTTGAAGGCGGCTGGAACGCCGGCGGTAAAGGACCAAGCGTCGTCGATGTCATGACGGCTGGTGAACACGGGGTGGCCCGCCTGATTACCGAGACGATCGAAGAAGGAACGTTTTATCCGAACCATGAAGCAATCGATTTTTATCACCGTTATAAAGAAGACATCGCGTTATTCGCCGAGATGGGATTAAAATGTCTCCGGACATCCATCGGCTGGAGCCGGATTTTCCCGAACGGGGACGAAACGGAACCAAATGAAGCCGGTCTGCAGTTTTATGATGATGTCTTTGACGAATTGCTGAAACACGGCATCGAACCAATCATCACGTTGTCACACTTCGAGATGCCGTTGCACCTGGCCCGCGCATACGGCGGGTTCCGCAACCGGAAAGTGGCCGAGTTCTTCGAACGGTTCGCCGAAGTTTGCTTCACACGCTACAAAGACAAAGTCACGTACTGGATGACGTTTAACGAAATCAACAACAAGATGGATGTCGAAAACCCGTTGTTCCTCTGGACGAATTCCGGTGTCAAAGTCGAGCCGGGTGAAAACGCGATGGAAGTCATGTATCAGACCGGTCACCACGAGCTGATCGCGAGTGCTCTTGCTGTCGCAAAAGGAAAAGCGATCAATCCCGACTTCCAGATTGGGGCGATGATTTCCCACGTGCCAATCTATCCATACTCGTCACATCCGGAAGACGTCATGCTGGCGGAAAAATCGATGCGTCAACGGTACTTCTTCCCGGACGTTCAGGCGCGCGGGTATTATCCGAACTATGCCTTAAAAGAGTTTGAACGCGAAGGGTATCAGATTCCGATTCTCGACGGCGACGACGAAATCTTGAAAAACGGAACCGTTGACTACATCGGCTTCAGTTACTACATGTCGACGACCGTCAAACACGACGCGACTGTCAACAATACAGGCAACATCGTCAACGGCGGCCTTGCGAACGGTGTCGAGAATCCGTACATCCAGTCGAGTGACTGGGGTTGGGCGATTGATCCGGTCGGTCTCCGGTATGTCTTAAACCGGCTCTATGACCGCTATCAGCTCCCGCTCTTCATTGTCGAAAACGGCTTTGGGGCCGTCGATACGATTGAAGACGGCAAGATTCATGACGCAGCGCGGATTGATTATCTGAAGACGCACATCGAGGCGTTGACGGAAGCGGTCACGGAAGACGGCGTTGAATTGATGGGCTACACACCATGGGGCATCATCGATATCGTGTCGTTTACGACAGGCGAGATGAAAAAACGTTACGGGATGATTTACGTCGACCGCGATAACGAGGGCAACGGATCGATGGAACGGATGAAAAAAGATTCGTTCGACTGGTACAAACAAGTCATCGCGACAAACGGTCAAAATTTATCTTATAACAAAGCCGTGCAACGTTAAGCCGGCCGACCTCCACCTGAACACGGGTGGAGGTTGTTTGTTATATCCAAAAAAGACTTGCCGGAACAAGGGAAAGACGGGATGATGAAGAAGGAATCATCCATTTTTTGTATGGATTAATTGAAAATCATCCTAAATACAGGATGATTCAAAAAGATGACGGAGGTTATACATATGTTTACAGTTACTGAATACTTGGCTTCCATCCGAACGAATCTCGCACCACACACAGAGACGTTGGTCAATCAGTTAAAGACAGTCGCGGAATTGACTTTTGCAGCAGATGTCGAGTTGCTTGATTTTGCAGCCTTTATCGAACCGTTGAGCCATGAGGTATCGATTACGCTCTTTTCGATGGACCGAGACGCCAACGAAGTATTTGAAGAAGAGGGAACACCGGGTTTTGCCGGCAGTAGATCAGTGCTCGATGAAATTGTCTTTATGGACGTACCGGACGACCAATCTGAGGCGTTTGATGCTTTTTATGAAGAACACGAGGAAACGCTGCTTGAAGAGGAACAGCGCCTGATCGGAGAATGGTTCCGTACCTGCTTTGAGCAAGCCGGTGGCGCTGCTGTGGAGTTGCCGTGTTACTTCGGCGTTCACGATGAAGGGCAGACACTTGATTTAAAACGGAATGTCTGGATGGACGAAGAAGAAAAATGGAACTGATACCTGACTTAAAGCACGTCGAAATCGGCGTCAGTATCGCCACCGTTTGGGAATTCGAGGCGGCATTAAGTTACTTTGACGTAAAAGAAACGGAACGAACGACGTATCCGTACGGAGAATACTTTTCCCGGACGATCAAAGGGACACCGGTCATCTTTTTCAGTACCGGTGTCCGCAAAGTGAACGGGGTTGGTGCGAATCAGTATATGCTGGCGCGTTTTCCACTTCAAAAAGTGCTTGTCGTTGGGACGTGTGCCGGCATCGACGAACGGTTTGACATCCTCGATATCCTCATACCGGACCGTGCCGCTCAATATGACTGTACGGTCAAAGAGATCGAACCGTTGCTTAAACCGTCGTTCATCGTGGAAATCGATGTGCTGAAATATGGCATGAAAGGCAACGGGACGATCGGTACGGCTGACCGTGCCGTCGTCATGTGGAACGATTATCTCGAACTGCAGGCGAACGACATTATGATTGCCGATACGGAAGCAGCGGCGATTGCCTATATCTGCCGGAAAAACGACGTCGAATGTATCATCATTAAAGGCATCTCGGATGTTCCGACGGACGAGACGGATCTTGATCCTCTTCAGTCAAATCAGGAACAGATCAATGTCTACATCGCCAATACACCGAAGGTTATGACGAGGATTTTTGACGACTATCTGCACATATTCATTTAAAAGGAGTGCCGTTATGAAAAAACGAGTTTTTTGTTCGGTCACGATGGCGCTGATGCTTGGCGGATGTGGAACCGGACAACCGAAAGAGCCCGACTTCCCTCGGTATACGGGCGAATATTTACACATTGCCTATATCGGGAAAGCACCGGAAGTTCGGGAAGACAACGTCCGTTTAAAGGAAATTTCATTCACAGAATTAAAAAATCGTAAGCAGGTCGCTTCGACTTTCGACGCGGTCATGATCATGCCGAACAAGTTACTGGAAGCGGATCAAGGCGAGTATGCCGACACCTACCTGAAAATGCGAATTCCGACGTTTTTCATCGGATCGAATAAGGGGCATGTGCCGTTTATCGCGGACTGGATTTCGTACAAGGAAGCGGCGGGAGAGACGACCGATTATGCAGCCGGTTACTTAAACGGGAAAACGACTTTGTTTTGGACATACGGGTTATACAACGATGTTAAAACGAAGAGACATATTACCGCCATGTATTCGAATGTCTTTCAAACGGTGGAAACGGTCAAAAACAAACGACAGCAGTAACAGAAAAAACGCTGTTCCGGCATCACGTCGGAATGGTGTTTTATGTATGAGATTGCGTCATGATGAGAAACGTGGCATGCGTCGTCGAAAACGCGGCGTGGCGTTGAAATCCGAGCTGTTCATACAGGTGAATCGCCCGTTCATTAAACGAAGCGACCGTTAAACGGAGCGGTAACGCCGATTGCGCTTTGACCGTATCAAGGACAAACGAACAAAACGCAAATCCTGTCCCTTGTCCGGTCAGTTCGGGCTGCCGGCCGAGTCCGATATCCAAATGGTCATCTGGGTACAAATGAAGCGGGCGACCAGGTGGGACTTGCGCAGAACGGCCCGTACAAAAGAAGCCGACGAGTTGTTTGTGAGCGATGACGGCCTGATAGGAACCGTCAAGCAGTTCGGCATATGCCTCCTCCGACGTTTCCATGTTGTAAAAATCGTACGGCGGCGGATAGGTCCACTTCAGAACGGCAGTTGCCTGATCAACGGTCATCGGGACAGCTTGAAAGGTCATAACGTATACCTCCGGATATATTTTTCTCCACTGTATCGCATTCCTGTTATTTTTTCTATATAATGTAAAAAAAGAACGGGGGAACGAACATGACGACAACGGAATTTTACCGGCACTTACCGGTCCTTAAGACCGAACGATTGGTGCTGCGGCCGCTTCGAGCAAGCGATCTTGATGATTTATTTGAATACACGCAGGACGAGGAAACCGCCCGTTACGTGACGTGGAATGCCAATCAGACAATTGAACAGGCCGAACAGTTTTTGAACTATGTCCTGTCAAACTATGACCAGGGGAAAGAAGCACCGTGGGCGATCGTTTGGAAGGAAACCGGCAAGATGATCGGAACAATTGATTTCATCCACCTGTTGCTCGACGACAATAAACAGACGGAACTCGGGTATGCGTTATCGCGTCAGTTCTGGGGCAAAGGAATCGTCACGGAAGCCGTCGCACGTGTCATGGCCTATGGTTTTGAAGAACTCAAGCTCGAGCGGATCCAGGCGCGGTGCATGGAGCCGAACATCGGTTCAGCCCGGGTGATGGAAAAAGTCGGGATGACGTACGAGGGAACGTTACGCCGATTAATCTTCATCAAAGGGGCGTTCCATGACGTCAAGATGTATGCAATATTACGGGATGAGTATGCCGCAGTGACGCAAAAGACAGAATCCAATTCGAAACAGCATCAATGAGATGAAACCCCCAAACCGGCGAACCGGTTTGGGGGTTTTTTGATTAGATCGTCTGTTCAACGGATGAAGCATCCACAAATTCAACCATGTGCGTCTCTGTATCGAGAATCCGTGTCCGTGGATCATCTTTTGAGAGGAAAATCGCTTCGCCGGTCGCGTCAAAGGCAAACGCCGTCGGAATCGAGAAGCCGCAATTGCGGTAAGAGCCGTCGGCGTGACTCGTTCCGAGGAATAGTGCCGATTGCTGGCGGCTGATGCGCCGGGCTTCGCCGGACCAGTCCGTGTATTGTTCCTCACTGAACATCCCGACACCGATCGGATTAAAAATGATGTCGACTTTGTCCTGCTTCAGACCGTCCAGGCCGAGGAAAATCTCCCGGCAAAGCAGATATCCGGCAGCTTGTCCGGCAACAGTCGCCGTCGACGGCGTATAAAGTGGACCGGCTTCCGGTGTCTTCGCCCGGTCGAGCAGAATCTCGCCTGTTGCATTGATGATCAGGGCCCGGTCCAGGCGATCCGCATCGCGGTACCCGGTCACGATGACGGTCGCGAATTGCTTCGCCAAGTGACGTAACGTCTCGACATCCGTCTCGCGGCAGTAACCTTCCGGATACAGCAGAAGATCGATGTCCGGATAGGCCGCTATTTCACGTTGCAATTGTTCGAGTTGTGTTTCCTGTTTCGGTTGGCCGATTAAAATCTTCATGTTAGCACGTCCTTCTATGTATTACGAAATTTGTTTGGTCGTCTGATCGTCCCGGAAAAATGCTTCCTTGTCCGGTTGCAGGACATGACGGATCAGTATGAGACTCAGCAGTGAAAGCAAAACAGAACCGGCAATGATGCTGAAACGAAGCGGGAACAGGTCGCCTGTAAAGCCGATCGCTAAAATCAACAGAATCTGGATGACGCTTTGACCGAGACCATACAGACTCGTGAAGCGGCCGATCAAAGCCTCCGGGACGTTGTTTTGATAAAATGTCATGAAGCCGGTTCCGGCAAAGGCATTAAAAAAGCCGAGCAGTAAAAATCCGACCGTCACGATCAGAAATGAGCCGGCAGTCGCATACATCAGGTAGCCGATTGCGACGAACAGATAACCGCTGACGAGTAACGCCTTGAGCGACAGCCGGTTCGCAAAACGTGCGACCGTCAAACCACCGAGGACGGAACCGATTCCTGTAATGCTGATCAGAAGACCGTAATCAGTGGCGGTCAAACCGACGACCGTTTGCAGAAAGACAACTTCCTGGGCATCCATTGCAAGTGCGAGACTCATCGACAAAATACCGACCAGGTAAATTCGGCTGACAAACCAGTTGGTCCGGCTGAACCGGCTGACCATCCGCCAATCGGTTCTAATATCCGACAGGCGGACGGTTGACAGAGTCGCATGCGAAACGGACGGCAACGTCAGGAGTAGTACCCCGGACACGAGAAATGAACCGGCATTGATCCAGATGGCGACATCGGGTGTCGCAACAAGTAACAGCAGACCGGCGAGTGCCGGACCAATCAAAAAGGCACTGGATGTGATCAGACCTCGGTACGCATTAAACGACTTGCGTCCGCTTTCCGGAATCATCTGCGTCAGATAACGGATGGCGGCCGGTTCAAAAAATGCTTTGACGAACGCCAGTCCAAACAACGTCAGGTACATCATTGGTAAGGACGATAAAAAGGGAATCAAGGCAACAAGCAGTGCCCGGACCAGATCGGTTCCAATCAGCCAGCGTCGGACATCGGCCCGGTCAACCACGCTGCCAGCCCAAAATTTCGTCAACAGGGCGGCGAGCGGACCGATGATCCAAAGACCGGCAACTGCGGCGGCAGAACCGGTCAGTTGATAGAGGTAGACATTGATCGCGACGAGGTAAACAAAATCTCCAAACTGGGAGATACCGAATGAAGCCAAAAGAGTCGAAGAACGAGACAACCAAATCCACCTGCTTTTCCAGAAGCATTTTACCAAAATTATACAGGTTGTCCGATTAGTATGCCAGACCCATCTTTTAAGCTGTTGTTCCGGAAATCAAGTTCTTTTGTTTAACAAGTGACTGTAAAAGCGAACTGATGACACCGAGTGTAACAGGAATCAAAATCAGTATAAAAGCAAATAGGATCAGACCCGGTGCATCATCCCGATCGGCGACGATGAACATGACCGGAAACAGACCGACCGCGACACAACTGATAAGGATAAAGCAGATTTTAATTGTGCCGAAGGAAGAAGAGAGGACATTTGTTTCAGTCATATTTCTCTTAAGCGACCGGAGAATTTTTAAGACATGCACCAGGATTAGCAGACTCGGAATTAATGCGAGCAGTCCCGCCATTAAGATGAAATAACCCGGTTTATCAAGTAAAACCTCCAGTGAGAATCCACGTTGTGCTCTTTTAATCAGCAGGGAAATGGCGACTCCGGCCAATCCGAACAGACTGATCAACAACCCGCTGCAGACAAGTTGCAAATAGACAAGATGCCATTTTTTCATCATCCGTTCCTCCTTTCTTTCCTTCAGTATAGTCCATCTTTGTCCGCAAATTACCCGCCTGAAGGATGAGAAAAAATCTTTTTTTATCAATTCAAAGCAAAGTACTCGGAATTGGTTTGAACGTATGTTACACTGGGAATAAGAAAAGTAAGGAAGTAAGGAAAATCAGACAAAGAAAGAAGGAAGTTCGGAATGGAGCTATCCAAGTTGACGTCCAAAGGGCAAATCACGATCCCGAAAAAAATTAGACAGGCGTTACAAGTAGAGGAAGGAGATCGCGTTGCCTTCATCGAGGAAGACGGGTTTGTCATCATGGCGAAAGCGGATTTACAACAGCTGCATGACCTTCAAGATATTTTGAGTGACGAGAAATTCAAATCACTCATCCAAAAAGCACATCATCACCTGTAAAATTATCAGATTGACCAACTAAAAGGAGGAACTAACAACATGGATATGCGCGAAGTAGATTTACCGGGAATCGGACGGAAGTTCGAAGGAATTACGACAAGAGGGGACAAGGTGGTTGTGATTGTCCACGATGACGGACGCCGGGAAATGCACCACTATGACGATGATGATTTTGATGAGAGCATCTCAAGTGTGACATTCAACGACACAGAGGCAAGACAGATGGCAGGTATTTTAGGCGGTCTGGCATATAAACCGAAGGACCTTGAAAAAATTGAACTGGCGTTTGACGATCTCGTCATTGAATGGTTTAAGATCGGTGAGGACTCATCCGTCAACAACCGGACGATTGGCGAACTCGACGTACGAAACGAGTACGACATCTCGATTATCGCTGTCCTCAAACACGATAAATCAAAATCATTGAACCCGGGTCCGGAGACACGTCTTGAAGCCGGTGATACGATTGTCCTGTCGGGAGAACGTCAAAATGTCCGCCACATTACGAAAGCACTCTTCTCAATCGAAGGAGGCGGATGATAGATGGATCATTTAATATTTGAAGTCGGTACCGCGCTTATCTTAGTGGCAATCGCAGCTTTGCTTGCGAATAAATTGAATTTTTCGATCATTCCGTTTTTAATCATCTTAGGGATGATCGTCGGACCGCACGCTCCGACAATCGGGATACTAGACTTCAAGTTCATTGAAAGTGCTGAGTTTATCAGCTTCCTCGGACGCATCGGTGTCCTGTTCCTCTTGTTTTATCTGGGACTGGAGTTCTCAATCGGAAAATTAATCCGGTCGGGTAAATCGATCGTTACGAGTGGAACAATTTATTTATCGATTAACTTCACAGGTGGATTGCTGTACGGATTCATCGCCGGCTTCCCGTTATATGAAGTGCTGATCATCGCCGGAATCATCACGATTTCGTCGAGCGCAATCGTTGCGAAAGTCCTCGTCGATCTGCGACGGACCGGGAATACGGAAACCGAGTTGATTCTCGGGATCATCATGTTCGAAGACATTTTCCTCGCTGTTTACCTGTCCGTCTTATCGGGACTCCTGCTTGGCGACGGAACGACGTTACTGTCTTCGGTCACATCGATTTTAATCGCTCTCGGTTACATGCTGTTGTTCTTCATCATCGCCCGCAAAGCGACACCACTTCTGAATCGGATGCTGAAGATTGCGTCGGATGAAGTCTTCATCATCGTCGTCTTTGCCGCCCTGTTCTTCGTCGCCGGCTTCTCGGAAACGATTCACGTCGCGGAAGCCATCGGGGCCTTACTGCTCGGACTCGTCTTTTCGGAAACGGAACAAGGCGAACGGATTGAGCACCTCGTCGTGCCGTTCCGTGATTTCTTCGGTGCTATCTTCTTCTTCAGCTTCGGACTGAGCATCGATCCGACGATGTTGCTTGACGCCGTCTGGCTTGCCCTCGGTGCCGTCGTCATCACGATTGTCGGAAACTATGTCGCCGGCATGATTGCCGGACGCCGGGCCGGACTGTCGCACAAAGCGTCCTCGAACATCGGGCTGACGATTGTCTCGCGTGGTGAATTCTCGATCATCGTCGCGAACCTTGGCATCGCCGGCGGTTTGATGGAGATCCTGTCCCCGTTCTCGGCACTCTATGTCCTGATTCTCGCGATTCTCGGACCGCTGATGACAAAGGAATCAAGACGGATTTTCAACTTTATGAACGGAATATTCAAGTGGACGGAACCAAAACCGAAAAAAACGAAACCGAAATCCTGATTCGAAAATACGCTGACCGGCTTCAAGCCCGGTCAGCGTATTTTTGAGATGTCATCCTTTTAAGACGTCATACGTGGCCATGATGAACTGTCCGGACGGACGGCAACCGGTCAGTCGGAACCGGGTTTCAAGCGTTCCCTCCGGAAACAGCGGGATGCCGCTCCCGAGGACGACCGGTGCGATCGCCAGCTCCAGCTGATCGACGCGCTTGAGTCGTAACGCTTCTTGAATCAGTTCACCGCCGCCAACCAGCCAAATTTTCCCGTCGATCGTCGGACCGATCCGGTCAAGTAAGACATCAAGCGGTTCATTCGTAAACATAGCATGCTCCGACTGTTTACCGGTTTGCCGGGTCAGGACGTAGTTGTCGATGGCAGAGTAAGGGTAGTCGTCACTGAGAACAAGTACTTCGTCAAACGTTTTCCGCCCCATGATGACGGCACCGACGTCCTGCATGAACGTTGCGTAGCCGTTGTCACCGTCTCCTTCAACAGCAAACAACCAATCGAGTGAATCGTCCGAACGGGCGATTTTCCCGTCTAAGCTGCAGGCGATATATAAAACGGTTTGTGTCATCTTTTTTCCTCCTTTGGTTCGTTCTGTTTGTAGTCTACGGTATAATCATGACAAAAGATGTCGTAATTGAAGGAGGTTTTTTATCATGAAAACCCGACAGTTGAAACTGATGCGTTTATTGAATCGGCAACAACTGCTGACGGCGCGGGAACTGGCGGAAGCATGCGGCGTTTCCTTGCGGACGATCCAGCGCGATTTGCTGGAGCTTGAAGCAAACGGCTATCCGATTTACAGCGAACGCGGACCGGCCGGCGGCTACCGGGTCTTACCGAACCGGCTGTTGCCGCCGCTTGCCTTGCGGGAACAGGAAGCCATCACGTTGTTTTTGATGCTCGACTGGGTCGGTCAGGTGCCGGATTTGCCGTTCGGTACGTTACGCGGCAATCTTGCCGAATGGTATCTGCACGAACTGCCGGCCGATCTCGAACTGAAGCTCGACCGGTTGAAAGGGCGTGTCCGTTTTGCCAAACCGGATACACCGGCGTCTCCATTGACGCGCGACTTGTTGCGGCTGATGGAAATGGAAGTGCAGGGTGAACTGATTTACCGGACGATAAGCGGTCGTCGGACGATTCGGATTGACCCGGTTGGTCTGACGTTTGAACGGAACCGCTGGTATCTGCTCGCGCAGACAGACCGCGGATTACGCCAGTACCGGGTCGACCGGATGGAGCAGGTGACCGAGACGACGGTTCCGTCACAGCGAATGACGTTTGAGGAGGCGGAGCAGCTCGGGCAGGCGGGAGAACAGGTGACGGTCCGTCTCGAGTTGACGCCGCTCGGCGAACGGTTACTTGAAGGGGTTTTGCCGCTGAATGCGTTGCGGACGTGGTTCGTGCCGGTTGCCGAACTGCCGTTTCTCGGACGACAGTTATTCGGATTGGGGCGGGAAGTGCGGGTTCTCGAACCGTTGCTCCTGCGTCAAGAGATCCAGGAGCAGGCCCGGGCGGTCATCGCCTTATATGAGGACTGACAAGGGGTTCTGTTCCTAAGTCAGTGAGAAACTATGTTACGATATAACCAGAGAAACAGTGAAAGTATGGAAGGGGTTTTCTATGGAAACGTTATCACTTATTTTGTTAATGCTTGCCTTAATCATCTTGACTCAAGTCCTTGGACACTACATCCGCTTCATTCCGACCGCGTTGATTCAAATCCTCGTCGGAACGATTGCCGCGCTGCTGATCAGCGGGCTGAAGATTGAAGTCGAATCGGAATGGTTCCTGTTATTATTCATCGCTCCATTGCTTTATAACGACAGTTCACATTTTCCGCGTGATGAACTGTGGAAGATGCGTGCCGCCATTTTCGGTAATGCCATCGTCCTCGTCCTGTTGACGACGGTCATCGGCGGTTACTTCATCAACTGGCTTGTACCGGTCATTCCGGTCGCGGCCGCCTTTGCGCTCGCGGCCATCCTGTCACCGACTGACCCGATTGCCGTCAACGGGATCGCGAAACGCGTTCAGATTCCGGAACAGATCTTAAATCTTGTCCGGGGAGAGTCGTTGATCAATGACGCCTCGGGACTGGTTGCCTTCAGTTATGCGGTCGCCGCCGTCGTCACCGGTTACTTCTCGATCCAGCAGGCGACGACGGAATTCGTCTACATGTTCGCCGTCGGAGCCGTCGTCGGTCTTACGATCAGCATCGCGATGAACTGGCTGAAGATGAAATTACGCCGGACCGGAATTGAAGACGTCGTCTTTTATGCGTTACTGCAAATCCTGACACCGTTCATCATCTTTTTCGTCGCAGAAGAAATTCTGCATGCATCCGGCGTCATCGCCGTCGTCACAGGCGGAATCCTGCACGCGTTGATTAAAGAGCGGACCGAAACGTTTTTCGCTCAGGAACAGACATTGACGGACAATATCTGGACGATGATTGCCTACATCTTAAACGGGATCATCTTCCTGTTGCTTGGTCTGACGTTACCGGAAGCGACACGCGAAATCTTTGCCGATGACGCGATTAACAACTGGCGTCTGATGTCATTTGTGATTGAAATTGGAACGGTCATTCTTTTAATTCGCTTGATTTGGACGATGTTCTTCAATTGGTTCGACCATCGCTTCCTGAAAAAAGCGGATCACCGCAAACCGTCGTTTAAGCAGGATGTCATCACGACACTCGTCGGCGTCCGCGGAACGATTACGATGGTCGGGGTCTTGTCTCTGCCGTTTCTGACTGAATCGGGCGAAGCGTTCCCGGAACGGTCATTGATTATTTTCCTCGCGGCCGGTGTCATCATCTTTACGCTGGTGCTTGCAACGATTCTTCTGCCGTTGCTTAACCGCGGCGAGGCTGATGTCCAACCGGAACTCGATTTGAATTCGTACAAACAGCGGATGGTCAAACGGGCGATCACGGAAATCAAACAGGTCGTCCAGGAAGAAAACTCGACCGTCGCCTTTGACTTGTTAAATGAATATCACGTCATGCTGCGCCTGTTACGGGCACAGGAGAAAAGTGAAGAAGAATTGACGCACTTCAACCAACAGTTGAAAAAACTGCGGCTCGAGGCGGTCCAGTGGGAACGTGATTTTACAAAGCAGTTCCTGCAGGAGCATAAAACACCGGATCAGCTGAAAAAAGAAGTCTTCCGGTCAATCGATAACCGGCGCGAAGCCATCGACAAGGAAGCCCGTTTTCGTCTGATGCAACCGATCCGGAAAATCCTTTGGAAACGGAAACGGTCGAACATGTCGTCCGAGCAGTTGATTTACTTGACGCAGGTCGAGCATGAGCTGTACGAACAGGTCATGACAGAGGTCATCACCCGGCTTGAAGGATGCCGCGGCGACTATCCGGCAGATGTCGTACAAAGTGTACTCGAATTTTACAAACGTTTACGCTTTAAACACACGCGCTGGTCGTCACCGGTCGGCGGAAAAGCCGACGTCGATCAGCAAAAAGAAGAACTCTGTCTGCGGGCAATCGAAGTCCAGCGCCAGGAAATCGCTTCGATGTCAAAAGAAGGCGATTTGTCGGGCGAGGAAGAAAAAGAATTGCGCCGCTTCATTCATTATATTGAGAGTGTCGTTCTTTATGAGTACGTCGAGTAAACGAAAAAACAGCCCTTGTCCAGTGGACAGGGGTTGCTTTGTGATTAACCGAGTGACAAGTATTTGACTTCGAGATAATCTTCGATACCGTAGACGCCGCCTTCACGGCCGAGTCCACTTTCTTTATAACCGCCGAAGGGTGCTTGCGCAGCGGATGGTGCACCGTCATTGAGACCGACGATTCCGTACTCGAGTTTTTTACCGAGCAGGAGAGCTTCGTCGATTTTTTCCGAGAACGCATAGGCCGCAAGACCGTATGGTGTGTTGTTCGCGCGTTCGATGACTTCGTCAAGCGTATCGAAGACCGAAATCGGTGCGAGCGGACCAAACGTTTCTTCCTGCATGCAGATCATGTCTTCCGTGACATTACCGAGGACGGTTGGTTCAACAAAGTATCCGACTGAATCATCAATCGTACCGCCGGAAAGAATCGTTGCGCCTTTGGCGACGGCGTCGTCAATATGTGCTTTGACTTTGGCAACGGCTTTCGCATTGATCAACGGTCCGATCGTCGAATCGGCGTCGAGTCCGTTGCCGACTTTCAGACGATTGACTTCAGCGACGAATTTTTCAGTGAAGGCGTCGAGAACCGATGCCTGGACATAAAAGCGGTTCGTTGCGACACAGGCTTGTCCGCCGTTGCGGAATTTCGAGCGGATGGCGCCTTGAACGGCTTTGTCGAGATCGGCATTTTCCGTGACGATGAACGGCGCATGACCACCGAGTTCAAGCGACAATTTTTTCATCGTATCAGCCGCTTGACGCATGATCAATTTACCGACCGCTGTTGAGCCGGTGAATGTGATTTTCCGGACACGGGAATCGCCTTGCCAGACACCACTGATTGTTGCGGCGTCCCCAGTCAAGACGTTGATCGCACCAGCCGGAATACCCGCTTCGATCGCCAGTTCGACGAGGCGAAGTGCCGTATACGGTGTTTCTTCTGACGGTTTCAACACGACGGTACAGCCGGCAGCCAGTGCCGGAGCGAGTTTCCGTGTAATCATTGCTGCCGGGAAGTTCCATGGCGTGATTGCCGCAACGACACCAACCGGTTCTTTTTCGACGAAGAGTCGTTTCCCGGGAACCGATGCCGGAATTGTTTCTCCGTAGATCCGGCGCGCTTCTTCCGCATACCAGCGGACATATTGATTGCCGTAGTCGATTTCTCCGCGTGCTTCGACGAATGGTTTCCCTTGTTCGAGCGTCATGATTTCCGCGAGTTCATCACGGTGTTGTTGAATCAGGCGGTACCAGGCATCGATTTTATCGGCGCGGTCATCGGCTGTCCGTTCCGACCAGTCGACGAATGCTGTACTTGCTGCATCGACGGCACGCGCTGCATCGTCTGCTGTGCTGCTCGGGACGTGTCCGAGCAATTCTTTAGTTGCCGGGTTAAAGACGGGAATCGTTTCTTCTGTGTTATACCAAATATTATTAATGACGTTTTGTTCAATCATGTGTTGCACCTCCGTGTGTTTTCATTACGTCCCTTATTAAACACCCATCCGGGCGGTTTGTGTACTTCCGCTTTGGATGGGGGACATAACGAACTGGAATACCCTTCTCAAAGTAGTTAATCGACTGAATAATCGGGAATATAAAAAGTAAGCGGAGTGGAGTATTGTTTGTCGGAGAAAGGACGGAATTCAGATGAATAAAAAATGGATGGGCGTCAGTCTTGCAGGAATCGTATTGATCAGTGGATGCGGTCAGCCGTCAGTTGGATCAGAAACGAAAACGAAGCAGGTCGAACATCAGGCAGCAGACACGAGCTACATACGTCAGGAATTAAAACGCGCCGATTTTATCGCGGCCCAGTACGATTATGCCCGGGCAATCCGGATTGTCGACCGGTTGAAGACGACGGAAGCGAAACAAAAGCGGAAGGAATACGCGGCGAAACAGGCGAATCTCGGAACGATCAAAGCCGGTAAGTCCGTCCCACACCTGTTTTTCCACTCCTTGATCGCCGAGCCGAAACGTGCCTTTGACGGGGACCGGAAACAGCAGGGCTACGATGATTATATGGTGACGAAAGGGGAGTTCGAACGGATTTTGACCGCCTTGTATCAACGGAACTATGTCCTCGTCCGCCCGACCGATCTTGCGGTATGGAGAGACGGACGGATGACGGAAAAGGGACTTGCTTTTCCAAAGGGCAAAAAGCCGCTTGTCCTGTCGCAGGATGACGTCAACTACTATGAATACATGACGGGAGACGGTTTTGCGACGACGTTGAAAGTGAAAAACGGGCGGATCACCAATTCGATGGCCGGAAAACCGGACGGTGCTTATGATCTCGTGCCGATCGTGGATGCGTTCGTCAACCGCCATCCGGACTTCTCTTACCACGGCGCAAAAGGATTGCTTGGTATCACCGGCTACAACGGTGTTCTCGGGTACCGGTCGTCGTATGCGCAGTACGGAAGTTCTTCTAAAGTTGAGCAGGCGCGTCAACAGGCAAAAGCGACTGCAACGGCCTTGAAGAAGGACGGATGGCAATTTGCCAGCCACACCTATGGTCACATCGCGATCGGAAAAGTCAGTCTGGCAACGCTTCAGGCGGATACGGCTCGCTACAACCGTGATGTCGCTCCATTGATCGGAACGACACGGCAGTTGATTTATCCGTTCGGCAGTGATATTCAGAATTGGCATGGGTACACGGGGGATAAATACCGTTATTTGACGCAGCAAGGGTTCCATTATTTTTATAACGTCGATGCGTCGCAGCATGCCTGGAAACAGTTAGGCAAAGACTATTACCGTCAGGCACGGATTAATGTCGACGGGATCCGGCTCCGCCAGGCACTGGCGAAAAAAACAAAGGTCTTGGATCCGTTTTTCGATTCGAAAGCCGTTTTTGATCCGATGCGGCCGGTCGTTAAAAAATAATCTCATTCCTGAAAAACGAATTGACCCATTTAATGATTCACGACTTTCCACGTGACATTAAATGGGTATTCTTTATATAGAGGAGAAAGTGGAGACGTCAGGATGTGACGGTTTCTAGAACCTCAATATGGTTCGTATGGAAAGGAACCCGGGACATGCATACAGGATACAAGCTGTTGATGGCAGCAACGATTGTCAGTTCTACGATTGGTTTTACTCATGATGTTTCGGCACAATCGGACAGTTACAAGATCGCGTCGACGAGTTACAGTCAACCGTTGACCCAAATTGAGAGCTTCATCGGCGGAAAGAAAGTGGAAACGGTACGTTACACGTTAGGCAGTGTCGATCGTCTGCATGACGGTTTGTTATACAGTTCTTACGGTGACCAGGTGATCAATCTGAAAAACAGCAAGACGACACTCCAAAAAGTCGCCGACTCGCCACTGCGGATTACAAAGTATAAAAATGCTTACTATGTCTTAACTATATCTGCACTCAATGAATTTTCGCTGACGAAATACACACTCGACTTCAAAAAAATCGGTCAGACAAAAAGATTTGTCGGTCACGGACGGGACATGATCGTAACCGGGGATAAAGTGTATGTCCTCGCCAATAACATGAAAACGGAAACGAATTCGGTTGAAATACATACGTTTGATACTAAACACTTTACGTCGCTCCACCTTGAGAAAATCAAGCCGATGATTTTTGCTTTTCATTTCCGGCATACCGGTAACGAGTTGAAAATTTACGGCAATCAAACGGAAGCAGGGGAAGAGCTGTCGATTGCGTCGTATAACTTAAAAAAACAACAGGGCAAAATCGTTTTGACGTCCAAGCAATCCGTCATGTGGGTCAACGAGACAAAAGCCTTGTCACCGACAAAAGATTTAGTCTTCAATATGTATTCGATGCTCGAAGTCGATCAAAAAACGAAACAGGTCCGGGTTCTGTACAGCAGTAAACAGGCACTGATTGACTATGCGTACGACAGTAAAACCAAAACGTATCACGTGCTCGAAGGAAATTATGAAACAAGTAACTACCGGGTCAAGACGCTGAACAGCCACTTTAAGCCGGTTGCCGATTATAAGTTTCAGCCGACCGGCCGTTTAATGCCGTTTCAGGTGTTGTGACAAATTCAGGAAGGAGTGTAACTTATGCAAAAAGCTTACAAGCTGCTGATGGCAGCAACAGTTGTCAGTATGACTGTTGGATTTAATCACGCTGTAGCGGCGCAAAAAGATACGTATCAAGTCGTTTCAACAAGTTACGAACAGCCGCTCACGACATTCGAGACTTATATCGGCAATAAAAAGATTGAAACGGTGCGCTATACGCTGAAAGGCGCTGATCGTCTGCATGACGGACTGTTGTACAGCTCGTATCATAACCGTGTCATCAACTTGAAAAATAGTAAGACGACCATCAAGCAGATTGAGCCGGCACCGATGCGAATCAAGAAGTATAAAAATGCCTATTATATGATGAGTTTATCGGCAATCAATCAATTTTCGCTGACGAAATATACATTGGATTTCAAGAAAATCGGGGCAACGAAACGTTATACCGGCTTCGGAAAAGATTTGATCGTGACCGGTGATAAATTGTATGTACTGGCAGATCATATGAAAGGAATCGATTACTCAATCAAACTCCATACCTTTGATCCAACATCATTGAAGCCTCTCCAGCATGAGACCATCAAAGAATTAATTTATGCCGATTACATTCGCCTGGCCGGTTCACAACTCAAAATTTACGGCAACCGTTCGGAAAAAAATGAAAAATTGACGGTCTTGTCGTATGACGTTAAAAAACAGCGTAGTACGAAAATGATGACAACGGATCGATATGTAAAAGGCGGGGTCGAGAAAACACAAACCCTTACAAAAGAAACCGAACTGATCTTTAATCAAGACCGGATGTATGAAATCAATCATAAGACGAAACAAGTCCGTGTCTTATATGATAGTAAAGCTGATTTGATCGATTATGTGTATGATGCGAAAACGAAAACGTATCACGTCCTCGAAGAAATCACTGAAACGGCCGAATTCCGGGTCAAGACGCTGAACAGCCACTTTAAACCGATTGCTACATATCACTTAAAACCATCCGACAGCGTCAGTCCGTTCCGTGTGTTGTGAAGAAACAAGTCGCGCGACTTGTTTCTTGTTTTATGTATACATACTTAATCGTTTTGATGAAAAAGAAAGTTGTTCTCATCAAGCACAAACAGGGACTCTCGATAAAAATCGGAAGTCCCTGTTACTTTGTCCTGATTAAATCAAAACCCTTTAATCGTCATCCCGCCGTCAACGAATAACGTTTGACCGGTGACGTATGCTCCGGCATCCGACGAAAGAAAAACAGCCGGTCCAACGAGTTCCGTCAGTTCACCGACCCGGCCGAGCGGTGTGACGTCGACGATCTCCTGTAAGTAGGTTGGATCGGCGAGCAACGGTTCCGTCAGCGGCGTCTTGAAATACCACGGTCCGATTGCATTGACGCGGATGTTTTTCGGTCCCCATTCCAGCGCGAGAACTTTGGTCATCTGAATCAAAGCGGCTTTTGTCGTCGCATAAACGACACCGGTCCGCAGCGCAACGTGTCCCGCAACCGAAGCAATGTTCAAGATACTGCCGCCCGTGTCCTGCATCCGGCGACCGATTTCCTGTGAGAACAGGAAGGCAGACTTTAAGTTCGTCTGCTGGATTGTTTCCCACTCGTCCTCGGTGACATCCAGTGCTTTCGAGCGGATGTTCATTCCGGCGTTGTTGACAAGGACATCAATCCGGTCGACATATGTATAGGCACGGTCGACTGTCGCCTGGACCTGCGTCCGGTCGGTGACGTCGCACGTCAAAACAAAGGCCCGTCGTCCAAGCTGTTCGACCTGTTTTGCGGTTTCCTGTAAATCGGATTCCGTCCGGGCGACCAGTAAGACATCTGCGCCAGCTTCCGCCATTCCGATTGCCAGGGCACGGCCGATGCCACGACCTGCACCGGTCACAAGAACGGTTTTCTGATCCAGTTGAAACGAAGGTAAGTACATACGATCACATCCTATTCTGACAGTGTAATTTTACTGTACGCTCAAATTGACTGAAAAGAAAGAAAAATGCTGATGGACTGAAAACGATATGTTATTATTTGGTAAAAAAAGGAGGGGCGATATGAAACGGAAGCTCGGACTGATGATTCTCTCCGTTTTAGTACTGGCAGCATCTTTGGTTGCTTTTGAACGTTATGCCTACACGACTTACATTTACAAACCGGCGGATTATACCTTCCATTATAAAATCAAACCGCGTAAAGGACTGAAGGCGGCGGCGATAAAAATCAAACGTTTTCCGAGCGGTCCGATGATCAAAGGTGCCTCCTTGTTCTTGCCGGATATGCTGCTGCCGGTCGGAGCACTGGTCACAGCCTTCTTATCAGTGTTTGTGTTCCGCCGGTTACTCGGATACCGCCGGCGTAAACAGTTGCTTGAGCCGACGGAAGAGGGGGATCCGCAAATCTTGCGTCCGAAGATAGCACCGCTTGACTGGCATCCGGAGCAACAACGACAACAAACGGACTCCGTTTCCGAAGTCCGTCAATTGATTGCTTCTTTTGACCGGCAGCTGCCGGACGGATCAAAACGCCGGCCGGAAGAAACGGTCCAGGACTGGCTCGACCGGATCAAGTTGACGATTGATCCGATGCTCTATCATGTGGTCCGTTACGGGGAAATCGACGATCAGACGATCGACCGTTCCGAAATCGACGCTCTGCGGAACCGACTGAATCAACGGCTACGCGGATGACCAATCAAACGGAGTAACGTCTGATGGTGTTCCGCATCCCGTGTTACGAGAGATAGTTCCCGTGTCACGTCAAAACCGGTGATCGGCAATGTCCGGACTTCCGGCGGGAGACCATCCTGAAAGATTGCCGGTAAAATCGCGATCCCGAGTTTTGCCCGGATGAAGCCAAGGACGCTTGAACCAAATTCCATTTCCGAGGCGACGGTATAGGTCGCCCCGCGTTCCGCAAACGCGGCTTTCAGGATATTCGTCGAGTCACAGTCGATCGGCAAGGACAGGAACGACGAGGCTTCGATTTGATCGAACCGGACATCGACACAGCCTTCGAACCGTTCGTCGGCTTCATGGAAGTAGAGTAAAAACGGTTCCGTATACAGGTTTGTTGACGGATACGGATGCTCGATTTGCCGATCGTCGAGCAATACGGCATCGTACTGATGCTGCTCCAAACCGGCCATCAGTTCGATGTACGTATGGGCCGTCTTGATCTTCAGTTCCGGTCCGCCCACTGTTGGATGGTTGGCGAAGTGTTGCGGCAGGTAAGACATGGCGACACTCGGCCATGAACCGAGTGTAAACGACGTCTGTCCCTGCAACTGATCAATTTTTCGTTGCATGTCATCGAGCTGTTCGAGAATTTTTTGTCCGTCTTTGAAGACGATTTCTCCTGCCGGCGTCAACGAGACGCCGCTCGTCGTCCGTGTGAACAGCGGAGCGCCGACCGCTTGTTCGAGATTTTTGATTTGTTTGCTAAGCGCCGGTTGCGTCATATGCAAAAGTTCGCTCGCTTTCGTCAGGCTAGATGTTTCCGCCGTAACGTGAAAGGCTTCGAGCCATTCGGTTTTCATCAGACTTCACTCTCTCTTTACATGCGTGTGCTTTGACGATACTGTACGTCAGCTCGAAAAGACAACTTTTCCGCTCAATTTTATATATTCTTTGTTTGGAATATTCCTTTAAGGGTATATATAAATAAGAAGAGGTGGAAATCATGTCAGAGAGGCTTGCACGTACGTTATTTGCTTTATCCGATACCAATCGCCTGAACATCGTCGAACTGTTAAAGACAGGTCCGTTGCCGGTCGGTGAGATTGCCGCACAGTTAGGTCTTAACCAACCGCAGACATCAAAACACCTAAAGGTTTTGCTCGAAGCAGATCTCGTCCGCATCGAACCGGCCGCGAACCGCCGGATTTATCATTTGCGAACAGAGCCGTTCCAAGGTCTCACTGCGTGGAGCCAATCGTTTGAACAGCAGATGGTCAGCCGGATGACACGACTTGAAGGATATTTGGAACAGATACAGGACACAGTCAACCCAAAGGAGTGAATGAAGATGCAGGAAAAATTAAAAACGAAAGTCGAAGGTTCCGTTCTTCAAATGGAATGGACGTTCAACGCTCCACGTGAGCTGGTATTTGCCGCATTTACGGAAAAAGAGCATCTCGAAGCCTGGTGGGGACCGGAAGGCTGGCAAACGGAAATCACGACCTTTGATTTCGTCGAAGGCGGCATTTGGCATTACTGTATGCGCTGCAAGGATCCCGCACAAGGGGAATTCTACGGAATGGAGTCGTGGGGAAAAGCGATCTTCCGACAAATCGATGCTCCGCAAAGTTACGCCCACGCCGATTATTTTTCGGATGCTTCCGGAACAATTTCCGAAGAATTGCCGGGCAGTGAAAACGTGACGACGTTCGAAGCCGTCGGTGACCGGACCCGGGTAGTGTTCCGGTCGGACTTTAAGACCGAGGAAGCGGTAAAACAAGTCCTTGAGATGGGGATGAAAGAAGGGTTTACGTCACAACTGCATCGTCTCGATCAATGGCTTCTTCAACGAACCGTATCCTAAAAGATCTGACAATCCGTCACGGACAGGTTGTTTTTTCGAATATTCGGTCATATCTGTCACTCTTTTGGAAAAAAGGTCTTCCATATTGGGAATTCAAAGGAAAATACTTCATCTTTGGCAGTATGGAGCCGTTATACAAGATGAGATGATTGAAAAAGGGGATCGATAGTGTGAAATGGTGGGCAAAACAACAAGAGATGACGTTTTCAGAACGGATGCAACAAGAACAGGTACATGTTCGCTTAGAAGCGGGTTCAGCATTTGCGCAACAACTCCAGCTGATTGATTTGACGGTCGAGGATTTACAAATCGTTCGTTTGATCCGTCACGATGTCGCGGAGTGGATGCCGCAGATGGTCGATGCGTTTTATGCGGAGTTGGTCCGGGTGCCGGAGCTGAAACAACTGATTGAACGGCATTCGACACTTGAACGGTTAAAAGGAACGCTTGCCAAGCATATCCTCCAGATGTTTGACGGACAGGTTACACCGGACTACATCAATGTCCGAAAACGGATCGCCGACCGTCATGTCCGGATTGGTCTGCAAAACAAGTGGTACATCGCCGCGTTCCAAAAGGTATTAAACGTCTTAAGCCGGCAAATCGAGGACAGTACGTTACCGGAGTCGGAACAGGTCCGGATCGTCCGCTCCGCCGGAAAACTGTTTAATCTCGAACAACAGATTGTTTTGACGATGTATGAGGAAATGGTCGAAGCCGAGCGGCAGACGGTGACGGATGCGAAACAGCGTGTCGGACAGACCGTTCAAAAGTCGACAGAGGAACTGGCCGCGATGAGTCAACAATCGTCCGCCAGTTTTCAGGAAATGGAGCGACATGCCCAACAGGTTTCGTTGACGACGGGAACGATTGCGATGCAATTAAGCCAAGCCGCGAAAGAAGCAGAGGATGGCGTCGATTTGGTCGAGGCGGAAACGAAACGGTTCGAGCACGTCGTCTCCGAGATGACGCAGACGACGGAACAGATGACGCAACTTGCTTTTTTATCGCAAGAAATCGAACGAATTGCCGGAATGGTGACGGCGATTTCCGATCAGACGAACCTGTTGAGTCTCAACGCCTCGATCGAGGCCGCACGGGCCGGCGAGATGGGACGTGGCTTTACCGTCGTCGCCCAGGAAATCCGGAAACTGGCGGAAGAAAGTAAACGTTCCGCGTCAGAAGCATCAAGCATCGCGCAGGAAATCACCTCGAAAATGGGACAAGTCTCACGGCGGATGAACGGAACAGAACAATCGGTCGTGCAAACGACGGAGGAGCTGGGGCGCGTCGTCACCGCCTTTACGACGATTTCCCGCCAAACGGTCGATGTCTCGAAACAGATCATTACGCTGTCGCAGGATACGGAACAGGTTGCCGGAACGATTGAAGGGATGCGCCATATCGCGGAATCGATTGCCGAGACGGCTGACGATTTACAAACCGTTGCGACGACACTCTGAAGGAGGGATGGGGATGAGAAAACGAATCTATCTGTTGTTTGGAGTTGGAATTCTGATGCTTGCCGGTTGTGCAAGTAACGATTACCCGTCAGAGGAAGCCATCAAAAACGGCGATATCGTCACGACACCGGAACGGGCGAACGTTGACCAGTTTGAAACGTTTTTACAGCGGGTGGAGGCGAATAAAAAAGACACAATTCGGATCACGAACTATACGACGGAAGGAGATGCAATTCTGGAAGACATCACCTACGACGGAAAACAGTTCGTCTATTCACTGGATTCATCGCGCGACGAATACGGTTCCCAGGCCGACGACCGGGAAAAAGAAGTCTGTCGAAACATGCAGAAGAAAGCTGAAAACGAAGGATATGTCTTTACATTGACCGATTGTCAGGAAGGTCAGGATCATATTGTTTTTACTGCACGTCCAGGTGAATTATCTGACAGATGACAAAAGGTTGATCCTCAGACGGGGATCAACCTTTTGTGTCCAGTGTCTCCTCGAGCAGTCGCAGGGCTTCCCGCCAGCTGGAAAAGCGTTCAATCAATAACGTTAAGGAAGGAGCTTGATGTGTCCGGGAGTACCGGACATATTCCTGGCTCGTGATAGTCGGACCAATCGCGTCATAGGCTTCGCGTAAGGCATTTAAGCAGTCTTCATTTGAGTAGAGGCCGCTTGACGATAATTGAAAATGAGCCAACGCCTGTTTCCAGGTTCCGTGATGGCGGATAATGGTATTCGCACTCATCATTTGCGGATAATTGGCCCGCAGTTCGGAATAGGACCGGATGGTCACCCGGGAGCCGCATGTTTTGACATAAAAGGCGATGCTGTCATCAACACTCCAGCGGTCACTGTTTGCCGAATCGGTTTTCGAGCGGTCGAGCACCGCCCGTTTTTCAGTCGATAGTTCGGAAGTCCGGATGATTCCCGCCTGTTCGAGCAAACGAGTCCAGGAGCCGAATCGCCGTTCGATTTCCGTCAGAGACGGATACGGTAAATAGCGGGCTAACTTTTGATAGTGGGCAGCTTTCATCGGAGCTGTGTGCAATTGGTGCAATCCTTGGATCAAGCGGATGATTTTTTCATTGGTCGTAATAGAAGTGGATGTAGGCGTGGTTTCTTTCATAGGAAGTCTCCCTTAGCGGATGGCTGTTCATAATGCCGCTAGTGTACCATCTAGCCTTAAGAGATTTAACTAACAAAATCGTAAGGTTCGGACTGATGTCCTGAAACGGGTTCAACCCTCTGCAATGGCTTCGTACCGAAACGCGACAGTCCCTTGAAACACGTACAATTCGCCCGTTGAATTTTTTGACTGGTACAACTTCGTTCCTTTCGGCCAGTCGGTTGCTGTCCGGTCGGCAAGTGCTTCTTTTCCAGATAACTGTTTTTGGACGGTCGTAATGGAAACCAGATATTTTTTCACGATGGTCATATTTTTGCCGCTCCGTTTATAGACACGATCATGGATCCGGATTAAATCCGCTGATTGATCCTGGCGGGCTTCCTTCGCAATGATGTCGGTCGTTGAGATCGTTTCGGTTTCCCGCGCACAGCCGGCAGTCAGACAAATGCTGCTCAGCAGGATGAAAATCAACTGTTTTTTCATTTCAGTCCTCCGTTTCGTTAGTCAGGCAGAAGAAGCTCTTTTATTTGGCGTTCGGTTGCAGTGAGAACAACTGGAGCAACCGCTCTATTGTCTCGTCAAACGATCGAACCGGTTCGTAACCGAGTGTCTTGATTTTGTCTGTTGCATAGGTCGGACGTTCCGCGACACGATCAGGGATTTGGTACGGTTTGCCGGAGGCTTCAACCAGCCGCATTCGGAAGTCCGTTTCCGGAATGTTGGTATCGACGGCGTGAAACACATCACCTGGTTTTCCACGTGTCAGGACGAGGAAAACCATCTCGGCAATGTTATCGGCATGGACCCAGTTGACGAGATCGTCCGGGTGGACCCAGGTCACACAATCCGCTTCCTGCATCCGTCTGACTTGCCGGTCGCCCCAGTGGGAATCCTGTTCGGCGCAAATGGCACCGGGGCGGAGAATCCGGACGTCCAAGCCGCGGGCGGCGCAATGGACAACCCAGTCAATTTGTTCCATTGCTTGTCGAAGCGACGTTTGATCGGTCAAGTCCCCGATCGCCGGTGTAATCCCGAGTGATTCGAATTCAGTGAAGCGCTCCGTCTGTCGTATCAATCCCCGGACTTCCAGTGCCTCCGGCAATAATCGTTTTGCGACACGTAGGCCAAGCGTCCCGGTGATACCAGTGACGAGAATCCGTTTTCCGGACAGTTCCATCTGATCAACCTTCTTTCTAGATTATTTCACCCGCTCAATCGTTGCGACGAGCGGTTTTTTGCTGTTCCGATATGCAAAGCGGATACGATCACCTTTTTGCAGGCAGGATAATTGGTTGGTTTGACCGTTAACTTTCGTTTGGTCGTCAACCGTGACTTCGATCAATGCATAGGAAGCTTCCGGATTTTGCTCGTCCGGACCGAGCGAAAGCTGATTGCCGTTCCGTTCTTCAATCACGTATGACTGATCAGAACAACCGGTTAAAATGGCTACGATGACTAGACTCAACAGCATCAACTGAATGATTCGGCACATGTTTCCACCACACTTTCATTGGTAGGATCCAGAGAACAAGGGATTATATTCATTGTAGGGATAGGAAACGAAATGCGAAAGTGAAATATGGATGGATTTAGTCAATTTGATAAAAAGGATGGTAATATTAAGAAAAAAGGAGGGGCTTCATGAATACTTTTGCTAAAAAAGTACTAATCCTTTTCGGCGTCATAATCGTGATGTCCGGTCTGGTGATTTTCCTGTATGTCCAGTCGATGGAACCGGACCAACCGGAAGCGGATCGTGTCGTACGCGAGACAAAATCGTATATCACAAAACACTTCAAACAGGCAGAGCTGGAAGGCGTCTTTTACGACGCTGCGGGGAAATACTCTGAGTTTGATTATGCCGTACAATTGAAGGAGCCAAAAACCAATACGGAATTTTTCGTCTACATCGATCAGCAGTCGAAGCAGGTCACGGATACATACTTGTCGGAACAGTGGTCAGAGGAACTGACGGAACAGATTCGTCCGCTTGTCGAAAAGATCTTCGGTTCAGGGACGGCGTACATGGCTGTTTATTATCCGGACGATGTCCAACAGTTGAAGTTGGATCCGGCATCGTCAAGCGAGTATCAGAAATCGAAAATTCCGCCGTTCATTACGATTACACTGCAACGGGACCGGTTACCGACGGAAGAGAAAAATCTGATGCGTCTGGCAACGGCTATAAAAAAACAGAAATTACTTCGGCACGGAAATCTGACCACGGAATACATCAATGAAAAAGGTGTTCTGCGGGAAGATGAAATCGGATTTAATACATACTTTTAACAAAAGAGCGGACGACCTGGAATGTCAGGTGATCCGCTCTTGTTCAGTTTCCAGTTACCAGGCTTTGAAGGTAAACGATTCCCATGAACAGAATCCAGACGCCGATCGGAATTTCTAGACTCATCAAAGCTTGCGTCAGCCGGTACGAAGTTCGTTTGTTTTGTAAGTAACGATCCGTCACGAAAAACAGGAGAGCGGCAGCCAGGCTGAGAATACCCGCGTAAGGATTCAGGAGCAGGAAAACCCCGGCTCCGAATGCCAGGTGCAGCACACCCGACACAACGAATTCCGCTTTTGGATGGTTGGTGATCCGTCGGCTGATGATTTCACTAATCAGTGACGTCATCCCGCCGTAAATCAGGATGAACGGAAAACTATACATCAGGTAAGCCGGAATACTGATGACAACACTTGATATATACTGCCCCATCGAATTATCAGGCAAGCTGGTCGGACCCGGAACAAACAGACCGAATAACATGGCGAAGATAGCGCCGGAGATGGAAGCCGCAATGATTTTCCGATAAATCATACGATCGGTCTCCCTTCTTGCTCCTGTACATGCTTCGCTTCCCGGACCGGAAACAACAAGCCGATTCCAATGATTAAAGCACAGCCGATAAAGATGGCTGGTAATCCGAGGGTCGCGACAAACGACATCGTTCCGAGAATGATTAAATCGAACGCGGAATCAACAAGATTAAGCAGCGAGAGTGTCGTCGCCCGGCTACCGGACGGGATGTGTTCGTTGATGATACCGGAGTAAAGCGGTTGTCGGATCGACCGCAGCATCCGCAGGACAAAAAACAGTACTAAGGCGATCCATAAGCTGTTAAACAGGAAACTCGCCAGTGAGACGGCAAGCAGTGTGATAATACCCGACAGTTGCATCAGTGTCGTCCGTTTGAAGCGGAGCAACAGCCAGGCGAGGTGCCGGGTGATCAGCATGCTGAGTAGAGCGGCGCTTGCGTACAAAACACCGAGCCATGCAACTGGAAGTCCGGCTCCCGTCACATACGGTTGCTCAAACTTTCCGAAAATGACGACAGATGGAATCAACACAATCGTGAAGTTGAGAAAAACTTTAATCAGATCCGGTGATCGGCGGATGATCTGCCAACCATTTTTGACATGGGTATACGGGTTGTCCCGGAACTGATCAAACGATTTAGGATTGATCAGACTGAAAATCAACAAGAATTCGATGATTTTAAAGAGAATTCCAATGAGGATCAGAAATTGGAACTGGCTTTCCGCTAAATCGCGGACGAGGTAGGCGCCGATCAGGCTGGTAAAAATCGTGACGGAGAACATAACGGACGAGATTTTCGCCATGACCTGACTCATCGCCTTTTCCTGTCCGCTTTCCTTTAATGATTCAAAAATCAAGGCATCGTCTGAACCGGAAAAGAAGGACGTTGATAATCCCCACAGCAGTCCCTGAATCGAAAACCACCAAATGTCATCCGCAATCAGCAACAGACTGGTTGAGAAAATACTGATCAAGCTGCCGGTTAAAAACGACGCTTTTGGTCCGAAGCGGTCGGCAAAGGCACCGGTCGGGATTTCCGATACTAATGTGGCGGCACAATACATGAAGAGAATGATTAAAATGTCAGATGCCGACAAGCCGCGCTGAAAATAAAATAGGGTGATGACCGGATCAAGGAGGTTGATCGTGCCGAACAAGGTGATGAAATAAAAGACACGGACATTATGGGTAGCCAGATTATGATGATTTCGTTTGATGAACATGGTATGTCCTAACTTGAACTGTAATGGAGACGCTTTGATAAAACGTATCGTATATGATTATAATGATAATATATGGAATTCGAAAGGGATAATTAGGAATTTTAGGAGGGGTGGTATGAAAATACAGCTGGAAGCCTGTACGGCACTGGACGCAGAAGAGTTATATGCATTTGAACTCGAGAACCGTCTGTATTTCGAACAGTCGATTCCTTCGCGAGGCGAAGACTATTACCTGCCTGAGATTTTTAAGCAACGGCATGCGTCACTCTTACAGGAACAGCGAGATGGCACTTCGTTCTTTTACCTGATCAAAGGTGAAGGCGGAGAAATTATGGGTCGGATCAATCTCGTCGATCGGGATGTAACTACGAAACTGGCAGAACTTGGGTACCGAATCGGACAAAATCATACGGGTAAGGGGATTGCCAAAGAGGCCGTCCGGTTGCTAATCAAACAATGTACGAAACTTGATATTGAGGAAATTCAAGCGGAGACGACGGACGGAAATATCGCTTCGCAAAAAGTCCTGACAGGTAACGGATTCCGACAGGAGAACACAGCAGTAGAAGTCGAACTGAACGGTCAACGGATGATGCTCATTCAGTTCAAACAGACGATCTCGATGGACGTCAAAAATGACTCCGGTAGTTTTAACCGCGAGTCATTTTTTAGGATTATTATACGATTTTTTAGGATTATTATACGATTTTTTGAGAATCCTATGCGAAATCCAAAAATACAGAATCGCTGATGCGCCGCAAAGCATCAGGAAAGGCAGCAAGAACAACAGTTCACTGAACCGAACGGCTCCGTTATGATTTAGTAAAACAATAACCAGGGCGATTGTACTGCCTGACACACCATACAACAAAGGGACTGTCTTCCGGCGCTTAGGGAAGAATGAAACAAATCGTTTCTTCAGCCAATCAACGAGGATTCCTGAAATGAAGATGACGGGAAACGAATAGAACGTTTGAACTACCTCCACCTACGCTTTGGCCGAAGACGATTCATCTCCCACTTGCACTAGGGCTTCGCCCTGAACGTTTAGAAGGGGGAGTATTCTCGGCTGATTTTGATAAAGATGCCGCTCGCTGATGAATACATCGTATGGCTTGCCCGTTCCGACATTGGTGTAGAGGACCAGCAGGTTAAAACACCGGAAATCAAAACGGAGGTGAACATACCGGCAATAATGCTTCGAAGCATGCTGATTTCTCCTGTTCTTAACGATTACGAATCGTCAGATAATATTTTGCGTTACTGACCATCAAGATGGAGGTAATGACGAAAATGCTGAATAGCTGAGAGCTCGATGTCGACAGTGAGTAGAAGAGCAGCAAGATGATTCCAACAATCAGCATCATATTAACAAGAGAATGTGTTTTGTACAGTCCTTCGAGCATGACGTGTTTTTCCCCGTCATCCGATGCCGCGAGGAGTTTCATGGCATAATCCGTTTCACTGATGTCCGGAAGCTTCCGTTCCGGATACATGTGCTGGACCAGCGCCTGAAACCGGATCGAACCAATCAGTCCGACACCCATTACGACGAAGCCAGTCACGACCAATGAAAGCTGTTGATCGAGTACTAAATTCACACTGATCACTGCAAGACTAAGCGGAAGTACTAAATTTAAACTCAGTGTGCCGTCGCTGAACCAACGATACATCTGTTGATCGGCCAAATCTTCCGCGTCTCCTGTCAACGGTTGGTTGAGAAGGCGATGAATTTTCCGGTATCGAATGAACGATAATAGAAGTAATCCGATTAGAACAACAAGTAAAAATCCATTGACCCACAAGCTGTACTCCGAAAAGGCAATCCCTTCAAGCGGACTACTTAATACCCAGTACATCAAGAAAAATCCAATGGTACCGCCGACAAGCATCCGTAAAACCAGGTTCAGACTTTTACTCACAGTAACTCCTCCTCGTTAAATTGAAAGATGTCCTCGATCGTTGTTTCAAAGACCCGGGCGATTTTAGCTGCAATCAGGAGCGACGGCATGAATTCTCCTCGCTCAATCAAACTGACAGTCTGTCGGGAAATGTTAGCACGTTTTGCCAGTTCAGTCTGATTCCATCCATGACGTGCGCGCAGTTCCTTCACTTTTGACTTCATATCCTTCACCTCACTTAAATTGTAAACGATGTTAGTCGTAATGACAATGATATTAGTCAAAATGATTATGAAAAATGTCATTATTTCGATGTTTATTTGCAATTAATCACAGGGTTAAAATAGGTTTTATTTATATGAAAAAATCCTTGAAGCAACAAATGAATCATCTGTTGCTTCAAGGATTTAGCGAAAACGCTTCGGTTCTGATTAAAGAGTTAGATACGCGTAGTAGAAAGTGCATTGCTTTTTCCGACTGCCGTCACCGTACTGAAGATGCTGATGACTGTTCCAATCACCGCAGTCAGCACAATCACAAGTGAGCCATCGGGTGTCATGAATCCCATGGGAATCAGTCCGATGAAGGACAAAGAAATGATTGATTGATAGGCCGCATTCATCACTTTCATGATAGTGTTCTCAAAAAACGACAGAAAAAGAGGTGGTAGGAATAATAAAACAACGATTGCGATTGAAAGGCTGAGAGCTTTGGGCTGGTCAAATGAAATGACGCTCTGACCGACGGCATACCGCGCGGCAAGCAGCAGGGTGGCAACAGCCAGTGTCATGGAAAGAAGAACAAACGATACTCTTTTAATCATGGACAACCCTCCTTAGATGTTCAGAGTACCACAAATGGTCTTTATATGTAAAATAATGGTTTTTAGATGTTACCTATTCTTCAACTGATTTCACCGTTCCGTCCGCAATGGAATTCAATCGTCGGAATATGTCCCGTGACGATTCCGTCCTTCGTATAGTACCCGCCGAGACTGATTTCATACGTTTGGTTGGCATCGATACGCGTCGCGGTATAGCCTTTTTGAACCCATGTCCCTTTTGTCCGGGATTCGGACGTGACGGAAACCGTCTCCGAGCAGGGATGGCGTCCGGCACTTTGACTGTAGACGGTTGTAATATCCGGCCGGACGTTGATGTCACTTGCTGACTCCTCTTTGACCGCCTGTTTCTCGTTTGATGTCAAAGCGATTTTGAAGGTACTCCGCTTCTTGGCGATTTTTCTGAATTCCTCGACCGGACGCCAGTCTTCATCCTGAAAGGAATAGATCGGGGCCAACTCCAGCTCACCGTCCGGATTGCTTTGATTGACGGATTCAATCACGATCTCATATTGCTGATACCATTCATTTTTTTGCTCCGTCGTCGGTCCGTTTGTCTCGGCGATCGCGTCCGGGGATAACGGAATCAGTAACGTAAGAGCCGTTAACGCCGTACATATAGTTTTCATCATCGACATCCTCATTCTCCTTTTTCAGACCATGATTTTCTGATAGTGAATCAGCGTTGCTCTGTCGTTCAATGGCTTACGGATACCGGTTTCAACGTAACCCATCTTTTCGTATAACTGACACGTTTTCGTTTCTTCGAATAGACTCGACAGTTCCCACGTCTTGGCCTGCGGATAACGGGCTTCCGCGAGCAGCATGGCTTGTTTGGCAAATCCTTTGCCTTGCGCATCCGGTGCCAGAAACAACGGACTGATCCGGAAATAAACGTCTTCGTTCCAGCGAATACAGATCGCGCCGACGAGCTGTCCGTCCGCGATGATCTTTAAAAAACAGCCTGTCGGATGATGAATGCGCGCGTAGACCCGGTCAATCGTTTCATTTGCCGGATTCGTCTCGTAATCTTGATACTTTTTAAGCAATGGACTGAACGCCGCGACTTGCAGCTCGAATAAAGCAAGCGCGTCTTCAGCTGTTGCTTTTTCCAAATGAATCATCCTGATCCTCCTTTTTTGACGTATTGGAATTATTTTGCCATAAGGTCATTCATATGGAATTATTTTTCCTATTTTATAGAGGGCTCTCCCTGTCTGAAAAAGACTATGGTATAGTAGATAAGTTAAAAAATACCATCTACCGATTTGAGGGGGGAATGAGCATGACACGTCAAAAAAATATCGTCTATAACGTCTTATTGAACGAGGAACGGGATCAAGTGTTAATGGTCAAAAACATCGGACCGTCTTATTCGTATTACACGTTGCCCGGGGGAACAGTCGAAGCGGGGGAGACGTTACCGGAAGCAGCCGTCCGGGAAGCGAAGGAAGAAACCGGATATGACGTTGCGGTCGGGGAACTGTTACACGTCAGCGAAGCGTTTTTTCCGCAAGTCGATGAACATTGTCTGTTCTTCTTTTTCCAGTCGGAGATTCGCGGGGGCGAAATTGGCACGATTTTTCCGGATGAAATCGAAGAGATATCGTGGGTGACGATTGCCGACGCCGTTCAGTTCATGAATCTGTCGAAAGAATACGAACAGATTCTGACGACGCAACAGACGGTCCCGTACGTCTTCAATGGACAAATCACACACTGAGCGGAGGGGTACACATGCAGATTGTCGAGACAACGGACCTGGATACATTAGCTAGGCTGAATCGCTACGTCCATGAGCCGCATGTCGTGCAACAGCCCGACTTCTTTAAACCGTTTGACTTTACGACAGTCCGGGCGTTTTTTGCGAAAATCGTCGGAACCGGAACCCATCAGTTTTTGCTGGCGGAACTCGACGGGGAAGCGATCGGATACGTCTGGATTGAATATCTCCGGCGCCCGGAAAGTGCCTTTCAGTTTGCCCATTCGAAAGCCCGCGTCCACCATCTCTGTATTGTCGATGACAAACAGCAGCAAGGGTTCGGCCGTCAGTTGTTGGTTGAAGTCGAGCGCCGGGCACTCGAACAAGACATACATAAAATTGATCTCGACTACTGGATGAGCAACGACGGGGTCGATGTCTTCTACGAGCGGCTTGGCTTTGAAAAGATGCGCCAAGTCGTCGCCAAATCGTTACATTAAGAAAGAGGGAAGTGCGAATGGATTACACGGATTTGAATTTCATTTTTGGTTTGCTGCGCATAGCAGTCCTCGTCATGGCGATTCCGTCAATGCTATACGCTCTGTATCTGTTACGCAAAATCGCCAATAAATAAGCGGCACCTTGTTTCCTCGACGGAGACAAGGTGTTTTGTATTACATCGATTGAAAACAGGGTACTTAAATAATGAACGACGTCTCAGGAAAGCCTTGGAACTAGGAGGGATCAGATGTTATTTCTATTCATCGGTTATTACGATGCAGAAAAGATGAATCAGTCCTCGCAACAAGAGCTCGATGCCGTCATGGAACGGTGTAATCCACCGCTCGAAACGTTTTTTACGAAGCTCAACGTTCTGTATGAATGGCATCCGGGAGCCGAAACGAAACGGGCCCGGCTTCTCGACGGTCAGATTCAGCATCAGGACGGACCGGATCCGGACAAAACGGAACAGATCGGCAGTCTGATCGTGTTTGAAGCGGATGATTTGGAACGGGCGGTCGACTTGGCGTTACTTCATCCGACGACCCAGTTACCGGAAGCACAGAAGTACGGCTGGCGGATGGAAGTGCGGCCGCTGATTGACCCAAAAGAAGCCAAATAAACGGTTTTTTGAACATACAGCGCGTCGAGGCGTTGTATGTTTTTGTGATTTTCGGGTATACCTGTTTCATAGCGGATTAATTGAAACCAGAAAGTCAGGTGAAGCAGACGTGTCGATCATTACCTTTGAAGACGTGCAGTACAAACACATACTCCGTGGCATCTCAGGTGCTTTTACGGAAGGAAAAATCACGACGCTCGTCGGACCAAGCGGTGCCGGTAAATCGACGTGCTTAAAACAAATCAACGGATTGATTTCCCCGGACAGCGGTCGGATTCGTTACCGTGGCGAGGACTTGGAACAGATGAACCTCGTCGAACTGCGGAAACAGATCGGAATGGCGTTTCAAAGTGCGCCGATGCTGCCGGGGTCCGTCATGGATAATCTCAGTTTGCCGAAAACAATTTTTCACGAGACATTGGCACCGGATGAAGCGAAGCGGCTGCTCGAACAAGTCGACCTCCATGTCGACTTGAAGCAACCGGTCAAAGAGTTGTCGGGCGGTGAACGAAGCCGGCTCGCGATTGCCCGGACGCTTGTCAATCGACCGGATGTCTTGTTGCTTGACGAAATCACGGCCAGTCTTGATTTTCGGATGGTTAAGGAAATCGAACAGCTGATTCAGCGTCTGCAACGCGAGCTTCAGGTGACCGTCATCTGGATCACGCATGATCTTGATCAGGCACGGCGTGTCAGTGAAGAGGTCTGGTTCTTAAAGGACGGCCAATTGCTTGAGCACGGGGACGTTTCGCTGCTTGAACCGGACGGAACACGCCCGGACATCGAAGCCTTCTTGAAGGGGGAATCGTTATGAGTTACGTCCAACTGGCGACGTCGCTGATTTTCATTGCGATTCCGCTGATTCTTGCCTTTACGCTGAAGCTCGGTCTCGAAAAAGATATCCTGATTGCGACCGTCCGTTCCATCATTCAATTGCTGATCATCGGCTATATTCTGACGTTTGTTTTCGAGAGCGACAGTCCGATCTATATCCTGTTGATGATTCTGCTGATGATCGGAGCGGCGACGCTCAACGTCATCCGCAAGGGCGACGGGATTCCCGGGATCCAGTGGATTGTTCTTGCGACGCTGATTTCGGTCGAAGTGCTGACGATGGGGCTGATGCTCGGTCTAAACATCATTCCGTTTGAAGCCCAGCAAGTCATTCCAATCAGCGGGATGGTGATCGGGAACTGTATGATTCTGTCGCTGTTATTCTTGAACAAGTTTAAGGACGAGGTCGAACGCAGTGACGAAGTGATCGAATTGATTTTATCCCTCGGCGGTGATACGAAAACGGCGATTGATACCAGTCTAAAAAGTGCCATCCGGACGAGTATGATTCCGACGATCGAAGCGCAGAAGACGATGGGTTTGGTTCAACTGCCGGGCATGATGAGCGGTCTGATCATCGGCGGGGCCAATCCGATGGAAGCCGTCCTGTACCAATTGCTGATCTTATTCCTGTTGCTGACGACGGCAGCGACGTCGGCTGTCCTCGTTGGTTACATGTCGTACCGGAAATTGTTTAATCAGAAATCACAGTTCATCGGTCTGACGTACCGGAAGGACAAACAGAACTGATTTGAATTTTGAAACAGCCCCTGAGACGCTTAGCGGGTTGAAGAATTAAAGCAGTAACAAACAAGCCGTGCAACCACTCTCTTTTCGGGAATCGGTTGCACGGCTTGTTTTTGAAGGATTCCTTTCCATCGCGGTCTTTCTTTAAAAAGCAGGAAATCTTTAATGAACAGCGAATTCTGTCTACAGAGAACAAAACGGAAACGGGGCGTTCGAAATGCGAAAGACGGTACTGGCACTACTCTTATTAGGAATGATCGGCGGCATCGGTTGGTTTTTTCTTGAGCAGGAACAGGATGAGACGTTTGAACAAATCGTACGGGCCCGGGTGACGACACATGTCGCCGCGCAATATGGCAAAGAGACGATCATTGCGGTCAGGTCTGCCTATGACAAGACAGCTTCTTCGAAAGAAGCCCGGCATCAGGTCGCCGTTCAATTGAACACCGATCCGCGCGGTGAATACCAGGTCTTTCGACTGGTGAAACAACAGGTCGTTTTCGTCGGCCGGACCCGCTCGTTACCGGAACGGGAATAAGCTGAACGCGTCAGTTTTTCTGTGTTCGTAACCGGACGTAGGAGACAAGCGTCGGGACAGCGAGCGCCAAAGCGACAACCGTTGCGAGCAGGAGCGGCACGGAATCAAGCATTATGTACGAGACGAAGGCTGCTACAATCAAGCCGGTTCGAAGGACATTCAATCGAAATGGTGCAGTAGGAAGATCCTGATCAGGTACAATGTATGCCATCCGGTACTGGAAGTAGAAGTGGACCAACAGTCCGAGTTGAATGATCAGCAGAAAAGTCGAATCGGATTGTTCGAAAAAGATGGCGTAAATCGTCATCATCATGACGAGCAGATACAAACCAGTCGTGACAAGCAGACGTTTTTTCAATAGAGGATCCTCCTTTTTCTTATGTAAGCTGTTACTTTCTATACGTTCGTATTACCCAAGTGTTCCCAGGAATTTTCATTCAAATAAGTAATCATCCAATCATGAAGGGGGAAATCAAGATGTTTTACGGATTATGGACAAAGTTCACGACCCAACCCGGTGAGGGACACCGATTGGTGGAGGTACTGTTAGAAGCAGCAACGTCCTTACAAGATGTCTCAGATTGTGAGCAGTATATCGTCAGTACGACCGAAGAAGCTGATACCGTAATGGTCCGGGAAATTTGGACGGATCAAGCGGCGCATGCTGCGTCTTTACAGTTGCCAGCGACCCGGCAGTTGATTGAACAGGTGAGACCGATTTTGTTGCAAGTTGAGCGGTTGCTGGAAGATCAGCCGCACGGAGGCAAAGGACTGGCATAATTTTTACAAAAAGAGGGAATCATTATAGCCAGAACACGTATGATCGTCATGAGGTGAGAAGATGAACAAACAAGAACGGATCCAAACCATTCAAACCATCCGCAAGAGAACGAAGCCGGCCCGGATTCTATCGGCCGTCGTTACCGGCGGCGCCTTTTTAGCGGCTCATTTTTTTGACCAATCCATTTGGTCGATGCTGGTACTGATCTGTGCACTCGCGGTTTCCGGCGTGATGTTAGGTCGCGAAAGTTTCGAAATCAGCCGGCTGTCAGATTCGACACGTGCCAAGTGGTTGGTTCAACTCCGGTCCATCATGGGTTTTGGTATTATTTCACTCATGTTGCTCCTGATCGTCACTACTGAACTTAGAGATGATACGGACATGGCACTGCTATACGTGGCAGGATTCATGCTGATTGGAATCGTCATCGAAATCGTCCTCGAGTACCGAATCCATCGAGCCGATCCGGAACAGCCGATGAGCAAAGAATACCGCTGACTACATCCATTTGTTGAAAAAGCATCTGTAGCATTCGGGTGCTTTTTCTTGTGTTCAACTGACGGTATAAGCAGGCAAATCGCTTTCCTGTCCGGCTCTGGCATATGATAGGAACGACTCGTACAAAAGGAGGGCTTCTTATTCTTGCCATTATCATCGGATTAATCATCGGGATCCTCGTTCCCGTTCAAACGAGTGTCAACACACGCTTACGCGGCATCGTCGGCTCGCCGTTCCTTGCCTCTCTGCTCTCTTTCAGCATCGGGACGGTTTTTTTGATCGTCCTGACGCTGTTCGTGGAACAGAATTTCCGTCTGAATCCGGGTGTCTGGTCGGAACCCGCCTGGATTTGGATCGGCGGTGTGCTCGGTGTCATCTTTTTAACCGGAAACATTCTACTGTTCCCGCGAATCGGCGGTGTTCAGACCGTCATCATGCCGATTTTTGGACAGGTCTTGATGGGTCTGTTGATTGATAATTTCGGTTGGTTTTCGACCGCCGTCACTCCGGTTTCCCCAAGTCGTCTGCTCGGCGCCGGATTTGTCCTGCTCGGTGTCGTCGGTACCGTTGCGCTCGGTGACTGGCTCGCAAAACGCCGGCATCCGGAACAAGCGAAGCCTGTCGATCCGACGATTTACGGGTGGCGGATCATGGGTGTCGTCATGGGAATGATGAGTGCCGCCCAAGCCGCGATCAACGGGCATCTCGGAGTGGTGCTTGATTCCGCCATTAAAGCAGCGTTGATTTCCTTTGTCGTCGGAACGGTGACCCTGTTGCTTGTCAATCTGATTGTCCGGACGAAGTGGCAGTTCGATCGGTCGCTCCCGACACCATGGTGGATTTGGATCGGCGGCTTGATCGGTGCTTTGTTCATCGCCGGCAATGCCGTCATCGTGCCGCTTGTCGGAGCGGGTGCTGCTGTCGTCATCGTCACCATCGGTCTGTTGACCGGCAGTCTGCTAATTGACCGGTTCGGTTTGTTTGGCGCAGCGAAAACGCCGGTCACCGGTGTTCAACTGGTCAGCCTCGGGCTGATGATTGTCGGTATCGTGCTGATCCGGCTCTAACTAAAAATGCTCCCTTCCGTCAGTGGAAGGGAGCATTTTTTAATCCAGTTCAATTTTGACGGTCGTCGGTTTCGGAAACGCTTCACTTGACGCATACATGACGAAAACAGACTGATCGTCCGGCACTTCATAAACAAAATCGATTTGCGAACGAAACGGAGGATAATACTGGAATCCATTTTTCCATGCTTTTTCGTTTCGGTTGACGTAATCGATTTGTTCATACTCGGTTCCGTCCGGTGCTTGCAGCGTGAACGTATTCGGCCGGTAATTCACGGAACTTCCGTCATAATCGTAATACGTATCCTGAAAAATCAACGGCAACGTGACCAATTGGTAACCGCTCCGCGGTTTTAATTTCAACTCTTTCGGCGGATTCGGCAACATAGCGTCCACATGAAACACTGCTTTTTTCTGAAGCGGATCACCCGGATAGGTCTTGACGACACCTTTATTCATCATCTGTTTTACCGCTTGTTCTTCTTGATCCGTCAAAGCCTTTGCTACCGGAGGCAACTCGATTTTGACGGTGACCGTTCTCGGGAACGCATCATCCGATGCATACAGGACCAATACTTTTTCGTCTTCCGGTACTTGATAGACGAGATCAACACGTGATTTTTCGCCTGAAACATACTGATAACTGAACTTCCAGGCTTTTTCATTATGATTGACATAATCAACCGGCAAGTATTCTTTCCCGTCAGGAGCGGTCATCGCATAGGTACTTGGCCGATAATTGGCTACCAAACCTTTTGAGCGGGGATCCTGATTATCCTGCATGGTCACCGGAAGCGTCACAAAACGGTAACCCGGTTTTTCTTGTAAATCGAGCTCTTTTGGTGTTTCGATCAGCGGAGCGACATAAAAGAACTGATTGTTGATCTGTTCACCGCCCGGAGTCGTCTGCACCATACCTTTTTTCATCAGCTTCTTGATTTTTTTATCGGTTTCCGTCTGCGAAACCGCCGTCTTTTTCTTCGAATCGGTCTGGTTTAAATCGGCCATTTTCGCACCGGTCGTTTGAACGGCAGGCGGTTTATCCTGCGCCTGTTTTGGTGCTTGCGTGATATCTTCGTTTGCTGCAAACAGGAACAGGCTGGAGACGCCGGCGACTAAGACGACACCGATCGTGCCGAGCGCCAGTTTAAAGCGGCGTTCCGTCGCCTGTGTATTGACGGCGACACTGCCGATTGCCGCATTCGGCGTAATCCGGACGGCCCGCTGTGCCGGCAACAGGGCACCGAGGACCCCGGTCACGACCGGGATGAACAGCATCACACTGAGGAAAAACAGCTCATTAACCGGGAATTGGTTGTAGACGTATCCGATCATCGCGAGCGCAAGCAAGAGACCGATCAGACCGGCGAACAACCCGGTCAGCATGCCTTCTGTCAGGACGAGCAGCCGGATCCAACCGTCGCGCCAACCGGTTGCTTTTAAGACGGCCAGTTGCGGTTTTCGCTCATTGACGTTTTGCCACATGATTTCCGTTGTTGTCAGAATCGCAATCAAGAGGGCGACCGCCATCGCGACGTAATGCATCGTTCCGACTTCAAGCGCGACATATTCACCGAGCCAGGTCGCATATAAGACGCCTTTCAGTCGGAACGTCACGAACAGGAAGAAGATAAACAGACTGGTCGGCAGGGCAATTGCGACGATTGACAGCAATGTCCGTTGCCAGTAGGTGAACAGTTGATTGAGACTCATCCCGAAAATCGATTGCGACCGGACAAACCGGCGGCCTTTTGAGACTTCACCGGACCGCATGCTTTCAAACGGCCGGATGCGGCGGATCAGAGCCATCGGGACGAGCGTGCCGCCCCAATAAATCAACAGACCGGCGAGTCCGATCAAAAGGATCCGGCCGAGGGCGATCGGGTGATCCGTCGTCAGCCAGAACGAACCGAGAATCGTCCAGGAAATCAGGGCGACGAACGTTCCGAGCAGTGTCGCCTCTAAAAACAGCAGCTTCGACAGCTGACGCGGACGCCAGCCGAGTGACAGTAGAATCGCAAACTCTTTTTTACGGGCATAGAGCAAGATGACGTTTGAACTGAAGACATAAACGAGCGCGACCGCAATCACACTTGCGATGACGCCGCTCATCCCGACTTTTGCTTCCTGGAAAATCGCCATCGAGGAACCGAGTTTGATCCACGGTTGCTGGACCCATCCTAAAGCCGATTCATTTTTTAAGCCGGGCAGGTAGGTCAGGGCGAGCTGCGGCGAGGACCCGAGTGTAACATCAGTAATCAGTCCTGTCTTGTCTTCAATCTCTTGCGCGACCGCCTGTAATTTTTTTTCGCTCGTCGCATTCATGGCTTCGACCCCTTTGACGTTGACCCGGATGGCCGAGATGGCTTTGTCGCCACGGAGTTTGAACGCCGCATCGAGCGTCGTCAGCATCGACGGCGGTTTCGTCAGGAAGTCATACGGGTCATTCGTTGGCTTGACGTCACGGACGGGATTGACGGGCCGTTCGTCTTTGTCCATAACCCACTGGGCTTTCGCCGGGAAGTACGTTTCCATCGGCAGTTCCGTCAATGGATCCTTTGGAATGTTCAGCTTTTGTGGATCAAAGACACCGATGAAATTTAAAGTCATCTTCGGTACGGATTTAAAATTGATGGACGTATCTCCAAATGTCCGTGCTTTTCGGTACATCGTTCGTTTGGCCAATTGAATATCTTCCGGCACTTCCTGTGGTGTGATCTGATAGGCAAACGGCCATCGTGTAGCGAACGGACTCGCGAGCGCCTGGTATTCAACGGAGGAAGGCTTTAAGTACATCCAATCGAAGCTTCCGGTTGGTTTGGACGGAACCGTTCCTTTTAAGATGTCGTTGACCAGTTCTTCAGAGGTTTCGTTTGTCGTAATCTTGTAGACTTTCGCAGGTTGAAGCGGAAGCGTCTTCAGATACGATTTCCCGCCTTTTTTCATAATGTCCTGGACGGTCTCGGTCATCGAATCATTGACTAAGGACACATCGACTTTTTCGTAACGATACTTCCGGTAGGCATCGACGTATTCATGACTGTTTAAAATCAATGGGATCTTCCAGACATCGTTTCCGTTGTCTGTTGCGATATCGTCTTTTGTAAAGTAACGGCTATGTGTCGCTTTTTTCGTCGCTTGATCAAGACCGACAAGTTTTGCCTCTGCTTCCGGATCGATTCCGGCGAGCATCGTCGCACTGCCGAACTCCATCAGTGGTTGTTTTCCCAACTCTTGCGGCGAAAGATCCCGGTTTAAGCCATCACTTTCGGAAGGAGACCACCCGGCACCTAAAAAGTAGGAGTTTGTTTCCTTTTCCTGTTGTAAACCGGTATCCTGAACGTCTTGGATCGTAACTTTATAGATACCGGGCTCTTTGAAATCATACGTACCCAGTTGGGCATCTGCATAGTAATTCCCGATCATGGCAATCGGTGCCGCAACTTCAACATCCGTGATCTGTTTGATCGTTTCGTATTGTTTTCGCGTGATGCCGCCATCGAGCCCGCTCATGTAGTTCGGCTCAAGCAGTTTCAGGTCTTCCGTCACACTGCGGCTGCCGGGCGGCCGGACGACGATGTCGTAAGATGAGCCCCAACGTTTTTGCAACTCTTCGACGACGGTGCCGTTGTTTGCCTGCGTCGTCCCGATCAGGTAACTGAGGCCGGTGCTGACGATCAGGACGCCGACAAGGAGCAGGATAAACCGCTCCTTGTTACGCCACCAGGAATTCCAGATGAATTTAAGCATCGGCCGTTCCTCCGATCATCCTTTGGCTATAAAAAAACGAAACAACAGGTTCAATAAATGATGGTTCATTCATTCGGATGACGATTGGATTTTTACGTACATCGCTCATCACAGTTCCTCCCTCAAAAGTTGTATGACATATTTTTCATTTTAAAATGATTATTTTACCATTATATACAATTAAAGAACCTTTTTGGTTCAGAATGGAGATAATTATCTAAAAATTCCATCAATTTATTTTTGCGATTCGTCCAGAAGGACCGCTTAATCTGGTTAAAGGACATCCGGTAAATGGAAGCGAATAGGATATAAAGTAGAAGATTTCTAAAAGGAGGAATGGCGATGATCATGATTGGTATATTTGCCGTGATTGCTGTAGGAATGACGATTTTAGCGGCACGACGCGGTTACCGGGAACGGTTAATGGATGATCGTGCATATACGTCAAACGATCACGAACTGGATATCCATCATCGAAATGACCCGCCGTCCTGGTAAGGGGGAGGAAATATCCATGAAAAATAAACAGGAGCGGACCCGGTTCATTCAGGAGGCAAAACGGCGTCTGATGAAACAACGCATGTTGAGTGCACTGTTGTACGGAACAAGTATCGTCCTGATTGTCGCCAATCGGGGAGCTTACTGGCCGTTCGCCGTTCTCATCGTTGCGCTGGTCTTGATTGCCCGCCTGCACTCAAAAGAAGTCAACCGGGATATGGCGCTGACACCGAACCCGGCAATGAAGCGGATCATCCAAGTCCAGTACGTGATTGATTATTGTTTCATCGTCTTGGTCGGTCTTTTTTTGCCGGTCGTATTAAACCTGAGTCCGCCGTTCTTCACGAGCATCGGGGTTTATCTGTTGCTTGCCATTATGCTCTTGATGGCGGATACGATCCTTGAACGCCGTGGAAAACTACTCGACCCCGAACATCCGACAAAAAAAGAGTTGCGGACCTATCCGAAGACATGGAAAAAGATCAAGACATAATCGGGGGGAAGACAGATGCAAGACACAACCGGAATCTACAAGCAGTTACTTGAAAACGAAGCATTACAAGAACAGTTGGCTCTCGTCGACCACCTCGGAGTGCCGGATGCCTGGATTTGCGCCGGTTACATCCGGTCGTTGATTTGGGGACTGACTTTGACTGAGGAGCAGGACATCGATGTCGTCTATTACGACGCGGCCGATACATCGGAAGCGACGGAAAAACAGTATGAGGAACAGTTGAAATCATGGCAACCGTTGCCATGGTCGGTCAAAAACCAGGCGCGGATGCATCTGAAAAACGAGTTGCCGCCGTATCAATCGACGTGTGATGCGATCGCGCATTTTCCGGAAACGGTGACAGCGATTGCGGCAAAGTTAACGGACGGACAGTTGCAGTTGTATTTGGCATACGGCGCATCCGATTTACAGAGCCGGACGATCCGTCCGACACCGCTGTTCTCAAAAGGGTTACCACGTCATACGATTTTTCAAAAACGGGTCACCGATAAAGGATGGGACAAGCGGTCTGATTTACGGATCGTCGACCGGTTCTAAAAAATCAGGATCAACTGTCAAAGGAGGGTTCAGATGGATTTTCGGAAGATGCTTATTGCCGGCCTCGGTGCCCTACTGATTTTTTATCTGTTCCGGGAACCGCCGGCGCCTGACTATAAAAAGAAATTTAATACCTCCATCGAGACCGTGATTAAACTGGAAAACGAAGAACTCGTTCGGCAGAATCACGATCCGATTGTCCGAAAAGAAACGGGAATTGAAGTCAGTGATGACGGGGACTGGATTGAATTGTACTATGATACTCCTCTGCAGGGAGATCAAAGAAGTGTCTACAAAAAGCAGGGTGACCGGTACGTCCGGGTGACGGACATAGAGACGGTTTCCGATCAACTCGACAAATCGGATACGACGTATATCGAAAACTTAGGAATCAAGTGAAGGAACAGCTAAAGGAATCAGAAAAACGCTGATGCCAGAATTGACCGGCATCAGCGTTTGTTTATGTTTCATAATTCTTTATTGAATAAGATCTTATATTCTTGGCATAACTCCATTACTTTGTCAGAGTAAGGAGATTTTTCAATGAGAAAATATTCAAGAGATTCATATGTCCCTGTAACTTGTTCAATTGCCATATTGTTAATCAATTTTTTTACACTAGAAATAAAAGATAACTTATCGTTATCACTTACAGTTCCAATACAATCATTTTTAGATTCAGATTGATTTGTGCTTGCAAAGGAAATAATATCAGATGCTTTTTCATGTATATTAACTTTACGTTCGTTATGATGATTCATATATTTATAAATCATTTCGAAGTGATTCAAATCAAAATCATTAACATTCCCTAATATATCTAGCATTACAGCTGATTCAGGACTTTCAAGTAATTTTGTATTATTAATAACACGCCCACTATAAATTGCGAGCATTGCTTTTGCACGTGGCGAATTTGAACGGTCTGCAATATCAAGACATCTGCTTATGTAAAATTTAACGATTTCGTCATTTTGAAGTCGTTCCTTTAATTGCTCTATATTTTCTTCTGAGAAATTTCCTGAAATATATAATTGAGATATTAATGTGTCCAAATAATTTATTCGATACTCTTTTGAAAAATTCTGAAGACCTTGAATAATCCCTTTGATAGAACTAAAGGTTTCTAACGTCTCCAACATAAGATCGCTAATAATATTTTTCGAAAGTACTGTCTTAAAAAATACGTCAGATTCATTTTGCATTCTTTGAGAGATGTTAAATTCGTTTTTATCCACGTGCTCGACTCCTTAATTTTTTATGGAGATAACATAAATGTCTGTTTACTCTTTAATCGTCCATGTATCCCGCAGTTCAATGATCGTTCCTTCCGGTGCCTTCAGTTTACTGAGGTGACCGTCGACGACGAAATAGATGTTGCCGCCGTGTTTCGGTAAAAACGGAATCCCGAGCTGTTCGAGCCGGGCGACTTCTGCCTGTAAATCATCGACGTACAACGCGAAATGAACGGGACCTGCCGTATGTTTCGTATAGGACGTCAAGGTCTCGTCGACTTTGTTCGTCTGCAGTTCGATGTAGAAGTCACCGAGCTTCAGCCAGCTGTTAAACGCACGGCTGTGGAAATCAGGGGATTCCTGGACCAGTTCGAAGCCGAGGTGTTCGTAAAAGGTTTTCGACGCGGTGTAATTGGTCGTTTGGATACAGAGGTGATGGATTTGTTTCAATGGAAAAACTCCTTTCAAGTCGTGTTCAGCGCATTCGATTTAAATGTTAGCACAAACAAACGTCCGCTTCCCATCGAGGAAACGGACGTTTTTCAAGATTCCAGTTCAAACTTCTCTGTCTGATCTGTCAAGTAAGCCGATGTTTCATTCAACGTCTCGACCAGAACATGCAGTCCGGTAATCGTCGCAATCATCTGTTCGGAGGCGGCGGCGACTTCTTCGTTACCTGCCGTATGTTCTTCGGCGACAGCGGCGATTTCAGTCAAGGCACTGCGGATCCGTTCTTCCGTCCGGGCAACAGCCAGCATTTGTTGTCGCATCCCGGCAGCGGACGAGGCCACTAATCCGACTTGTGCCGCGATGTGCGAAAACGAGTTGTCCGTCGCCTGAATTTCCTGTTGACCGGATACCGTCTCCTGTAACGTCTCAGCAAACCGGACTTCCATTTGGGACGAATTGCCGGTGATGTTCTGAACGATTGCCGCAATTTGATCAACGCTGCTTGCGACATGTGTCGACAGTTTCTTCACTTCGGTTGCGACGACCGCAAATCCTTTGCCTTGTTCACCGGCACGCGCCGCTTCGATGGCGGCGTTCAAGGCAAGTAAATTCGTTTGCGCCGCGATGTCCCGGATGATCGTAACGAGCGCTTGGATATCACTTGACTGTTGTTTTAATTGCCGGACCTGTTCCGTAGCTTCCGCGACATGCGCATGAATCGTATTCATCCGGACAACGGACTGCTTCATCTGGGTTTGTCCGTCTTGCGTCGTGCTGCGCATCGTCTCGACCGTCTGTTCGATTTCTTGACTGTCAGCTGCGGTTTTTTGGACCAGCCTTGAGAAACCGGTCATCTCATCCGTCAAGGTGAGTGTCGTATGGGTCTGACTTTCCGTTCCGGTCGCGATTTCCGACATCGTCTCGGCAATCTGCGTCGAACCGTCCAAGACCTCCGTTGTTCCGGCATCAATCGCCTGACTCGTTTCCGTGACGAGTACCGTCGTCCGTTTGATGTCGACGATCATCGTTCGAAGTGTTTCATTCATCTGTTGAATCGAGCGGGCGAGTGCATAAATTTCATCTTTTGCCGGAATTTTTAAATGATGCATCGTTTGCTGTGCCTGATCGAGTTTTCCGTCGGCAATCATCTTAGCGACGGATTGCAGGGTCTCGAGCGGTTTTAATTTCCGTCCGAGTATGTAGTAGAGGAGCCCCAGTGTCATAGCCAGTAAACCGACCAATAGACCGATGAAGAGCGGCAACGATTGTTTGAGCATCGCAGACGTCAAGTTCTCGACATCTTTCGCGGCAATGTCGGTTCCTAAAATGCCGATGATGTCACCGGTCGGACTTTTTAAGGGGACGTAGACGCTGATATATTTTCCGTACTTTGGATCATCAATGACATCAGTTGCGTGGGTTTTTCCCTGTAAAACTTCTTTCATGTCAGAGGCGACGGCTCCTGTTGCCGGATCATTGATTTTCGCGGCGTCAGCAATCGGAAGACCGTCAATCAACAGTTTGACCTTACCTTGATCGATTTTTGCCGTATAGACATACAACAAGCCGTTTTGTTTGCGTAATTGATCAAGCGATTCGCGTAATTGGTCATACGTCGCGTCATTCGTCGGATTCGTTAAAAATGTTTGGTAGGCGTCGGAATCAACCGTTTTGGCAATCCGGAGCGCATCCTGTTCCGCTGTCTTTTTAAGCGTCGATAACGCCGTTTGTTTCGTCGTCAGGTAAAGCGAGACACTGCTGAAAACAAAGAACAGGATGAGAATCAAGCTGATGATGAGCAGTAAACGTGTTCTGATGGAATGAGTCCGAGTCGTGTTCATATAAACCTCCTGATGAGTAATTCGTGTTGCTTACTAATCTATCGGACAGTTTTTCAAAAAAATGAATGACACCTGAATAAAAAAAGTACTGGGTATTTATTCCGTAAATCCTTGGTCTTTCTCTATTTCAATTAGGGTCAATTTTCCAAATGACACCTATAATAAAGAGGATAACGATACAGAAAAAGGATGATGAAGATGCTTCAACCATGGAAAAAACGAATGCTGTACGGAACGGCGGGACTGGCCGTTTTTGTCAGTGCAGGTGCTTTATATCTCGGATTACGTCCGGAGGAACCAAAAGCCGTTTCCTACCCGGTCATTTCGAAGGATCTCACGACGATGACGTTTACACCGAAAGATGGTCAGGTCATGCTGCTGTATGGAAGCGATATTAACCGTCTTGAACTACCTCCACCTACGCTACGCTGAGAGGTGGAGGATTCCTGAGTTATCCGACCTATCGGTCGAAAAATGATCAGGCTAACCCCGTCGTCCCGACGGTTGAAGAAGCTAAGATACGTTCCGCTTCTCGTTTGAGATTTAGTCCTGCGTTCACATCCCGGTCATGGTGAATCCCGCAATTCGGGCATGTCCATTCTCGCAAGCTGAGATGTTTCACGTCCTTGTGTTGATGATCGCAACTCGAGCACAGTTGGCTCGAAGCAAAGGTCTTGCCGACCTTGACAACGGTTTTCCCGTACCAGCCCGCCTTGTATTCCAGCATACGGAAGAACTCTGACCAGCTGACATCCGAGATGGCCTTACTTAACTTACGATTCTTCTGCATGTTCTTCACCTGCAAGGTCTCGATCCCGATGACGTCGTGGTTTTGGACGATCTCGGTCGATACCTTATGCAGGAAATCAGTGCGCTTGTTGACGATCTTCTCGTGGATGCGGGCAACCTTTCGCTTCTGCTTCTGATAGTTCCTCGACTCGGACAGCTTGACTTTCTTGTTCAGGGCGATGCGTTGACGGCGGGAGAGCTTACGCTGTTCGCGCGCCAGTTTCTTCTCAAGTGTTCGGAAGTAACGGTCGTTTTGGTAGATTGTGCCATCCGAAAGGATGGCGAAGTTCTTGAGTCCGACGTCGACGCCGACGGATGAACCGGTCTTCGGCAGTTCGTGGATTTCCTGCTCGACGAGCAGGGAGACGAAGTATTTTCCTGAAGCGTTACGTCGGATCGTGGCGTTCAAGATACGGCCTGTGATCTGTTTTGAATGGGCGAAACGAACCCATTTCAGCTTCGGAAGTTTGAGCGTGTTTCCGACGATTGACACTTCAGGAAGCTGGTTTTTGCCTTGAATGTTGGTCTTGTACGACTGGACGGGATTACGCTTCGACTTGAATCGAGGACGTTCGTTCTGCTTGTTGAAGAAGCGGTCAAACGCATCGGCAAGATGTTTGACGCTGATCTGAACAGATGTGCTATCGACTTCCTTCAACCAGTCGAACTCCTGCTTCAACAAAGGAAGCTCTTTGGAACAAGAACCGTAGGACAGTCCTTTCCCAGTGGTCTTGTACAATTCCTCCCACTTCGCCAGGAAGTGGTTGAAGACGAAGCGCGAACAGCCGATCGTCTTCACAATCAGGATTTCCTGCTCTTTTGTGGGGTAGATTCTGAATTTGTAGGACTTGTGCTTCAACACCATTTTTCACCTCCCTTAAAGGAAATATACCCGAAAGGGAGGTTGGCGATTCATCTCCCGCTTTCACGTCGTTTAGAAGTGGGGGTATTCTCGCCAAATTTTTGATAAAGAAACACAGGATGATCCGCAGGAACCGGGATTGATGACGACACTATCGAAAACGGGGAAAGAGCTGAAGACAGAAGCAATTGCTGACCCGGATTTTTATCAGATGATGCTGTCACAAAAAGGAACGGATCCGCGGCACATCTATGCGCATCACCCGGACGGCATCGAAGCCGATCACTTTTTTACGTACGATTTAAAACGGGGCACGTTTACAAAACACGAAGTGCCGAATACAGCGATCACATCCGTTGCCCATTACGGGAAAGATGTTTGGCTGGAATCGAATGCCTCGAAGCCAAAGGAAAAAATTCAGTTGATCAACGTCCGGGCAGACAAACGGTATCCGATTGTAGACCGGCTGATGCCGGTCTTTGATTCACCGATCCTTGAACTGGATCAGACGATTGCTTATGCCAACAACGGGACCGAGGATGATCCAGAAGGGGCGGCCGGTATGGTCCTGCTCGACCAGACGACCGGAAAATCACGCGTCATTCGAAAAGTGGACGAACCGTATGCTTATACGGCGTTAAACGGCGCGAAAGAGACTGCGTATTTTGCAACGACCGACGGTGTGATGATCCGGCTGAAGACGGACGGAACGATGCAGCAAAAGTCATTTTCAGTATTGGATGATGTCAACTACTGGGCGACGGAACCGATGCGGATGATCAACAAACAGACCGGATATCAAATCATTGGCACCGGTGAAAACGATACGGATCAACGGCTCGTCAAGTGGACGTTCGGACAAGCCTTCCGGGTTGAACCGGTCCGACCTGATTTCTGGCAGGAGGGGAACTATTACCGTTACCTGTACCGGAATCCGTATAAGAAGACGTCATATTTCACGGAAAGTAAAACGTCATTTTCCGGAAAAGGCCGGTTGATCGTCACGGATGACAACTTAAAAACGTTACGGACGATACCGGTCGAAGGAGCAAATGGTGTGGACTTTGTGGTGGATTAACAGCAAAGGGAGGGAATGAAATGGCTTTTGAAGAGGTATATTTGACGGCAATTCAAGCGAGGTTCCGGGCCGTCCGCGAACCGGCGGAGCAGGCACTCGGTTGGCTGAACGAGGAACAGTTCCATCAGACACTGGCACCGGATACGAACAGCGTGGCACTGTTGATCCAGCATATGACAAACAATATGACGTCACGCTGGACCGACTTTTTGACGACAGACGGGGAAAAGCCGGATCGTAACCGGGACGCCGAGTTTGTCGACCAGGGGCATGATAAAGAGACCTTGCTGACACTATGGAACGACGGCTGGAAACTCGTCGAATCAACGCTTGTTTCCTTGACACCGGACGATCTGGAACGGACCGTCTTGATCCGCGGCGAACCGCATCTCGTCGTCGACGCGATTGAACGGCAACTCGCGCATTATGCCTATCACACCGGACAGCTGATTTTTTTAATGAAGATCCTGCTCGGACCGGACTTTAAACCATTGACGATTCCCTTGCCGCATCAGCGGCACTGAACGAAACAGACCTGCCTCTTTTCGATAAAGAGACAGGTCTGTTTTCATAGTGTACGTGCACTTGGTGTACCGAAGGATTTGGTCGATAATGAAATCGTAAAAGCATGCTCGCCTTTTTTGAGTTTGATGCCTGCAGGAGAATCGATAGCAGCTAATGATCTTCCCATCATGGACTCATGGACGGTCGACTTTTCTAACATCAACAGGTCATATTCAGATGCGTGGAATGATTGGTTCTGAAACTCGACACCCGTCATCAAGAATTTTTTTAAATCATTTGATTCTTCGGACCACTCATTCATCGTATCCTCAAGCTCATATCTGTAGGACCGGTAGCCTTTTGCGCGATCAGACTGTTGACTGAGTTTCAGTGATTTTCCGTCATATTGACCGGGTTTGATGGTCTCGGAAAACCAGATTTTCTGCTTACCCGACGCAAAATATTCGATTCCGGTCAGGTAAAGGGGGCGATCCGTTTGACCGGTCATGACATAGGTCGCGCTATTTACAAAGGCATCTTCCGGTTCTTTGGACTCAACGAATTTAAGTGTCAACGGCAGTTCCGTTGGTTTGATGACTTTTTTCGGACCGGTTTCTTCTGCGGTGCAACCGGCAAGTAAAAGTGCCGATAGTGAACAGACAAGCAGTTGTTTCAACATCCACGTCACGTCCTTCATCTGTAAGTATATTCAGTGTAAGGGGAATGGATGATATTTACAATCTGATTAGGTATCACAGGAAGGACGGATTACATGAAAAAATGTTTTATTCTCTTATTGTCGCTCGGACTGTTTGGCTGTTCGGCGACGTGGCAACAAGAACCGGCGGAGTCGACAGCTGCGAAACACGTTCTGTATGTCGCGCCGACCGGCAAGGATACGAATGCCGGTTCAATCAAACAACCGCTGAAAACGCTGAAACGGGCCGGTCAGCTCGCGAAAGCCGGCACGACGGTGTACCTTCGCAAAGGAACGTACACGGAAGCGTTGATGGTCAAGCACAGCGGGACGAAACAGGCACCGGTCGTCTTCCGGAATTACCAACAGGAGAAAGTGGTCTTAAGTGGTAAGACGCTGAAACCGAAGGACGGAGACACGGCACTCATTCGGATTGAAAATCGACAGTATGTGACGATTCAAGGACTGATTGTCGCCGATATCAAAACGACACGAACCAACGAAACACCAATCGGAATTTTTGTTAAGGGTACCGGACGGAACATTCAATTGATTGACAACCAGGTCCGGCGAATTCAAACCCATGCGAAAGACGGCAACGCTCACGGGATTGCAATCTACGGCACCGGTCGCTTAAAGCAGATCACCGTTCGGGGGAACCGGGTCGAAGATAATCGGCTCGGGGCCAGTGAAGCTTTGGTTCTGAACGGTAATATCAACGGTTTCTCCGTCACGAACAATATCGTTCGGCGCAACGATAACATCGGGATCGACTTGATCGGTTATGAGGGGGTTGCGACAAAACCGACCGAGGATTATGTCCAAAACGGAACGATTTCCGGCAATGTTGTTTCCGACAGTTCAAGTTACGGCAATCCGGTCTACGGCAAAGAGTACAATGCAGCCGGAATTTACGTCGACGGTGGAAAGCAGCTGACAATCGAAAACAATACCGTCGAGCGGAATGATATCGGCATCGAAGTGACGAGTGAACATGCGGGAAAATACGCGGAACAAGTCACGGTCCGCGGCAATCTGGTCAAACAAAACCGGTTCACCGGTATTTCAATCGGCGGATACGACAGGAAGCGCGGCGGAACGAAGCAGGTCCGGATTACACGAAATCAGGTCACCGGCAATGATACGAAAGGACTGGAAGGGGGACAACTGCTGGTCCAACATGATGTCCGCGATAACCGGATTGACCGCAATACGTTTACGACGGGTCCGGATAATTTGTTTGTCGCCCATTTTTTTAAGACAAGCTCAGGGAATCAGTTCGAACAGAACGCGTACCACTTGGCGAAAGGAACAGCGAAGCGTTGGATTTGGCAGGATCAAGAATACCGCACTCAATCTGCTTTTGAGCGGGCAGTCACGCAATGAATGAAAAACAGACGTCATTCTCCTCCTTGAGGAAAAGTGACGTCTGTTTGTTTAACGGACTTGTACTTTTAGGCATTGTAGCCGACGAACAGTGTGAAAAGCATCAAACCGGCTGAACCGATGATGCAGGTCAGGCAGACGACAGTCGTAAAAATACGCAGCGGCAACGGTAAGCTGACCTGTCTTTTCCAGACGACATACACGACGACGGCACTCGCCATCATCAGTAAAGCCAAAATCGAGAACGGTAACGCCCGTTCCTGAATCAAATAAAAAATATCCAACGTCTCACGTCCTTTCTGTCAGATTCCGAATCAAAGGGGTTGTCCCCTGCAAAATTGAACCTCGTTACGTTATACTAATTATTGTAACATATGGATTAATCACCCAACATGGAATCAGAGAAAGAAGGGGAGACGATTGGCACAATCATTACGCAGATCAGCGACAGATCGTTCGATCCAGGGAGTGTGCGGCGGACTCGCGGAACACTTCGGTATTTCGTCACTGGCCGTCCGGCTGATTTTTATTGTCATTCCGCTTCCGATCAATTTAATCATTTACATGATTCTCGCTAACGCGATGGTGGATGCACCAAGAACATTGTAAAAACAAACGAACAAAAGGAGGCATGACGATGACAAACGGAAAGATTGCACTTCGTGTGTTAGGTGTTCTGATTGGTGCGATCGTCGGTTTACTGATTGTTTACGAAGCGAAAGGGACCTTTGACGTCAGTGTCCTGCTCGGATTCGTAGTCGGGGCTCTGATTTTTGCCCTGATCAACATCATCTGGGTACGTATCAAACGACCGTAACAGAGGAACAACCGGGACTTTCGAGTCTCGTCACGACACCAAAGTTCGGCATCGGACAGACGGCTTATCTCGTCGCCGGGACAAAACGGATTCTTTGGGACTGCATTACCTATCTCGATCAGGCGGTCATCGAGGAAGTGGGACAACTCGACGCAATGGCCTTGTCGCATCCGCACTATTACGCGACTCAGGTCGAGTGGGCGGAAACATTTGAAATTCCGCTGTACATTCATGAAGCAGACAAGGAATGGGTGACGCGGCCGAGTGAGCGGATTGTCTTTTGGTCCGGTGACCGTTTGGAGTTGGCTGACGATGTAGTGTTACACCGGATCGGCGGTCATTTTGACAGGGCGACCGTGCTCGAATGGACGACAGGAAACGACGGTCGCGGGATTTTATTGACCGGAGACATCATTCGGGTCGTTGCCGACCGGGCGTGGGTCAGCTTCATGTACAGTTATCCGAACTTGATTCCGTTACCGGCGGCGACTGTCGCTGAGATGGCGTCCGCCCTAACAGACGTCCGCTTTAATCAAATCTACGATGCATTCCATAAAATCGTCGTGACGGATGCGAACGCAGCCGTCGCCCGTTCGGCAAGCCGCTATATCGAGGCGTTGAACGGACACGTCAAGGCACGTGAACGGCGATGATTCTTGGCCTATATGAAGCACATCTGCCCGTCCGCGACTTACAGCGGTCCATCGCGTTTTATACAGGACTCGGACTGCCACTCGATTATACGGTTGACGGGAAGATTGCCTTTCTTTGGATTGTCGAGGAGCACAGCTAGTAGGTAGTAACAGTCTTTGTGAAGCGATGAAATCTTCTAAAGCGACGTTTAATCAACAGACGAAGTGTTGTCAGCTTCAAAAGGAGTATACGAACAGAAAGAAAAGAGTGAAAGATTATTCGTAAGAAAGTCTCGCTTGATCTTGATGTAGTTTTACATAAGCGTTTGAAGCATATTGCGCTCGAGAATGACGCGAAATTGTATGAATGGGTTGAAGGTGTGCTGCAGGATTACGTAAGAAGACAAAAATAATGATGAGGGACAAGAGGTGGTCACATGAAATGGATTGAAGATAGCCGACTTCGAGGAATCGTCTATTTTATTTTGTTCGACATCGCTCTATTCCTATTTCTTTTTTACCTTGATCGAGAAGATGGTAGTGGTAGAGCTAAAGGGTTTTTGATTGCCTCGTTCGTTTCTTTATTCGGAATGTTAATGCTGTTTCTTTGGACAAATCGCCAAAATGGTTGGCTAGTGGCAGTTGCGATTTTATTTTATTTTTTTCTTGGTTCTTACTGGATCTGACCCAAAAACCACAAGTTTGCGTGAAATGACAATTCCTCGCAACGATGGCCTTGCTGCAGAGCCAAGCACGAAAAAAACGGTCGAAATCGACCGTTTTCACAAATTTTTTTACTGATTTCTAATCGTAATTAGGAGGTTCTTTTATGGATTTATATGGTGAGGAAGCATTTGTTTGCCCTAATTGTTCAATTCATGCGCAGCAAGTTTGGCATCAAGTTTTATTCAAAAGAGAAAATTTTGTTGATGATCTTGGTTACAGTAAACTCCACGAATATTACAAGGTTGAAGAAGGTTCAGGTGTGTTTTTCCAAGATGGAGATTACTTGAGACAGACAAATACTTTAGCATTTTGTATGTGTCAGTCTTGTAAAAAACCTTCATTGTGGTATGAACATGAGTTGGTTTACCCCCTTAAAAGTATAATTGAAGATCCGAATCCATTTATGCCAACTGAAGTAGTAGCACTCTACGATGAAGCAAGAGCAGTTTTAAATCTTTCTCCGCGCTCTTCGGCAGCGCTTTTGCGTCTAGCATTAGAAATTCTACTCCCTCATCTAGGGGCGGAAAAAGCAAAAATCAATACAATGATCCAGCAATTAGTCGCTGAAAGAAAAGTAATAGGAAAGCTACAACAAGCGATGGACGGGCTTCGAGTCATTGGGAATGATGCAGTCCATCCGGGATTGATAGACAGTGAAGGTAAAGATGATAGAGAGGTGAGTCTGACTTTGTTTAAGGTTATAAATTTCATTGTGGCTGAGACTTTGGAAAGCGATCAAATGATTGGGGAATTATATTCGTTACTTCCCGAAAGAGTGAGAAAAGGAATAGAAGATCGAGGGAACTCTCCGAAAAACAAATGATTTTATGTAACAATAAAAGTACATTTCAAGAGTGCTTACTGAAAAAACTGAAAAAAGAGCATTAGGGGGAAACTGCTATCACTCAGTGTAATAGCCTAGGCGGAGGCTAGTGTTTTCCTGATATCATTAAAATCGAGAAAAGATTACACCCTGTGTCGCGAAAATCGTCAATTTGGAAAGATGTGTTCCACAAAAAAAGAGGATTGAAATTCACATAAATAGGATACAATCCAAAGAGGAAGGGATGCTCTTGTGATTAAAAAAACATCAATTATCTTTATTTTATTCTTTATTTTTTTAGCGTCCTTAGGAACTGGGGTTGTCGAAGCTAAAAGTGAAAAAATTCTTCAGTATGAAAAATTCAAAGACTTAAAAATGAATTCTTCTGTGGAAAGTGTCGCTAAAGTCATTTACGGAAAGAAGTATAAGAAAGAACTTTGTGAAGAAGAAAAGGATATAGATTTACTTTGTTACGACTACATGGAAGCTCATAACAAGCGATACAAAAACAAAAAAATTCGTTATTACAATTACACATTTAAATTCTTCCCAGGCTATGATTCTGTATCGGAAAAATTAGAGTATCGAATGAATCTTAGATTTAAAACTAAGGATGATAGTAAAGTACTTAAGTTAGTCGAAAAGAAATGGGAAGACTTTGATATTTTAAATACGCACGATGTATACAACAATAAAAAAATTAAAACAGGAATGACGGCTACCCAATTGGACAAAATAATGGAAGACAAAGGTATAGGGCCTTACGAAGCTGTTCGGTATAAAGACTATTCCAAAGTAGGCTATCAAACAGGAGACAAAAAACCGGTCTTCTATGAACAATACAAAACATTGTATTATACAGTCATGAGTCAAGATTGGTCCACGTTGTACAAATTTAGAATGGAATATGATTATAAGAAAAAGGCATATGATGTTGTATATGTTCTGAGATTTGGTTGATTTTTATAATATGGAGATGCTTTTTCATATTTTTTATTTAACGATCCGGACGGCAACAGTCTCGAGTTCATCACGAAGCTCGATAATCCGCTCGGCGCGCAGGATTACATGTACTTAAGCGAATGGGAAATTTTTTTGAACGAGCGGGGTTTTGTCTTAAAATAATCAAGTCCTCCTCGATTCCTTGTGAGTCAGAGGGGGATTTTTTTGAGATCACATTCTTGTAGGCTCTCTCTCATGCTATGAATATACGATTGGAATTAAGTTGTAAAGATGGAGATTATCATTCCTAAAAAAGACCTGTTTTGAGAAAGGGGTCAATGTTTTTCTGAATCTGAGCAGATTGATGTAAAGCGGAAATGGGACTTGTTATGATAAGTGGCAGATAAAATCGTTTTTCCACAAAATAGTTTCGAAACTAAATGGATGGAATTTGAAATGATGACCTGAAGGAGATTAACCACATGACGACACCCCAACTAACAAACCCAACCCTCGCTTCTCCTGATATTCTGGAGGCTCTGACCCACAATGTCGCAATGATTCGTTTTGATACACAACGCCGGGTCGTTGATGTCAACGACTTGTTTGCGAAGACGATGAAGTATAAACGCGATGAGATGATTGGCATGCACCACCACCTGTTTTGCCGAGCGGATTTTGTAAACAGTGAGGCGTATCAAAAATTATGGAGCAAACTACTGGCCGGTTTCAGCTCGGCTGATAAAATCGAACGGATTGATGCCCGCGGCGATTCGATATGGCTCGAAGCAACTTATATGCCGATTTACGAAGCAAACGAAGTTGTCGGCGTCGTTAAAATCGCTTCTGATATCACGGACCGGCAAGAAACCATCCAAGAATATGCGACGTCCTTTGCCGGCATCGCAACCGATCTTGATGACCGCTCCATGCAAGGCAAACAGGAGAACCGTCAACTGAAACAAACGATTGAGAAGATGGCGGACGATGCCAAAGAAAATTTGCGGACACTAGCGAATCTTCAGGAACAGTCTTCCGAGATTACAAAGATCACCGGAACGATCAAAGAGATTGCCGCACAGACGAACTTACTGTCGCTGAACGCCTCGATTGAAGCAGCACGCGCCGGTGAGCACGGCAGCGGATTTAACGTCGTCGCGACAGAAGTCCGTAATCTCTCGAAACTCGTTGAACTTGCTGTCGTCAATGTCCGTAACACGACGGAACAGATGAACAAGGAACTGGAGCGGATTCAACAGGGGATTACGCGGGCAAACGCCGATGCGTCGTCGAGTGTTTCCGTCATGGAAGAGACGTTGCAACGGTTCGAGACCGTCAGCGAATCGGCGCATGAACTGAATGAAACGGCAAAAAAATTCACGACAGTTATTTAAACGCAAAAGTCATGCCCTAAGCTCGGACATGACTTAATACTGAAGACAAAATGGTGGTTATTCTCTTTATTGAGAAGGGCCACTTTTTTGTCGCTTCGAATCGTTTTTCTGGGACAAACTTCATTGCACCAATTACTCCTTCTGTGTTTCCATTCATGATAGACGACGAGTTGTTCTAGGGGCGTACGGAGAGACTCTTATATGTCTTGAGATAACCGAATCATATCTGTGCACCGGATACCGTTTTCTATGATGTCCTCTTCGTAATGCCGCAAGAAGAAGTTTAAATCGACTCCAACAATACGAAATCCACATTTTTGATAAAGTGCCAACTGGCCAATGCTTGAATTGCCTGTCCCGATTTCAATGGTTGTGTAGCCCATCGCTTGCGCGGTTTGGATGGCATGTTTTAAGAGATATTTTCCGACGCCGCTGCCTTGATACTTCTCGTCTACTGCAATATTTACGATTTCGATCGTTTGCGGTCTCGTGGGTAGGAGCACATGCACCCCAATCAGTTGATTCCTTATTTCAGCTACGAAACAACGACCTCTTTTCAAATATTCTTCGACTAGTTTCTGAGACGGGTCCGCTAATAGCAAAAGCTCCATCGGAGGATTCTCATGAGCTGACAGTTGACGGATGTTTATATTCATACAGGCAATCCTCCTCACGGATTAGTTTTGTTTCAATGGCTCATGATTCTTCGTTCCTGTTTATTCATTTCGACAAGTTAAAGTCATATCCCCCTGAAACGGACGGGACATGACTTTTTTGACGCGTTCACCGAATTCGAACGAAGGCAGCACACACCACAAAAGCGATACCGCAGCCGCATAACAAGAGAATCTGTTCGAGACGGACATCAAATGACAGCGAAAGAGACAAGGCCGCATAAGACAATGGAACCAAACCGTTTGACGAAGCGTTGACAAGGCTCACATCATCTGTGGCCGTGTCGTCGTTTGAATCGTCGTCAATATCAGAACATTGATGATGGAGGAGATGCCTCCCATTGTCAGCAGCAGCAGAACGCCTTGCCAGACGTGTCCGATTTGTCCGAGTAACCCAAGACCGACTCCAAGCAGACCAATCAACGACAGCAACAGGCGAAACGACTGGTTGATTGAGTGGGTGAAGCCGATCCAGGCAGCCCCAAGCAGCATGCCAAGCTGATACGCACCTTGGAGATAACTCGGATCAAGGGCTTTACCCAATAAAACCCGGTCGACCAACAGGGGAATCCCCATCAGCAAAGGACCAAAAAAGAAGAAGTTGATGATAATCAGCAGGAAGAGGATCCGTCTTAAGTATGGGTCGGCAAACACATAATGAAATCCTTGCACGAGCTCAAGCCAAGCGGAGGTCCGAGTCGGATTGTCGACAGGATGTTCGCGAATGAAAAAGGTACCGAGCGATGCGAGCAAAAGAAACAGTGCAATCGTCAAAAATATGAAGTGAAACGAAGAGAAGGTCAGCAGTACGCCGCCAAGCAACGGTCCGGAGAACAAGGCCATCTGATTGGAGGTTTGAAGAATTGAGTTGGCCCGCGTCAGATCTTCTTTTGAAACGAGAAGGGGCAACAGGGACGCACTGGCAGGGGAGAAAAAGGCATCGATGCAACCGAACGTAAACGCAAATAATGCAAGCGGAACAATCGTCAACAGCTCGAAGTGATAGACGGACAGCAACAGCAGAACAAAGGTAAATCGCAGCAGACTGGAATAGCGTAAAATAATCGATTTGTTGAACCGATCAGCAATGACACCGCCAAACACCATTAAAAAAATCCGCGGCAACAACGTCAGCATTAAGACGAGACCTAAATAAGCATCAAGTTTCAAGACGCGAAGGATATACCATTGCTCGGCAAACAGGTAGGTCGACAGGGCGAGAAAGGAACAGTTACTGGCGAGCCAAAGTGCTCGAAACGAACGATTCCGCAAGAGCGGTTGATGCGTTTTTTGCTCAGTCGCCTGCATGTCCTCCCTCCTCGTCCGCTTGAACTAACGGTGCATCAATCTCAAACGCCGTCGCCATCACGTAATATAACTTCTTGTCCGCTTCGGATGAAGGATCCTGTTCGATGTCCTGCAACAGTTCCCGGTACCGTTTCGTAAACGCCAAGAATTGTTCAGGTGAAAGCCGGAGTTCTTGTTGGAACGACAGGCTTTCCCAGTTCTCGACGTCAGAGGAACCCGGGGTAAACGACCGGTCGGGTGCCGTCAAGACCCGTGTCTTCGCCCGGTCGAGCACTTCAATGTACGACTGGCGTGTCGCCTGTTTTGTCTCGACAAGGTTGAGCAGATGGTCGGCCGGAATAAATCCGCGGGCGACTGCCTGATAATACTTCAGGACGTTTCCGCCCCGGACTTCTTCCTCGACAAGCCGAATCAACTGATACTTTTCAAGCTCCCGCAGATGATATAGAATCTTGGCCCGTGAGACATCAAGTTTTTGTGCCAATTGTTGGCCGGTATGCGGCTGTTCAATCAGATGCATCAGCATTTTCGTCCGCATTGGATCGCTGATGACTTTCAATTGTTCGTACTGTTCCAAAATTAAAATCGCTTGTTGTTTCATTTATATCACTCCTTTTATTAACCGGTTAACTTTTATTAACTGTAATCTTAGTATACCTGAATAGTTGACAAAATAAACCATTTTAAAAAAGCAGGATTTGTTTCATTCGAACCGAACGTTAAACAAAGAACAGATTTTCTACTGACAAAGGAGTGATTCAAATGGAGCAATCGCAAACACTTGAAATCAACGCCGTCATTCAACGTCCGGTTGCAGACGTCTGGATGTACTGGACGGAAACGGACCACATTAAAGCCTGGAACGCGGCTTCTGACGATTGGCATACGACGGAAGCGACGAATGATGTTCAGGCGGGGGGCCGTTTTTCGAGCCACATGGCAGCCAAAGACGGCAGTATGGAGTTTGACTTCTCCGGTGTCTACCAGGAAGTCATTCTGTATGAAAAACTTGCCTATACGCTCGACGACGGACGGCATGTAACGGTACAGTTTACGGCGAACGGGGAGGAAACGGAAGTCGTGGAAACCTTCGAGGCGGAGTCGTTAAATCCTCCGGAGATGCAACAGGCCGGTTGGCAGGCCATCCTTGACCGGTTCAAGGTTTACGCGGAACAACAGTGAATACGATCAGACAGCAAAAAGCCCGTCCAATCTGGAGCGGGCTTTTCTCGTGTTCAGTTGTTGACTTGAATGATGCGGAAAGACACGGTTCCATCATCCCGGACGACGCTGTAACCAAGTCGACCGTTCGTGAAGACCGGTTTTGAATATTCGCCTTCCTGGTCCGTCAACGGGACGACGGTTCCATTCGACAGGTCCGCATACAGAAGTTGATTGTGTTCTTCCCGAAAGACGATATGATCCGGCGTCAGAAAACAAAACCCGTCAATCAGGTAATACGGTTCGGGGGTCTTGTAACGATAGGAGATATGGTTAGACACGTGAGCTTGAAATCCCGCATAACCTTCCGCTCCCGTCGCCAGATAATGCTGTCCATAAGCGAAATCAAACGGCATCGTCGTCTTTTTGACGGCTTTTCCGGAAAGCGTCGTATAGGCGGTCGTCTTTTCGTCCGCTTTGTATGTTGTTTGATCGAGAAGAATTCCCGCATCACCGTCCCGTAAGTACTGGGCGTAGTCGCCGCTCCGGGGTGCTGCTTCCTTCACTGTCAGTGTTTTTTGTGTCGTGACGTATCCGGTCGCCGCATCATATTTTTGGACGAGTGAACGGGTCTGATCTTTCTGACTGATGTGCTTGATCCAAGAGACATGTGCCGTCGTGACTTGGAGATCCGGATAAAAACGAGACGATTCTCTTCCATGATCAAGTTGTTGAAGCGAACCGGTTGCTAGGTCCATCACCTCGAGTGTCCAGTTGCTGTCCTTCCCGTTGTCCTGATAACGGATCCAGAACAGTTGTCGTCCGACACCAACCAGCTTATAGATGGTTTGGCTCGTCGAATAAAGTTTTTCCAGGTGTCGATCCGTCAGCGAGTAACGGAAAATCGAACTGTCTTTTTCGCTTGAGGCATAAAAGTACACAGCTGCTTCATCGATATAGCTCGGACCGGACAGGTAAGGGTAACGTTGATAGACATCTGTTAAGTCGTAATTCGTACTTGGTCCAAGTGTCGAAAAGGTCTCACTGCGGATTAATTCTGTTGGTGCCGGCACCGGTTGAAGTGGTTCCGTCTTCGGTTGACCACATCCGGAAATAAGTAAGATAAGGCTGAATAAGCCCAATTTCATAAAAGTGGACATACACACAAAACTCCCATTCTGGTTTAAGGAAATGAAACTCTATCAGTGTAGAGGGAAAAACGTGCATTGCCCTAAAAAAGAAGGGAAGCTTACAGGAATGTAAGCTGATGTTTTCTTCGCAAATATTCTGAATATTCGTTTAGTAACCGAATGACCGGGAATATATATCTAAAAGATACTATCTAAAAGATATAGGAGAATCTGATGCCAAAAGAAAACATGACCCGCTATGCGATTTTAGGATTGTTGGCAAGCGGTTGTACGTCAGGCTATGAAATGAAGCATACGATTGATACGAGTCTCAATCACTTTTGGAAGATCAGCTTCGGTCAGGTTTATCCGATGCTGAAGACGTTAGCGCAGGAAGGGTTAATCGTCGAAGAGACCGGAGAAGGGGATGACCGGAAGACGTTTGTTCTGACACCGGACGGCGAGGCGGAACTCGGACGCTGGGTCGAGGAGCCGACGACCGAACTTCCGGTCCAGCGGAATGAACTGTTGCTGAAACTCTATTTTGCCCGTCATGAATCGAAGGACACGACGATTCAAAAAATCAATCAGCATGCCGCTCTGCTCCGGGAACGATTAGAGACGTACCAGATGATTGAACAATCGATTTTGGCCTACAAAGAAGCGGAGGATGCCATGTATTGGCTGCTGACGCTTGATTACGGCAAACGGAAAACACAAGCTTTGCTCGAATGGTGTGAAGCGTCTGTTCAGACACTTGAAGGAGGAAACTCATCATGAAACGCGTGATCGCGACACCAAATGAAGACATCGTCGTATTCATCATCGGCTTACGGATCAACCGTCTGCGATCGGTCCGGAAATGGTGGCCGACCGTCCAGGCGATGACACCGATGATTGAGGAATGTTATGAGCAGCAGGTTGGTTTATTGTCGCATGAGATGCTCGTCGGTTGGCGGTCGGTTACGTTGATTCAGTATTGGCGTTCCTCCGACGCTCTGATTGCCTATTCGCACGGTAACTGTCACCTGACAGCGTGGAAAAAGTTTAATCAGTCGTCGCGGGCGAGTAACGCCGTCGGGATTTTCCATGAGACGTTTGAAATCAGCAACTACGAGACGATGTATGTCAATCTGCCGACGCGGGGACTGGCGAAAGCGGTCGGAGAAAGTACGATCCAGAAACACCAGGAACAGGCGAAGGACCGGCTGGCAGAACGCAAAGTGTCGACACGTGAATAACGAACGAAGGGAGCGGATTCCAATGATCCGCTCCCTTGCTGTATGTATTACTGTTCTACCCGGACTAATGTTTCTCCGCAATTTTGACAAATCGAATTCATTGTCTCGGTACACTCTTTGCAAAAGGTACAGTTGTGCGAACAGTGGTACGTTTCCTGACCTTCTTCAAATGTCTCCGCACAGCGGGTACAGTTTGTTGCCTGCATGTCGTTCACCTCACTTATATTTGATCTGTCTTCATTGTACGAAAGTAGAACAGAACCGGACAGACGATTTTCCTTGTAATTCAGTAGCTTCACCTGAAAATGAATGGTAATTTTAAGATATGTCTTCATAATATTAGGAGGGTTGAAAAATGGACGAAATTGATTATGCCATCATTCATGCACTGCAAGAGGACGGACGGATGTCCTGGACGGAACTCGGCAAAACGGTGGGTCTGTCGACGCCTGCCGTCAACGAGCGAGTCAAGAAACTGGAGGACCGCGGTGTCATCGAAGGGTACCGCGCCGTCATCAATCCTGTTGCGCTTGAAAAAACCATCATGGCGATTTTGATGTTCGAAGATACAAGATGCGACGTGTTTATCGCGTTTTGCAAGGATCATCCGGATGTCGTCGAGTGCCACCGGCTCGCCGGAACGTTTAACTTCATGGTCAAATTGTATACGCCGTCCGTCGAGACACTGGAAACGTTTATCGATGCTTCGATGAAATACGGTAAGCCGTCGACCTGGATCCGCTTGTCGTCACCTGTCGCGTTTAAGGCGTTTACGGTAGGAGATGGAGTACTGATATGAAAAGTGTTATCAGGCAACGAATCGAACAACAAGTCGGTTCGATCGATTCGATCCGTCCCGTTGCCGAGCAGGGGGGAACAGCCATCGTCTACTATGTGAAAACGTTAGATGGCACCTATATCCTCAAGCAGGCAAGCTTACCCCGTTACCGCGAGTGGTTGGCGCAGGAAGCGACAGTAATGCAGACGTTTAAGTCACAACAACATATCACCATCCCGACATATATTGATTATATGAAAGACGAGCAACAGGATTATTTACTGATGTCCTACATAGCAGGTGAGACGTTGACAACGACACTCGAGAATGCTTCCGAACGGCAGCGTCTTGAGTTGATTCGAGGATTTGGACGGTTTCTCCGACAGCTCCATACGAAGGAGATTAGCTCTGCCCATTCTTCACAAGATTGGCTGGATAAACAATTGCTGCAAGCCGATCACTACATGAAACAGGGATGGACAAGTGGTTCAAGCGAGTTGCTTCACGCGTTATCCACCAAGCATCCGGAACCTGTTCCGGCGACGTGGATACACGGGGATTGCACGACGGATAATCTGTTGGTCCGAGACAACGCAATTGTTGCGTTTATTGATCTAGCCGGAATGACGGTCGGTGATCGCCGCTACGATGAAGCTTTGGCGACACGATCTTTTGGGACGGATATCAAGATGCTCGATGCCTTCTACTCAGGATATGGATTTTCACCAATCTCAGAAGAAACATTCCGCTTTTTCGATGACGGATTGTATGAATTTTATTGAAAAAATTGAAAATGATAAACGGCTACCCCCTGAACTTTTAAAGGAAATAACCGCATGATTATGTTTTAAGTTAAGTACAACACTTCGTTGCTTCTTCGACCTGGTTTTCCGGAATCAGGACTTGGCCGTCTTTGACCGTAAACTCAATATCATGAGCTTTCAGACGCTCGATTTGAGCCGGTGTCTCTTCACCCCATGGAACGGTTTTCGGTTGCTCGGCAGCACATCCGGCGAGCAGTAGGCTACTTGCGAACAGCAATGGTTTTAACATGAATTCCACTCCTGTCAGGATATCCGTTGATTTTTGTTGAAAAACAGTTGTTTCAACTGCAGGCCGTCGCTAGCAAGACCACTGGATAAGCGAATCGGAAGAAGGTTAAGCAGGATAAAGATGACTGAAACTTGAATGAAAGGCTGAGCAAAAAAATGCATGGTCGGACTCGGAAACAGCAGACTCAGGATCAAAATAATTATACCACCTATCAAGTTGGCACCAACTCCGCCGAGTAATACAATAGCTCGTTGTCCGCGGCTGACCGGAATCTCTGACGGTTCAGATTGATGCAGTCCTTCCCAAAATTGCTTTCGAGCGATGGAAAAATGACCGATTCGCAGAAACGGTTCACCTTTCCCAATTGAAATTGATTTTAAGCGCAAACCGACTAACCGGGCGGCAAACGCATGCCCGTATTCGTGCAGAATCAGACTCGGAAAGTAAAAGGCAAGCATGATTAAATTAAATAAAAGAAAATGCATCATCTTCCTCCTCTCATTCACAAACATAACAAAAATGGTTAATTAAGGCAAATGAACTTCTTGTTATTCAGATAAAATCCAGAAAAGAGTGATATTGATGGAATTCATAAAACTACCTAACTTCCCCATAGAAATCTTTCCGTCGAAACACTCTGTATCCCGCAAAATCATCTGTTTGTACCATGGATGGGGATCAAGCGTGACAAAATATGAAGATTTCGCCCGGATGCTTTCGGAACAAGGATTTACGGTCATCGTGCCGGAACTCCACCTGCATGACAGTCGCGATCGGCTGGAGGCATACTTTGACCACGGTGTCGTCGAACGACATTTCTGGCAGATCGTTTTTCAGAGCATTGAGGAGTCCGTTACGCTCGTGAAGCAGTTGAACGTAACACAAGCAGACACCATCTGGCTCGGTGTTTCGATGGGGGGATTCATCGCGAGCGGTATCGCTGCGAAACAACAGGGAAGTGCCGGGGTAATCAATATCAACGGCTCCGGATCCTTTTTGTTTTCGGAACAGCTTTTTCGACAGCGCGATAACAGAGCTGATTTAACAATGGAAGAAGAACAACGTTTGCAGGCATATGATCCTGTCCTGCAAGCAACGTCCGCACCGACGTTATTCGTACACGGTCAGTGCGATACGGTCATTCCGATCGAGACGCAGGAACACTGCGTGCAACAATCAACGGAACTGAATCGTGATTTGACGTTTCTTAAATATCCGTCCATCAATCATACGGTATCGGATCAGATGATTTCGGATGTCCTGGATTGGTTAAATCAGCGCTTTTAATGTTAGACGGAAGAACCGGACACCTGCCTGAGGTGCCCGGTTTTTTAGTGCGGAGTGATCCATACAAAACGCTCATCATCAGTGTCGCGATAGCGAAACATGATGCAATCCTTATCAGCATACTGGTTGTCTTCCTTGTTTTCTACCGCAGGATTTTATCAAGCGCTTTCCCTTTTGCCAGTTCATCAATCAACTTGTCGAGATAGCGGATTTCCCGCATCAACGGATCTTCGACGTTTTCGACCCGGACGCCACAGACGACACCTTTGATTAACAATCGACGTTCCTGCATGTCCGGCGCCTCCGCAAAAAAGGCTTCGAATGTCGTCTGATCTGTTGCCAGCGTTGCGAGTTGTTGCTCCGAGTAACCGGTCAGCCAGCAAATGATCGTATCGACTTCCTGTTTCGTTCGACCCTTGCGTTCCGCTTTTGTCACGTAAAGCGGATAGACACTCGAAAACGCTGTCGTGTACAACCGATGTTTCGTCATCGTATTTCCTCCTCATGACTAATTATTACCAAAAGTGTAGCATACCGAACGCTCGAAATGGACCCCTCCAGATAAAACAAAGACCGTCCTTTTCGCACGAAAGGAACGGTCTTCACCAATCATTTTTTTAAATCGATGACATGGAATTCAATCTGTTCGTCGTCCGATACCCCGTATGCGAGCTTCCCGTTGACATAAATCGGTTTGGACGTCGTATCAGCCATATCCTTTAAAGGAGCAACGGTGCCGCGCGCAAGATCGGCGTACCAGAGTCGCGTCATACTCTCCCGGAAAATGACGCGGTCAGCCGACAAAAAGCGGAACGCGTCAACTGTCAGCCGGTTATCGGCCGGTTTGAACTGGTAACCTGTTTTTTGCGCCTTCTTGTTCAGGAAGAGGGCTGATCCTTCTTCACCGGCCGCGACATACTTTTTGCTGTGCTCAAAATCAATCAGCCCGTTCATCCGTCGTTTGAACGTGCCGTCAAACGTCTCGAGTGTCGGTGTTTGATGACCGTTCTTAATATGCAAAATCAGTCCGGCATCGCTCCGGCGGAAGTCAAACGGGTACTGCCCCTCCCGCTTTTTGCCTTCCTTTAAAACATACTGCTGATGGATGATGATGGCGTCTTCCGCCACATCAAACGACTTGAGGAGCGTTTTCGTTCGCGTCGGTGTCGCTTCCTGCGTCATCCAGGAGATCCGTTTTGAGGAGGCATCGAGATAAGGAATCGCCGTATCATGACGGCTGATACCCTGATCCAGCGTATTGATGTTTCCCGTCTTTAAGTCCATCGAACGAATCGTCCATTTTTGTCCCGACTGGGTCGGGTTGGATTCGACCCAAAACAGGTAATGCGATACCCCGGTCATCATACCGATCGTCCGGTTGACCGTATGCAATACTTGATTATCGTTCGACCCTTGGCTGTACCGGTAAATGTAGCTTTTACTGGCGGTGTCACTCGTTTGTTTCACATGCGTATAGTAGATCGATTGCTGATACAGATAGTCCGGCGCAATGAGGACGGTTTGTCCGGTAAAGAACGGGCTCAGGTTGTATTTCTGATGGCTTCCAAGCGTAACCATTTCCGATTGTCGCTTCAGCGGCATGTATTTTCCATAGTTGGACAACGGAGCAACGACCGGTTCAACGGTTGGCGCAGCTTGAGCCTTCGTATCGTTCGGGTGCTGCTTCGTAACCGTCGAATCAGTGCATCCTGCCGTGGCGACAAGCGTCAACGTCAACGCCGCCGTAAAGAAAGTCTTCCGGGACATAGTATGTGGTCTCCTTTAACTAACGTAAAGTGGGGAATCAGGCTCAACGGCGGTTTTGTTTCATTCGCCAACGCATCGAGACTAAAAAAGCGGAAATACCGGACAAGGTGACTAAATAGAAACAGACGGCGAAAGCAAACTCGCCATAATCCTCCAGACTGGCGAACGGATTCCCCATAATAAACGGGTTGGGTAACGCACCAATCAAAAACAGCGGAATGAACAGCAGGAGAAACCGTTTCCAAAAATAATACTTATACGAAGTACCGCTACTGACGTCCATCAGTGTACTCCTTTCCAAATTCAGAATTTAATATCCTATATTTAACATATTATATCATTTATAGTTTGGTCAGATAAAAAGATTTAAAGAAGTCATCAATGAAAAAAAACGGTCAGGAAGTTACCAGCTGGGCTGTCGTCTTCCTGACCGTTTGACCGGCTTATTTCATTTGTAAGACGACTTTTCCTTTGGCCCGACCGGACTCGGAATACTCGAGCGCAGCCTGTGCCTCTTCAAACGGATAGATGCGGTCGATGACCGGTTTGATTTGTCCGGTCTCAATCCATTCTGTAATGTGTTCCAGTTGGCGTCCGCTCGGTCGCATGAATAAAAACGTGTACGTGACCCGGTGTTTCCGTTCAAGCCATGTTTCGCGGAGCGTCAGCAGGCGGAACAGGTTGGTCTTCAGAAAACCGGACCGGTAGGATTTCCCGAACCGGCCGTTAGGCAGTCCGGAAATCGAGACGATGTGTCCGCCCGGACGGACGATTTTAAACGAACGCCGGAGCGTCTCACCGCCGATCGTATCGTAGACACCGTCATAATCATGCAGGACTTCGTCAAACGCTTCCGTCCGGTAATCGATGATTTCATCAGCGCCAAGTGACGCAACCAAATCATGTCCGGCGGGACTCGCCGTCGTTGCGACGTACAAGCCCATTGCTTTCGCTAGTTGGATGGCAAACGTGCCGACGCCGCCCGCACCGGCCTGGATCAGGATCTTTTGTCCCGGCGTCGCCTGCAAGACGTCGTGTAATGCCTGATAGGACGTCAAGCCGACGAGCGGGATGGAGGCTGCTTCCTCAAAGGAGAGCGACGCCGGTTTTAGGGCAAGCATCTGTTCATCGATTGCGATGTATTCCGCAAAGGTACCGATTCGATTTTTCTCGGCCCGTCCGTAGACGGCATCACCGACTTGAAACTGCTTGACGGCATGACCCACTTCAACAATGATGCCGGCGAAGTCATTCCCGAGAATCAGCGGGAACTGATACGGGATCAACAGCTTGACGTCACCGTCCCGAATCTTAAAATCAACCGGATTGATGCTCGCCGCGTGAATTTCGACAAGAACGTCATGCGGGCGGACGTCCGGGCGGGGCTGTTCGGTTTGTTCGAGCGGAACCTGTCCGTATTTTGAAATCGTCATCGCTTTCATGAAAATCCTCTCCATTTCCTGGTTCTGCTGCTTTTAGTCTAACAGTTGATTAAGCATGAGAACACTTTGAGTGATTCATTCAGGCATGATAAGCTGAACAGGAACAGGGAAAATTTGGAGTTTGGGGTGAATGGGATGGATCAGATAGGAGAACGATTGTTGCGGCTGTGGATCCGTGTACCACGGTTCGTGAAACGGATGGTGCCGCTCAGCCTGACATTGTATGTCCTTTTATTCATTGTCACGAACGGGATAACAACGCTTCTTCATTTTAATATTGAGTTGTTCTCGTGGCGCGATCTCATCATCAGTTTAGCCGGAGCGGCGATTCTTGTCCCGGTATTCAATCAGTCAAAAGGGGAGGATAAAACATGAAACAATCGGAGCAGGAAGAACCATTGACGGGCGGGAATGTCTCCGACGTCTCGCGGATCGGGGAGACGGTCAGACGGGAACAGAAACCGGAGAGTCTTCGGGTCCACCGGGTACTGCAACATCTTGAGCAAAAAGGATTTGAAGGAAGCCCACGCTATTTAGGAATCGATCCACAGGGACGTGAAATCTTGTCCTTCATCGAAGGAGAGGCCGGGAATTATCCGCTTCAGCCGTATATGCAGTCAGACCGCGTTTTGGAAGAAACAGCACGGTTGTTACGTTCCTATCACGAGGCAGTTGCGGATTTTCCAATACCAACCGATTGGCAGCCGCTCGACGGAACACCGGAACCGCTTGAACTCATCTGTCATAATGATTTCGCTGTCTATAATGTCATTTTCCAAAACGAGCGTCCGGTCGGGATCATCGATTTCGACGTCGCTGCCCCGGGACCACGGATTTGGGATATCGCTTATACGATGTACACGTTTGTTCCGTTAAGCAGGCATCAAATGACAGAAGACGGTGAGCCGGCTCATTACAATCCGGTCAACGATCAAGAACGGATCCGGCGTCGGGTCCTTCTGTTTTTGTCTGCTTACGGCAAAGCGGAGCTGAAGGATGAGATGTATGAAACCGTGCTGCTACGCGTGGAAGCGTTGATCAAAACGATACACCGGAGAGCGGCGGAAGGCGATGACGCGTTTCAACGGATGATTGATGACGGACACGTCACGCATTATGAACAGGAAATCGACTTTTTAAAGCGAGAAGGAGCCGACTGGTTCCGATGAATACATCGAAGAACGGAGACTCATCATGTTGCACACGTTAAAGGAGACCGCTAAAACGTTAAAAAAACAGCTGTTCATCTTGTATTTCGCCTATCAGGACAACCGGGTCGCCTGGTATACGAAATTATTTACGGCCGGTGTCGTCGCTTATGCGTTCAGTCCGATTGATTTGATTCCGGACTTCATCCCGGTACTCGGTTACCTCGACGACCTGATTTTAGTCCCGTTAGGTATCCTGTTGGCACTGAAGATGTTGCCGCAGGACGTCATTGAGGACTGTACCGCCAAAGCGGAAGCCTTGGTGCGTGCGGACAAACCGAAAAACTGGTTTGTCGGCGGCTGCATCGTGTTGCTTTGGTGCGGGCTTAGTGTCTGGACAGGTCTAAAGGTGTACGACATGCTGCAATGATTAAGCTTCAGAAAGTGTTTCATAGGCGGATTTAATGTGTCGGTAGATAACGTCCGTCGGTAAAGCGGCATCAATCTGAATGATGGGGGAAACGGATTGTTCCATTTGAAGGCGGTGTTCGGCGAGCGTCCCGATCATCGCCGGATCGGTCGCCGTCAAATATGTCCGGCACCAATCGAGAAATTCATTGGAGCCGGTGAAATCGGGATATCGTGCCTGTTCCCGCTGGATTAAACGTTCCATCCGCATGTCTTCATTTAAACGTAAAAAAACAAGCAATTCCCGGTCGGCAAAACCGTCGGGATTCCATGAGAACACGGAGCCGGATACGATGTAGTGCCGATGTTGTTCGATATCCGATCTGTATAACGCATACCGCTCTGCAATCGAACGTTTTTCGGTAAAGGTGCGGTCCTTCCACAGGTAATGATCCGTGTCAATCCAGGGGATACCTTCTTGTTGCCCAATCCACTTGCCAAGCGTACTTTTGCCGGTGCCGGAACCACCGATGATTTGAATCCGCAAGAGGTGACCTCCTTAGCGCATAAGGCGCAGTTGATGTAAACGATTTTACCATAGCAGGCAGGGAGACGACGGAAGAATCGTTCTCCCTTTTTTCGGGTATTTGTCTAACAGAGAAGCAAAACAGCGGACGGTCGTGTTTACCTGTGAAGGGAGCAGTGAGGATGATTCCGTTTTTCATCTTGATGCGCAACATGTACCACGTGTTACGTATTCTGTTTCGGCAAGATGAGCAAAAAGCCGTCATGTTATCGGGCGCTTTTCTCCTTGCGGTCGGGATGTTTTTTTATCACAGCGTCGAACAGCTGAGTTATCTCGATGCGCTGTATTTTTCCGTCATGACGCTGACAACGGTCGGCTATGGCGATATTCATCCCGTCACGCCGATCGGCAAGATTTTTACGATGGGGTATGTTCTGCTCGGAATTGGTATCATCAGTGCCCTGATCGTTAATTTTAACCGGGCGTTAAAAGAATTTCATGCCAAGAAAGATCAGGCGAAGCAGAAGTGACAGAAAAATCCTGTTCCTGACGCAATTAAAAACAAAGAGGAAGACCGGACCTCGTATATCGAGAGCCGGTCTTCCTCTTTGTTTATCGATTCGATTCACCCAGCATCCTTAAGCTCCTGATGCGGATTGACGCGAGCTGCGATATGCTCCGGCAAAAGCAGGGAGACACCAATTAACAGCGGCTCATCCCAGGGCACGAGATCATACAAGGCATAAAAGTTCATGTGTTGATCTCCTATCTGATTTTTTTACAGATTTTTGAAACTAAAACGGTGTATGCTCAGTCTAATGAAGAGAGAAGAAAGGAGGGAAGTCCCGTGTTCCGAAAAAAGCGTGCCGGCAGTTGGACGGATGAAACGTTCCTTGCAGCGTTATATGCCGAAGAACATTACATCTACCGGATGTCATTTCTGTATTTGAAGCAGGAACAGGAAGCACTCGAAAACGTGCAGGAAGTCGCTTTTCGGGCTTGGAAGTATCGCAAATCACTGAAGGAAATCACGTATTTTAAAACGTGGCTGACGCGGATCACGATCAACACGGCACTCGATCAGCTCAAGAAACACCAAACGCTCGTCTGGACGACCGACGGGATGACGGATTTGAGCGAACCACATACTGTTTCATTTGAACACGTCGTCGTAAATCAACTGTACCTGGCTGATTTACTGGAACGACTCGACGTTAAGGAACGGGCGCTTTTAACGTTACGGTATCAAGCCGACTATTCCCTTCAGGAAATCGCCGACCTGCTCGACATTCCGGTCAGTACCGTCAAAAGTACGTTGTACCGGGCAATTCAAAAATTACAGCGGCAACAACTAAAAGGAGGAGAGTCCGGATGAAACAGCAACTGGAGTCAGCGTTAGAAGAACTTTCCGTACCGGACAGCGTCCATACGCGGATGAAGCAGGGGATCCACCGGAACAGACGGAAGCACCGGGTACCGCAACTGGTGTTGGCAGCCATCCTGCTGATCGGTCTGATGCAGTATGACCGGATTACTTCCTGGATGCATCCGCCGAGCGGACAGTCGACCGCTTCGATGGTACCGGGACTTGTTTATCAAGGGATGATGTATACCGAGACCGGAACGACGGTCTCGGAAGCAGCAGCGCAACAGTTGCGCGGACAGAAGCTAGGGACGTCCGAAAACACGTGGACGGAAGAAAATGAAACGGCACGGTTAAACGATTCCTTTGCCTCAAACCTGACGGACTATACGATTTACGAACTGGACGGCTATGCTCCGACGGTCCGGTTGCTTGCGATCGGTCGTGAAGAAGGGAAGCGAATGATCCGGATCCTGGACGGAACGACCTTCCACGCGGACTATTTCCAAAAACTCCGGCTCGATCAAGGCATCAAGCAAATCAGCTATCAGACTGAACAGACGCGGGAAACGGGGCAGAACAAGCTGCTTGCTCCTTCCGCAGCCTGGATGGATCTGTTGACCGGTCTCAGTGCGACCGTGCCGCTTTCAGACGCTGAACTGCCGGTTGACGTACAGAACAATCGACAAGTCCGGATTGTCGATGTGACGATGGCGGACGGGGTCACGAACCGGTTTCAACTGCTGGAAGGCGGATATGTGTTGTATGAACCGCTCCATGCTTATTTTGACGTGAAGGGGACGGCTTTTGAGACCGTTTGGAAAGACATGCGATGAACCGTTATTCGAAGGATTTCCGAAACCCGTAAAACGGGCGGAACGCCTGACCGCGGTAAAAACTCTCCGAACTGCTCGACGCGAGGACTTCGATTCGCGTCGTCGGAAACGCTTCATGCAGGCGGGCAAACAGCTGTTGTGCGAGACCCTGGCCTCGAAATTCGGCATCAATCAGTAATTCGCAAATGTATAACGTGACTTGGGTGTCGGTCATGCCGCGGACATACCCGACGACTTCAGCCGCCTGTTCGACGACAAACGCCGCATTGGAATGTTGCCAGGCCAGTTTTGTCCGGTCATGCAGACGGACGAGCTGATTCCAGCCTTCCGCCGCATTTAAGCGCTGAATCGCGGGGAAGTCCTGTTCCTGATAGGGGCGGATCTGATATTCTGATTTCATGTGTTAAAACCTGCTTTCCTGGTTGAGTCGTGTGATGAAAGGTAAAAGCTGCGACCAGTCGTGTAACGTGCCCTCAACGGGAGCGGTCGATTTCAGAAGTGCCGGCATCCCGACGGCTTTAGCCGCGGCGACGTCATGCAACGGATGATCGCCGATGAAGAGAACCTGTTCCGGCTCCAGTCCAAAGGCTTGTACGGGACGTAAAAACAACGCAGGCTCCGGCTTGGAAAGACCAACTTCTTCCGAAATCAAAATCGGATCAAAAAAGTGCTGTAAGCCGTGCGCTTCGATAACGGACCGTTGCAGATCGCTCCGCCCGTTCGTAATCAGACCGAGACGGTAAGAGGAAGACAACGACAACGACTCGAGCAAAGAAATCGTTCCCGGGAAGAGGACACTGGTTTTTGCGAACCCGGTCAAGTAATCGTCGAGCAGCACTTCCGGGGAGACATCCAGCTGAAAGTGAGCGACGAGTTGCTGGTAGACGCGGTCTTTCCAAACGAGACCACGTTGATCCCATTCGATGAACAGGGTCTGGTAGACATCAGCCGGACAGTTCGAGATCGGAGCGATCAAGCGGAGATGTTGATCGGCGATAAAACGCACTAAAGACATCTCGCGATTGAGCAACGTGCCATCAAGATCAAATAAGAGGGCTTGAATCGGCATCAGAAAATAACTCCTATACATATTAAATATTTCAACTACCGTAATATTAAATTAAATAAATCACGCCAAAAAGGATAATTCAATTGTTTCTATACTACCAGTCCTGTCAACAAAAAGGAGGTCCACCATGCATTTCAATGCTCCATCATACCCGAAACAATGGTTTGACACGAAATCAGCCGGAACACCGGTCGTTATTTTAACTGGAATGGGCTGTTCCTATGAAGAATGGTATGAAGTCATCCAGTCGCTGCGACCCGCCTACAGGATTCTCAGTTTCCACCGCCATTCCTGGAAAGAAGGGGACGGTATTCACCGGACAGGTCACGCCATCCAACAGTTGCAAACTCTGTTAAGCGGATCAAACGTTGATGAACCAATTCTGCTGATCGGTCATTCCTACGGGGGATTGATTGCTCAGGAATTTACGAAACTGTTCCCGGAATGCATCAAAGGCCTGATACTGGTTGATTCCACATCCGTCGATTTACATGAACTTGATGCGCTCGATACGCCGGTTCTCGATGCGGTATCATCGGATGCCGCCTGGCAAGCGTTATGCCGGGACTACGCGACCAACACAAAAGAACAACTCAAACAGTTGTTGCAACCGGTCCTGACCGGGGCTCAAAAGCGATTACCCCAAGCAGTCCAGGATGCTCTGGTCGACTTTCAGACCGAACCAAACCTGTATGCGATGATGGATTCTGAAGTGGAACACTGGAAAACGGATGCGGCGCGGATCCGCACCGGCCCGTTTCCGGACGTTCCCTTGATTGTGATTGGGCGGGATCCGGAGCTTTCCATCCAGAACGGCATCAACGACGGCTTACCGGAAGACGAGCTGCGGCAGGTCGAGGAGACATGGAACCGGTTAGTCTTACGGCAGGCAACATTAACGAAACAAGCTGATTTCATCACGGCAACAGGCGCAGGTCACGCGATTCATCTTGACCGTCCTGATCTTGTCATCTCAGCTGTAACCAAGCTCGACGTCACATGACTCATACCAACGTTTTCGACCGTTGCTTTTCTTGATACATCATCTGATCGGCTTTTCGTAACAAGTCCAGGACGTCTGTCGTCGCTGTTTGGTAAGCAAAACCAAGCGAAACCGACAACTCATGACGATCGAAATCGCATCGTAGGGCGGCGATTAAATCGAGCACAGTTTGTTCTGTCCCATTTTGACTGACGATGACAAATTCATCCCCGCCGAGACGAAAGGCGTCTGGGCTGAATCGGCTTAAACAAAGAGCCGTCTGTTCGAGCAGAGCGTCTCCCGCCACATGTCCGAACCGGTCGTTCACTTGCTTTAAGTCATTGAGGTCAAGGGTTATTAAACCCAGAGGAAGCAATGGACCGTCTTGCAACTCCGAAACCAGCCCGTCAAACGCATGCCGGTTGTACAGTCCCGTCAAGGAATCACGTTCGCACAGTTGCTCGAGTTCCTTCTGACGTGCTCTCGCGGCATCCATATTCCGGATGACGCCCTGGACAGCAACGATTTCGCCGTTTTCATAAATCGGTGTCGTGTATTCCTCAAACCAGATGTAGATTCCATCGTTCGTCCGCCAGCGTTGCGGAAATGGCTCGTCATAGTTGCAGTTGCCGGAGATTTTCGACATCAGAATCTCGACATCATCCGGATGAATCCGGTCGAAACAATCCGACGGGTCGGCATAACTCGCCTCGACCGTCCCGGCACCGATATGTTCATCGAGGGCAGGGCTGATATAACGGAACCGATAGACCGGTCTCACTTCAAAAATGTACATGATATCTTTCGAATGTTTTCCGAATGTCGCGATCGTCGGCTGGACCGAAGACGACCGCTTCATTTTTTGGAACATGAAGCGTCCAAGCAGCGTACATACAACCCCAATCATGATTCCGACCCACAGCACACGGGTTCACCTGCCTTATGTAGTTATTCCTTAATCTGAAGATGGAATGATTTGTAAAACCAGACACAGTAAAGTATAGCAAAGAAACCGTTCTTGATATACAAAAAATCCCATTTTCATTTCCGAAAGTCTCGAACATCCTAAACACGGCACCCGCTTTGGCAGGTGCCGTGTTGTCGTAGCCATGAAAGGGGAGATGGAAAATCGTCAATTTTTGAGCTTTTTACTAGCCCACATGAGATTCAAAAAGGTGAACAGCAAACACGAAAAGATACTTCGATATGACACAACAGACGATCTGACCAGTTGATGCTCCGCGACGTTTAGGATCGACGAGGGGAACCCATCAGAAAAAACAGGATCAAGGTTCTTGAGGACCAGAAGCAGAAAGCTGATTCCGATGGCAGAGATCGCAATCAGGACCTGATGTCTTACATACATACTGATGACGATGACCAGACTGATCAAATAAAGAATCCACAAACTGTAGAGAACGGAAAAAGAAATCAATTTTGTCATCGGGAACGCGCCGAACAAATACACGGTACAGCCGTAGGAGGTCAGAATCCCGAATCCAAGACTGAACATGCTGATGAACCAATGGGCAATCAGTTTGGCGGAAACATAACAGTGTATCGAAACCTGGCGCGTCAGAATAAAATCCTGCATCCCGTTTTGACGGTCCGTTGCAATCAGTCCCATGAAGCTGATCAGTAAGATAATCAGTCCGATTTGATTAAATTGACCGGAAATGGTCGATAAAAATACTTCGTTTGCTGTCGGAGCCGGTTTGTCCGGGTCGAGGATGACTCCGATCGAACCGCCCATCTGTTGCAGAATGAGGTCCATATACAGATTAATCAACGGTTGGGTCAAACCGAGTAGAACAAAAAAAATCGTCAACCAGACGTATTTATATTCCTTTGCCGCTTCTGTCAGTTCTACCCTTACAAGTGCTGTGAACTGACTCATACATCCGCCGCCAGTTCGAGAAACGTGTCTTCCAGTCCCACTTCATGGAAACCGACGGATATCACGTCCAACTGTTTTAAAGAGCAGGCGGTTAAGACGTGTTTCAAATTGAACGCATGTGTTCCGGTGATGAGAAAGGCAACAGGGGATAGTTTTTCTACGGTGACGGATGGAAAGCAATTCAGGACCTGATCGACTGATACGGCATTCCTGAACTGAAGGCGCACCTGTTGAAGATCAATCGTTTGATCCTCCCGGTAAAGGTGTTTGATGATCCGGCCGTTTTTCATGATAATATAACGGTCACAAATCTCCCGGATGTCATGCAGTATGTGCGTCGACAACAAAATCGTCATCCGTTGCTTCAGACGCCCGATCAAGTTCCGGATTTCATTTCGCCCGATTGGATCGAGGGAGGCGACAGGTTCGTCTAAAATTAAAAATTGCGGCTCATGCAGAATGGCTTGCGCAATTCCGAGGCGTTGTTTCATTCCGCCTGATAACTGTTCGACCGGAACATCTTGTTTGTCCTGAAGACCGACTTCTTTTAATGTTTGTGAAATACGCTTCTCTAGCCACTCTTTTTTTATGCCGGATAATTTTCCGAAAAAGAGCAAAGATTCCCGGCACGTCATCCAGGGTTTAAAATCCGTGTATTGCGATAAGTAACCGATCTGTTTTTTGTAACGTTCAATCGGTTGATCTTGAAATGAAATCTCACCTGATTCATATGAAAGAATTCCCATCAGGCATTTGATCAGCGTTGTTTTACCTGCTCCATTGGGGCTAAGTAAGCCGATGCATTCGTTTTCCTGAATCGAAAAATCAATTCCGTCGAGAATTTTTCGTTTATTCAACGTTTTGTGGAGATTATGAATGGTAATCATGACGGATGCTCCTCCTTCCGACGATCAGGTACAGGATCGGGCCAATCAGTTGCATACTTAAAATGACGAATAACCAGACATACGGCAAAGCAATCTGTTTTTTTCGGTTCGACCAGTCAAAAAGGGTGATTCCGATCAACAATACATGTAAGGAGAAAATCGGGATGAGGAGGGGAAGCCATTGCAGCCAGTCAATCTCAAGTAAAGGCGTTATCTCTGTATTCATACAGTCACTCCTTTCTATTATCATTATCGATAATGATAATTAATAAGTCAACCTGTTTTCACTTTTGATAAAAATTGCACTGTACATATGGTATGTTCATGTAGCGGAACGTGTTTTGTTTGAAAAACGGCACATTTAATGTGCCAGGAAAGGGAGCAATGAAATGAATTTAGATTTGTTTAAGAATCAGGTCAGGTTCAAAATCGCACTGGAATTGATTGATCGTGATGAGGGAATGTCCATCATGCAGCTGAACAAACGGCTCGATGATGTTCCCCAAGCTACGCTGTACCGTCATGTGAATGCGATGCTTCAAGATTCTTTATTGAAAGTAATCGGCGTCCAGCGTGCAGGAAAAGTCGAGGAAAAAATTTATGCCTTGAACACTTCCGGATATAAAATTAAAGAGGAAGACTGGACTTCTGCGACGTACGACGAAAAAGTCAATTTCGTCTCGCTTTATTTTATGTATATCTTGCAAAATTATAAGAACTATCAGGAGACGCTTTCTTTAACCGACAGCCCGGATCAGGCGACATTCTCGCTTGTAAAACTCAATTTACCCGATGAAACATTCCGGACGTTTGAATCCGAGCTCGCCGCCTTACTGGAAAAGTATCACGGATTATCCGCACATCACGAAGAGGTGGAGACGAAAAGAACCGTATCCTTAGTCATCATCCCATGACGGAAGATCAACGGTGCTGACTCAAAAAAGAACCATTCATTTTTTCACGCCCTTTTCCTCAGGGGAGATTCAAGCTGATTTTTCTGCCTTAATCAGGCAGGAAAGCGGGTCTTGTTTATCTCTGATAGCGCAAAAAGGCACTTTTCCTGTGGGAGTTGCGTGAAAAGAGTGGTTCTTTTTTAACCCGATAAGGGTGGCAGATTTCAATTCTGCCACCCTTACCTTTGTAGAGATTGGCTTTTTGAGTCAGCCTCTTTAAATCGTTCCTAACATGAAATACGTTCGAAAACCGCGGTTGGCGTAATACGAGTCGGCTCCATTGTGGTATACGAAAACATGATCATACCGCCGGTCACAGAATAACGCGCCGCCTTGCGCCCGGATCGCTTCCGGCGTCTCAATCCAGCTCGACGTCTTTACATCAAACGGTTGGATCGTTTGCAGATGACGGTAAAGGTCTTCTGTCAATAAGGAGACACCGTGTGCAACAGCTTCCGCGACGGCGCTGCCGGCAGGTTTATTTTTCTTCCGCTTTTCCAGTGCAACATCGTCATAACACAAACTGCGGCGACCCGAAGGACTTTCCGCTGCACAATCAACAAAAAACCACTGACCATGTGGCATTGTAACGATATCCGGTTCGCCGCCGGTCTGTTCCATCCATTCAAGGGAACGGAGCATTTCCAATGATAGTCGTGACACGACATCATCCCAGTTCACGTCAGGATGCCGGTCAGGATGATCCGTGAACCGGTGATGGAGGATGTCAATCAACGTCGCTTGATCCATGTTCTTTCCGCCTTTCGATAGCTAGTTTATTTTCTCTAGAAGATGTATTAAATGTACATCATTTTTCCAAATAACGGTAGAGGGTACTTTTGCTGATACCTGTTTGCTCCCGGATTTCAGCCAAACTGTACTGTTTACTTTGATACATGTCAATCGCTCGTTTGACATTTTCATCCGGCTTTCGTGGGCGTCCCGTCTGTTTGCCGAGCTCTTTTGCTTTCGACAGTCCTTCGCGGGTCGCCATGCTGACGACGTCACTTTGGAGGGCGACGAGATGCTGGACGATGTCACGGAACGACTGATTCAGGGCCTGTCGGGTGTCAATGTCTTCCCGGATTGATAAGAGGTAGGCTTGCTTTATATCCAAGGCGTTCAACACTTCAATCAGGTGACGCGTCGAATCCGCCAACACATACAAATGAGAGACAAGGATGATGTCACCCGGCCTGATATCTTCTAACAATTGTTCAAGCACATATCGTCGTTTCGAGGAACTGTGTTCTTCGATTCTTACTTGATCGGTTTCATAGGTCTTAAATGCCTCGACTTGTTTCTCACAAGCCGGATCTTCAAAGTAGGGGCGCATGTAACCAATAATCATAATGTTCTCCTCGCTCGAATCAAAATACCTGCTGCGATGAAAGGAATAAGCGGATCTGTTCTAGATGAAACTCGTATTCAAAGTTCATCCAGCCGGTGTTTATCTGTCACTTCCTAGTATAAGGGAAACCTGGACGAGAAGAAAGATGGGGTACTATACAGGAATCGGTGGAGAAATAAACGATAAGAACACTTTCTGCATGACCTGATTTTTAATACATTAAAAACGTCCTCGTCAGACGAGAACGTCGGCAATCCATTAAACTGATACAACAGAAATCCGTTCCTTGTCGTGGCGGTGATGCTCGACTTCATCCGCTAACGCAACGGCATAATCAGCGTAACTGATGTAACTTTCACCCGCGGCATTGACGGTCAGGACATCTTTCGCCAATTGATACTTTCCGGTCCTCGGTCCTTCCGGATCAAAGAAGGCGGCCGGACTGATGAACGTCCAGTGTAAATCAACGGTCTGTCGCAAATCTTCCAGGTTTTTCGCCTGATTCTTTGCTGTCGGCAGGTAAGCAGAAGGGAAATCCGGTGTATCCGCAAGACGGAGTGTCTGTTCCTCGTCGACATACAGGCTGCCCGCACCGCCGACGATGATCAAGCGGGTCGGCGTACCGCGTAACTGATCAATCAAGTGCCGACCGAGATCGACATGTTGGTGTTCATTTCCCGGTGACGCTCCGAACGCATTGATGACGACATCAAAATCTGTCAATTCCTCCGTCGTCAATGCGAACGCATTCCGTTCGAGCACCGTATCGTGTTGGGTCCGCGCCGCATCCCGGACGATTGCCGTCAACGCATGACCCCGTTCAGCCAATTCCTCCAAAATGACCCGTCCTGCTTTTCCACTGGCTCCAATGATTGCAATCTTCATCCAAAACGCCTCCTTGGGATTATATGTAGCTTTACATGTAATTATTTTAGTTACAGAATTTATCATTGTCAAGCCAATTGACATTAAACGGGATGCTCATTACACTAAATGCATTGGTGGTGAAACAAATGATTAACAGTCGACTAGCGGTTTCTGTCCACATCCTGGCCTTGATCGCGACACATCCGGATCAAGCCTTGTCTTCGGACTACATCGCCGGAAGTGTCAATACGAATCCGGTCGTCATCCGTCGCTTGATCGGCTCGTTACGCCAAGCGGGATTACTGTCGACGGTCGCCGGAAAAAGCGGGGCGACTTTGACAAAAGATCCGCAGGACATTACATTACTAATGATTTACCGGGCCGTCGAACCGAAAGAGACCTTATTTTCCATGCACGAGCAGCCGAATCCGGCCTGTCCGGTCGGCCGCGACATCCAGTCCACACTCAACCAGTCATTTACCCGGGCTCAACAGGCTCTTGAAGCAGAGCTCGGAACCGAAACGCTTGCGGATATCCTCCATCGTCTTGTCCGGACAAGATGATGGTCGTCTGCGGTTTAATGAAAACGCCTTCACTTTTGAAAGGGGAAATGTCAAGATGCGACTGATCAGTTATTCAGCCGTCAGTGCAATCGGATCCTTTTTGCTGTTCACTACCTATGCCTTCCTGACAAATATCGAAAATGAATTCTTGTATCAGTTCGGGACGTTTGCGACGACCTTGTTTACATTCGCTGTCGGCTTGCCAGTACTCTTTCTGACAAGGCGGTATCCATTTCCTTTACGCTGTTTGATTTATGTGACGGCCGGTGTCTTTACGATTTTATTGTTCGTCGGCTTTTATGATTATTTTGGTCAGGAAACATTTGTCGAGTCACGGCAAAACTTAAGCGGGATCGTCCGATTTGCGACACTGGCCTGCCTGTTTTACATCGTGCCGTATGAATGGCTGTACCAAAAAAAATCGTCGCCACATCATCCTTCGATGACCTCTTGAACGGGACCTTCTGAAAAGAAGGTCTTTTTTGCAGGAATTCCCAATAAAAAGGAGAAACAGGTAGACAGCTACATAAAGAGGAGGAGAATGTTCATGCAAGATACATTCATTTGTCGACAACTCGGGAAGTCCTTTATTGGGGACGGCATCGAGACACATGCGTTATCTAATATCAACCTGACACTGGATGCCGGCGACTTCATTTCCATCATCGGTCCGTCCGGCTCCGGCAAATCGACGTTTCTCAGTTTGATTGGGACACTCGATCGTCCGACGAGCGGTACGTTATCCTACGGGGATCAGGCGATTCATCAACTCAAGAGCAAGGAACTGTCCGATTTCCGTTTTGAGAACGTCGGCTTCATCTTTCAACAGTTCCATTTGATTCCGACACTGACGGCACTCGAAAACGTCATGGCACCGTTATTCGGACGGAAAGTGACCTATGACAAAAAAGAACGGGCCTTGTCATTGCTTGAAAAAGTCGGACTCGCCGATAAAGCCGGTTCGCTGCCGTCACAACTGTCCGGTGGTCAACAGCAACGGGTCGCCGTCGCCCGGGCGCTTGTCCATGAACCGAAGTGGCTACTCGCAGATGAACCGACCGGGAATCTCGATACCGAAACCGGTGAAATCATCTTTAATCTGTTGCGCAGTTTAAACGAGGAGAAGGGGTGCGGTGTCCTGTTCGTCACCCATGATCCGGCACTTGCTGAACGGGCCAACCGGAAAATCGAGATGCGTGACGGTCTCGTCATCGAAGACCAACGGCTTGTCCGCACCTGACACCTTCTTTTTGAATTCACCGCATCGACCGCGTACACTGAATGTGTAGAGGAGGCGAGGTCATGCGCTTAGGAATCCTGGATCAAGTCCCGCTTCACGAAGGGGATACAATCGAACAGACGATGGACGCAACAAAACGACTGGTCGTCGAGGCGGAACGGCTTGGTTACGACCGCTATTGGTTTGCCGAACATCATAATACAAACGGACTGCTCAGTGCGGCACCGGAATTGTTTCTTGCCCGGATGGGAGACATCACTTTCCAGATCAGACTCGGATCCGGAGGTATTCTGTTACCCCAGTATCATCCGCTCAAAATCGCCGAGACGTTTTCAACGCTTGCCGCGTTTTATCCGGGCCGGATCGAACTGGGCATCGGTAATTCACCGGGTGGCAGTGAACTGACCCGGCGGGCATTGACGGATGGCGCAGACAACGCGGCAGCAGACTTTCCGCGGTTACTCGATGAAGTGGACGGGTTTTTGACCGACCGGTTGTCATCGCGTCACCCATACCGAATCGTCAAGACGACACCCCGGATCAAGGAGCAGGTGCCGTTATCCGTGCTCGGTTTGTCACCGCGAAGTGCTTCACTGGCCGCTGAGCGCGGACATGGACTCGTATTTGGTCACTTCATCAATCCCGACAAATGGGAAGAAACGTTACAGACATATCGCGACGAATTTGTCCCAGTCGATGGACGGACACCAAACGTTATCGTCTGTGTCTTCGTCATCTGTGCCGAGACGACGGCAGAAGCGGAAGCCTTGGCCCGGACACAGGACGCCTGGATTCAAGGCATCCGGCTCGGTCACTCGATCGTACCGTCGTTTGCGACAACGGAAAACAAACAGTGGAACGAAGAGCAGCAACGGCGTATTCAAAACGACCGCCGGCGAACGATCGTCGGGACACCGGACGAAGTCGCCGAGGCATTGCAGGCGTTATCCGACCGTTACCAAACCGATCAGTTTCTATTGATCAACAACGCGTTTGATCAGCAAAAGCGGCTCCGGTCCTATCAGTTGATTGCGGAACGATTACTCCGTTAAAAAACACCGCCTGAAAGCAGGCGGTGTTCGTTTTCTCTTATTGTTGGGCTGTCGGGCGGATCAGGATCTCATTGACCGCCACATCGTCCGGTTCGTTGACGGCGTAGGCAATCGCCCGGGCAATCGCGTCAGCGTCCATCGCTTTTAAGTTGCCGATGCCTTGTTTGATTTCTTCATCCGTGATGTGATCTTTCAGCTCGGTATCGACCGCTCCCGGTGAAATGATGGTCGCCCGGATGTTATTGTCGACCGATTCTTCTTTTCGTAAGCCTTCCGTAATCGCACGGACGGCAAACTTCGTCCCGCTGTAGACCGCACTCGACGGCATGACATCGTGTCCGGCAACGGATGAGATGTTGATGATATGTCCGCGTTTTTGCTCACGCATGTATGGCAGGACGGCACCAATGCCGTACAGCACACCTTTAATATTGACGTCGACCATCGTGTTCCACTCGTCCTGCTTGTTTTTGTTCAGTTTCGACAGCGGCATCAGGCCGGCGTTATTGACGAGGACATCGACCGAACCGAACGTATCCTGCGCGAGTTTTGCGAGTTGCTCGACTTGCGCCGAATCCGTGACATCCGTTACTTGATAAACGGCTTTGCCGCCAAGCTGTTCAATTTCCTGTTGCAAGGTTTTCAGACGATCTTCCCGGCGTGCCGCGAGAACCAGTTGTGCACCTTGTTTGGCCAGTAACTTAGCCGTGGCTTCCCCGATACCACTTGATGCTCCTGTAATGATGACGACTTTATTTTCGATCATGCAAAAAACCTCCTGTATATTTTTTTAACTCAACCCTAGAGGTATTAGCCTTTTTTCAACACAAGCAAACCTCGGACCGACAGTTCGAAGGAAGAAAGGATACCGATTATGAAAAAACGATTTTGGCTTGTTCTTCTATTAATAGTCGGATTGATGTTATATCTCGAACCGTTTCGCGGAACCCCTCCGGAACCGGACGTTTCCGTCAACGGGACGGACATCGCTGTAACGAGCGGTTCGTCCTGCTGGAATAGCTTGTTGAACAGCAAATGTATCGACCTGAGTGATACGACCCCGCTCGACATGGCAGCCGACCAGACACCAACCGTCGTCAAACCCGGTCAGAAGATTGAGGTCGCCTTTAACGATGGTCCAGCACCGGAACGAATCAAAGCCGAGCAATGGCAGAAGGATGACACGAAAAAAACGATCCGGCTGAAGAATGAACAGATTACCGCCCCCGATCAAAAAGGGGTCTATACCTACCATGTCTATGCCTGGTGGAAAAAAGGGGACGGCAACGTCGCTTTCCCTGTCCAGGTAAAATGATACTGACAATGCAAGAATCGTGTGGTAAATCTCGTTTTTTCATAAAATACGAAAGTTCCTTCCTTGATTTTTCGATGGGAGGGACTTTTTTTATGAAATAAAGTAAATAAAACACTGGATTAGAGCAATTCAGCCTTTAAATTATCAGAATAATAGAACTTTAATCAAAAGTGCATTTTAATTTTTTAAGGTCTAGTGAACGGGAAAAAACACAGCATACACATAATATTTCAGCTAGCGAAAGTCTTATGTGAAAGAATTTTACAACGTTATCTAAAGGAGAGATGAAGATGAATGGGTTCAATCGTTTCTTACTCGTTCTCATCGGCCTGCTTGGGTTAGTCAGCGTCGGTTTACTGGTCCTCGGCGTTTATGACGTTCCGCGCATCAGTCCGTTGCTCGAACAATGGCAGGATCAACAATGGTACAGCTACACGGTGCTCTCGATTGGTGGATTTTTAGCTTTCGTATTCGTCATTCTCTTATTTACCGGATTACTCAGTCGCTCGAAAGGTCAACGGTTGTTGATCCGGACAGGAGACGGCAACATCACGATTTCGAAAGAAACCATCGAACGGACGGCACTTGAGTCGATTCGTGGGATTAATGGCGTCCGGACACCAAGTGTCCATGCGGATATCCATTCGAAGAAAGAAACAGTCGCTCTGACCGTTGACTGTTCGGTTTTCGGACAGGAAGGGTTGCCGACGATCGGGAAAGATATTCAAGAACGGGCGAAACACGCGGTCGAGTCGTTACTGGAATTACCGGTAACGAGCACGAAAGTCAAAATCAGTGATACAAAAACAAAAACGTCGGAACGAGTCGTTTAAAGGGAGGAATTGAACATGAGTACGAAAGAACAGTTGTATCCGTACCGGTTCCGGTTAATCGGCGGTTTCGTTGGACTCGTGATCGCGGTTCTGTTCCTGACAATCGGTTTCGGACCCACGATGTTACTGCTCGTCTTCACCGCGATCGGCTTTTTGATCGGGAAATGGCGGGACGGGGCACTCGATATTGAAGGATGGATTCAGTTCTTTAACCGGGACTGATTCATATATAAAATAACCTACACTTTATTCAAAAGGAGAGATTTCAAATGGCAAACGAATCATTAAACACAACTGGACAAAATGAAGAGGTACGTACGAATAAATTAACATTCGAAGATCAGGTCATCAAAAAGATCGCCGGGATTGCTTCAAATGAAGTACAAGGCATTTTATCAATGAGTGGTGGATTCATGAGCGGTTTGACGGATCGCCTCCGCAGCACGGAAGACATCACAAAAGGTGTCGGCGCAGAAGTCGGTGAGCGCCAGGTGGCGCTTGATCTTCGCGTCATCGTCGAATACGGCAAAAACATCCCGTCGATTTTCCAGGAAACGGTCGCTAAAATCAAAAAAGCAATCGGTGATATGACAGGACTTGAAGTCGTCGAAGTCAACATGCATGTCGAAGACGTCATGACACGGGCCGAATTCGATGCGAAAAGCAAAAACAATGAAGCCGTAGAAGAAAAAACAAGCCGCGAATTAAAATAATCGAATCGACCGGGAATTCTCGTTGTGAGAGTTCCTGGTTTTTTCGTGTTTTCCAAAAAAACGTTTACCAAATTACCATCAATCCGCGTGACTGTAAGGATTGAAAACGGGAAAAGACAAAGGAAGACTTCAATCCAATCGGAAAGGATGAGATGATCATGCGTTTAGACGGAAAAGTCATCATCGTTACCGGAGCTGCTTCCGGAATGGGTAAGGCGATGGCAGAGATATTTGCAGCGGAGGGGGCAAATGTCGTTGTTTCGGATATTCACGGTGAAGCAGCACGACAAGTCGCGCAGTCGATTACTGAAAACGGCGGAACAGCACTCGCAGTGGAAACGAATGTGGCAGAAGAAACCGCCGTTCAGCAATTGATCGATCAAACCATTACGACATACGGGAAGCTGGATGTCCTTGTCAATAATGCCGGCATTATGGACGGAATGGAAGGCGTAGGGGATATCTCGGACGAGCGCTGGGAACGTGTTTTCTCCGTTAACACGACCGCCGTCATGCGCGCGATGCGGCTTGCCGTTCCGTTGTTCCAGAAACAGGGTCACGGTGTCATTCTCAATAACATTTCAATCGGCGGGTTGAACGGTGCGCGGGCCGGAGCCGCCTATACGGCGTCGAAACACGCCGTCGTCGGCTTGACGAAAAACACCGCCTATCTGTACGCTAAGGAAGGAATCCGTTGCAACGGAATTGCTCCCGGTGCAGTCGAGACGAACATCGGTCAGTCGATGACGAACATCAATGAATTCGGGATGGGCCGGACGATGCTCGGGATGGGACTGAATCCCCGGTCAGCGAAGCCGGAAGAAATTGCCCGGTTGGCGTTGTTCCTTGTTTCCGAAGAGAGCAGTTTCGTCAACGGGGCAATTGTCATCGCGGACGGCGGCTGGAGTGCTTATTAAAGAGATTTCTTAAGGTTCCCTGATCAAAGGGGGCCTTTTTTGATTGAATAATAATTTAGAGCAGTCATTAATTGACGGAACGCTATTCAATATGGAAGGAATTAGTCGATAAAAGGAATAATAAGATAGTGTAATCCAAATGAGGAGTCTTCAGCAGACGGGAAAGGGTGGATCAATCGATGCAAGAACAGACGACACGCGTGACGGATACCCAAGTCATCCGGGCAATTGAACAGAACCTGGCGATTATCCGATTTGATGACCGACGTAAGGTCGCTTACGTCAATGAGTTGTTTGCCCGGACGATGGGGTATGAGGTCGATGAGTTAATCGGGCGGTACCACCGGGACCTTTGTTTCCCCGGATTCGCGGACAGTCCGGCTTATGAACTGTTTTGGCGCAAGCTGATGCAAGGCATCACGTATCAAGACAAAATCGAGCGGCGGTCGGCGGACGGACAACAAAAGTGGCTCGAAGCGACGTATATGCCGATTTTCTCGGAGGACGGACGACGTGTCATCGGCGTGTCAAAAATTGCAACCGACATCACCGTTCGACAACAGGATGTCTTGCGGATGGCAGACGAATTGAATGCCACCTCAGCTTTTTTGACGGTGAAATCAGAAAGCGGACGCCAGGATGGACTCCATGTATTGGCAACCGTTCAGCAGGTCGAAGCGGAATCGACAGCAAACCTCGCGAATCTCGTCCAACTCCAGGCGCAGACCGATTCAATCACCGATATCGTCACGACAATCCGTGACATCGCCGCCCAAACCAACCTGTTGGCACTCAATGCAGCGATCGAAGCGGCGCGCGCCGGCGAACACGGACGCGGGTTCAACGTCGTCGCGACAGAAGTCCGCAATCTGTCCAATAAAGTCTCGCTATCAATCGGTGAAATCAAGGAGAATATCGAAGGGATCGTTCAACGGATTGAGGAAGTCTCAACGAGAATTGAACACATCTCGTTAAAAGTTAAAACAAGCAGCGGACAGCTCGAACAGACGGTCCGCGAATTTGATCTCTTGGCGGATTCTGCCAAGCAATTGGAGCAACAGGCAAAAGAATTTGTGCGGGTGTTATGACGCCTGCATGGTTTTAATGACTCATTCCTGCCTTCTTTCGTGTGATTCTGACAAGAGTCATCCGGAAGAAGGTCTTTTTACGTCAAAAATACATTATACTAAGCAGATGTTTGATGAAATCGAAAGTAGCCTGGCTACTCAAAAAAAGGAGGGCTGGTCATGTCAGTCTCGACGACTGTTACAGCACGCCAGTACGGACTACTGGCATATCCGCTGATTCTGTCGAGTATTTTGACGCCGCTGCTTGGCGTCACCGATACGATTACGATCGGACAGACCGGGGATGCGGTCGCCATCGGGTCGATAGCGATCGGCGCTGTGTTCTTTAACACGATTTATTGGCTGTTCGGATTTTTAAAAGTCAGTACGACCGGCTTCAGTGCCCAAGCGAGTGTCCATCAGGATGAAACGGCGTTGCACTTTGCTTTATACCGTCCGGTTTTGCTCGGATTCCTGATCGGACTCGTATTGATCCTTTTACGTGTTCCGTTGACGGCAGGGGGACTTTACTTACTGGCAGCGCCTGAATCCTTGTTGCCGGATGTCACGACGTACATTGATTACCGGATTTACGGGGCACCGTTCGTCCTGGTCGGATACGCGGTTCTCGGCTGGCTGATCGGGCAGGGGCAGGTGAAACGTGCTCTGTTGATTCAAATATTCAGCAACCTCATCAATATCGTCCTCGATGTCGTCTTTGTCCTCGGCCTCGGATACGGTGTTGCCGGTGTCGCGATTGCGACACTCGTCGCTGAAATCAGTATCGTCGCTTCCGGATTCCTGATCATGTTCCGGCAACTCGCCTGGAAAGCCGTCTACCGCGATCTCTTATTTCATGTCCAGGCGTACCGGCAGTTTTTTACCGTCAATGCCGATTTATTCGTCCGGACTATTTTTCTGTTGCTCGTGACCGGCTGGTTTACCCGGACCGGTGCGCAATTCGGACCGGATGTGCTGGCGGCCAACGCCATCTTGTTGCAAATCCAGTATGTGATCGCCTACTGGTTCGGAGGACTCGGCAGTGCTTCGACGATTCTCATCGGACGGGCGCGGGGGCGGCGTGATGAAGCCGGTTACCGGAAAAGTCTTTCATTGACACGGCAATTCGGGATCGCTTCCATCGTGTTGATGATCGGACTGTTAGCCGTTTTCCAGGATGCCTTCCTGCGGCTGTTTTCAACCGATCCGCTCCTGCTCGACGTCTCCGCCCTGTATTATGGGTGGATTCTCGTCTTTCCGTTGACCGGTGGATTTGCGATCCTGTACGAAGGGGTCTTTTCGGGACTGGCCCGGGCAAAACCGGTCCGGAACTCGATGATTCAGGCTTTTCTTGTGTTCGGACTATTACTGCTGTCGATTTACTGGATCGGCAATCACGGGGTCTGGCTCGCATTCATCGGTTTCGGTCTGGCACGATCGCTGTCACTCCATCTGGCGGAGCGCCGGCTGAACCTGACATTTGAACGACCGGACAAAAAAACGGATCTTCCTGTTTAACGATCAACAGTGAAGATCCGTTCTTTTATCGTATTACTTTTAATTTGTTTTCGTGCATCAACCGAATCCCGGATATGTATGATGTAACGGCGTCCCTTTTGATAACCCGAGCGGGGCGGCTTGATCCGGAGTTCCTTGCCGTCAATGACTTCAAGCTCCGTCTGCATCCGTTCGCCGGTCGAATCCGTGATCGTAACCGTCCGGTCCGAGACTTGTTCCGGACGCAGTCCTTTCGAGAATTCGATATCAAACGTATGATACTTCGAAATCGTCCGCGCACGAGACTTGAAGTGGGGGCCGTCCGTCTGCTCGTCGAGCGTACAGTAACACCCGGTGAAAAGTAAGCAAACAGTGAGGATAATGGAAAATAACGGTTTCACAATCAAGCTCCTTTCAGCATATTTTTCATTATAAGACAAATAATGGGAGGGTTCAATCATTCTCGGGACGGATTCTGAAATAACCCTTCAAGACAAGCCGTGGGTGATGGTATACTCAAGCGAGAGAAAGGCAGTGGTAAAACATGCAACAGACAGATCAACGCGAAATCATCGTTTCCATCCGGACGAGTTACGATTTCAAAGCCGATGAAGGACGTGCCGTCCGTGTCGTCGAATTTCACGGACGCCGGACAACCGTCATCGATACGTTTAAAAAATCAACGCCGAAACGGATGATTCTCCTCGAGATGATCCGCGCCGTGCAGTCCTTTAAAGAGCCGTTCCATATCATCTTTAATGTGGAATGCAACTTCGGTTTCAAGTACCTCAACGATGAACGGAAGTGGGAAAACCGCGATCTTGGAGATACGTTCAACGAATTGATTCAAGCAGGCGGTCATACGATTGAGCTCCGCGACTGTTCGTTTTATGAAGGCGGCAAAGACTTGCAGAAGTGGCTGCTAAATATCCTGAAAAAAGCGAATTGACCTTTTACAGACAGATGACGTTCACGGGACGGTCATCTGTTTTTTGTTGTTGCCATTCCCGTCGTCTGCAAATATGTGGTAAATTTAGAGGATAGAAAAATGACAACTAGATCGACATCACCGTCAACTATTTCGTGAAGAGGTGGAATTATGAACAAAGAAGATCATCAAATTGCCCGCAAGCTCGTATCTACGTATTTGACAGGGACTCAAATCTCGACGATTCACCTGACAGGCTTTATCAGCATCGAACTGATTAATCTTTATGATGCCACGATTCCAGATATCTCAATCCGGATTGAAACCGACCGCTTGTATTACGGGGATGTCGAATCTTCGAAGGACTGGGTCGTCCGCCATATGCCGAAAGAAGAGATGCTTCACTTGATTGTGACGTTACATACCGAACGAATCATTGCCGTCCGAATCGGAAAAGCCGCTCCTCATCTGTTCATCACCTTCAGTTCGGGAAAAACGCTTGTGATCAACGGGTCGGATACGTATTACGAATCATGGGCCATCGATATGACGTTACCTGATAAAGGCCTTGTCTCGATCGTCGCCGTACCGGGCGATGAACTGGCCGTTTTCGCTTCCGACAATACGCTTTTGCATAATCAGACACATGAGTGATCAGCTGTCGCACGCCCTGCAGCTTGCCCACTTGCTGGTCGAGAGCCGTTATCCGGATTGTGACGCCGCTTTACTCGCCGGAAGTTTTGTCCGGGGGCAGGCGACTGCGACATCCGATTTGGATCTCGTCGTGTTTTATGAATCCGTTTCCGCTTCTTACCGAGAATCGTTCACCTTCGATCGATATCCGGTTGAGGCGTTCATCCATTCGAGTTCGACGATTCTCGCCTTCTTTCAACAGGATCGCAAGCGGGGGCGCCCTTCCATGCAACGGATGGTCGCGGAAGGTCTCGTCGTGCGGGATCACCCGATGCTTGTGCCGCTGAAAACACAAGCTGAAACGGAGTTACTCGCCGGTCCGCCGATTCTTTCACTTACTGAAATGGACCGGGCCCGGTACTTTCTGACCGATCTGCTTGATGATTTTATCGGCGTGACCGATCGGACGGACGGGCTCGGAATCGCTTCCCGGTTGCTCGAACAAGCAACGGACTTCCGGTTGCGGGCATCCGGTCACTGGACAGGACAAGGAAAATGGCTGATCCGCAGTCTGGCAATCGTCGATCCGGTCGAGGCCACACGATTAGCGGACGCTTTTGATGTGTATTTCCGGTCCGATCAAAAACAGTCTGTCATCGATTTGGTGGAACAGTGGCTCGATGCGCATGGCGGTCGTTATTTTGACGGTTTTTCAATCGGAAAATGAGAAAAGGGGAGAGGCTGATGCTGACTATTCGGGAAGGGACGGAAGAATCCACTCCCTACAAAACGTTTCTGCAAGAAAAAATTCGGACGTATAATGATGAACAATCTCCGCACCATGCCAAAAAACGCCGTACTGCGATATATCCCGTCCATGTGATGGTATTCGAGGAAGAACAGATTGTCGGAGGAATCTATGGGGAAATCTATTGGGGTTGGCTTGAGATTGAATTTCTTTATCTACCGGACAGCTTACGTGCGCAAGGTCTCGGCAGTCAACTGTTACACCGAATCGAAACGTTAGCGCGTCAATCCGGGGTTAACCGCGTTCTTGTGACGACGTTTTCTTTTCAGGCGTATGACTTCTATCAAAAATACGGATATGAGACAGTCGGCGTGATCGCGGACTATCCACCGGGATTCTCGCACTACACACTCGTCAAACACTTTATTCCGTCTTCAGGTTCGGCATGAAGAAACGGATTTGGTTGTTCTTGGCTATGATTTGTCTCGCTGGCGGATTGCTCTCCTCACTGAAACAAACGGCACAGATTGCTGCTTATGGCGTGACGCCTCAAACGCTGATCGATGTCATGAATCAGTACCCGGCGAAGGTTCCGTTCTCGACCAAACAGGTGTACTGGATCGAACCGCTCGGTGACAGCCATACGATTGCATTCGTCAAAACGGAAAAAGCGCATCTGTTACTCGTGTTGCAACAAACGGACTCGACCTATCGGATCGTCCGCCTGATCCGCCAAGCGCCGCAACCAAACGACTGGTTTGAAGGACGGTTACTGGAAATCGAGCAAAAACGTTATTTGGCCGTTTACGGGGAAAATCGCTCCCAAAACCTGAACCGGTTGACATTTGATCCGTATAAAGCGACGTACGACGGGAAACAGGAACGGAACGTACCGCTGAAAGACATCAAACGGACGCTGGATGTCCGGAAAAAGGACAGTTTCCATACGATTCAAGCCTTGCCGGAAGCCTTTCCCCGGTCGCTCTTTTTTGATATTCATGCTGTCGATGCACAGGGCAACGAAAAGTTGCGCCGGTTGTCGAATACGCTTGACTGAAGTCTCCGGACTGGGAAGAGCCGTCTTGCGTTCGGTATACTAGGGATAGTTCAGACAGAGGGGGACATAGTATGTGGATTGTCATGAATCAACTGCGTGTACAAAACGGGAAAGCCGATCAAGTCGCGGCACGTTTTCAGACGACAAAAGGAATTGAGCAGATGGAAGGATTTGTCCGGATGCAGGTCTTAGTGGATCTCAGTCAGGATGAGCATGATGTCGTCACGATCATGACGACGTGGGACAAACAGGAGCATTTCCATGCCTGGCAGGCGAGCCAGGCCTATAAAGGTGTCCATAAGAAACGGGATGAAGGAACATCGGAAGTCAAACCGCTTGTCCTGTCAAACGCTGTCACGGAATATGCCGTCGTCGCCGATCATACCCACGCTTAAGCAAAACCGTCTTTTCCCATGAATGGGGAAGAGACGGTTTTTGTCTGGAGTGGATGATTCGGAAAGCGGGTAAAAGAATTAAAATTGAACCTCGAGAGGTGACGGAAGATGGCGACACGTAAAGGCATCGTTTCCGGTTTGACAGTTTTGTTCGGCATGATGTTCATCATCGGTTTTTTCCTGTCCGGCGGTTTTGTCTACCTGTACTTTTTTGCCCTGCTGATTGCCTGCGGGTCCTTTTTACGGGAGCGGCTGACGCGCGGGGAGTGGTTGCAGGAAGGAATCGCCTTTATCTTGTTTTGTGCGGTCATTTTCCTCGTCGAACAGCTGATTTTTTAAATCATTTGACCTGATAGGTATCAAGCAGCAAATCGCGCCCTTCTGCAGGCAACTTAAAACTGATCTTCCGGTGGACATCTTCGAGATAGACATCGGTTTTTTTGATCCGCCGGTCGAGATAAATCTTGAACTGTTGTGCTTTTTCGTCCTTCATCAACGTCAAGTACGGCCGCTCGGCGAGTCGTCCTTTCCGCTCCGCCTCTTCACTGTCCTCAATCAGCCGAACCAACTGTTTGGATTCTTCGAGTGACGTCTCGATGTAGGCATCGGGTGCGAGCGGCTCCGCCATATCTAAATCGCCGTTCACAAATTTCAGCTTTCCGAGCGGCCGGTCATGAAACAGGGCGAAACGCGGTAACGAATAGTCCGCGTCGTACAGTTCGTCCGGCGGCACGTCAAGATTAGGCGGAAGTTGTTGTTCGTGCTTGACGGTCAGCTGGTAACGGGTCGTCTGTCCGGTTTTTTCTTTGACGGTGACCGTACCGTAAGTGCCGTCTGCATGTGGTGCCTCCTTGAACTGAATCGTACTTCGCTCCTTCGAAGAATGAATGGGCGCACGATAGCGTGCTTGCCCTATCAGATTCAACTGGACTTCGTACGGTTCTTGAATCTGAATGTTCGATTCGAGAACAAGCGGGACGGATCCGACAAACGGTGTCAGCTCCATGATGTTCGTGACGACCGTCTGTTTCGTTTGATCATTTGTTGCCCGGACGACAAGATAACCGGTCGTCGGGACCGTCAGCTGTCGTGCAGATTTCATCAAGGATCTGCCGGAGATGCGGACACTTTCCTCGAAGTTAGAAGATAACTTCTGAAACTCTATCTGATCGTGAGGCGTGACCAGGTGTTTGGATGGAAAGCGATCCTGTTTTGGAGTCAACTTGTGATAACCGGGTTTTGAAATATAATCATGGCAATACAAAAAACGATCCTGTTTTGTTTTCAGATAGACGGCCTGCTCGCCCATCGATTCCGGAAACTGGCTGACGAGATTAACGAAATATTGTGTGCCGACTGCATAATCCTTCGGGGCAGCCACCCGTTTTGTCGCACACACCTGTTTGATGAGGGCACCCAGCTTCGGATCATCTTTCTTGAGATCAGTCAGGTTCAACGTGTCGTACACTTGCGGTAAGTAGGTGTAATCGATTGGTTTTGCCTCCGGACTACAGCCGCTCAACAGGACGGCACCAAGCAGGACGGGAATCAGTTGACGCATAGTTATTCCTCCACTTCTGTCAGGAGATCGGCTGCGACTTTACCGGACAGTTTCGCTGTTTTTTTCGTTTTTGTATCTTTGACATAGATATCGGTTTTGTTGGCACGTGCTTTTACGTATAGTTCAAACGATTGGCTTTTTCCGTTTTGAATCAATGTCATATACCGGATATCTGCCCGCTTCCCTTGGATTTTTTCAAGCGTTACTTCCTTTAAATCGTTCGAAACCTGCTTGGCAAGCTTGTCCGGTAACAGAGACAATTGCCGGAAGTTTCCGTCTTTGAGTGCAGCGTCGTTCGGATGCAGAAATCCATGAATTTCCTTGCTATCATTTCCAATCCCGTTAAAGCCGCGGACACGAATATCTTTTACTGTTGTCTCGTAACGCAGAGAAATCGTCTTATTCAGCGGCTTTTCCGTGTCTTTTGATTGGAAAGTCACGTACGGAATCGTCTTGTTCACCGGTAAGATGTCAGGAAGCGGGTGATAGGTCAAATCAACGGCTTGTTTACCGATAGTTTTTACAACGTCTTCTTGATTAAAGTACTGGTCTGATTTTATCATCAATGCATATGTCTTGGACGACAGACCCTCCGTCGTCTTTTCGAACGACAACTCAAGTTTCGGATAGGAAAACGATGCCGGTAATCCGAAAAGGGGTTGCTGTTGACCGTCTTCTTCTTTTTCCAGAAACACGAGTTGCCCTGTTACCGGGAACTCGATTGACAGGCGTTGCACGTTCTTTGACACATCTACAGCCTCTGCTTTCCGTTTTGCTGCTTTGTTATATGTACGGACGGTTAAAGCCGGTTCTGTGATCGGTGAACGTTCTTGACCGGAGGTTGATTTCAGCCAAGGATGCTCTTTTAATTGAATCGGGTGCGCCGTCAGCCGATTTGTTTTCGGTGAACGACACGTTAAGTAGTAGGTATCTCCTGTTGCGATGTATTGCAACTCAATCGGCGGGGTATAGGTTCCGACTTGTTGTAAGCTGAAGTAAAGTCCATATTCACCAAGTGTCCGGTATTGTTTCGGCAGGGGAGCCGTCTTTTTTGTGTTTTCGCATGTTTTTAACAGGTAGGCGGACTGCTGTCTCGGTACCGGTTCAAATAATTCATCCGAAAAATTTACAGCTTCCCAGTAATTCGGATTGCGTTCTAACTGTAATAAGGATTCTGTCCCGCATCCTGTCAGGAACAGGCTACCGGCGAAACTGATTGCGAGTACGGATTTTTTAATGGTAATCGCTCCTTCCTTCTTTTAACAATATTTTACCATGAGGACACCCTTTCACTTCCAATAAAATTCAAATCTGAAAATAGAGAGTTATTATAATCTAATCCGGTGAGACGTTGGACAATGTGGACTAAGCTATATGAACAGGCATTTGAACTGTAAAATAAAGACCAAACAGAGCCCTTTAACGTACTAAAAAAAGACCTGAATTAAAGCCCGTGATCGCTTAAGCGAATCACTTCACATCTTTTGTAAATCCAATATATATAGATGTTCTCCTTCATCTGAAGAAAGAAAAGTAAATGTAAGCTTTTTAAGTAAGTTGATTGAAGGAAGATTTTCAGGTGACACGCTCGCATTTATTCTGACACAACCTTTTTGCTTGACCCAGTCTACAATTGCGGCAAGTACTTCATATGCATAGCCTTGCTTAGCATGAAGAGGACTTATCGTGTATCCCACCCAAAAAGTGCAATGATCCCTTTTTAAATAAATATCACCAATCAATCGATTAGTTGTATTGTTGATTATGGCAAGTTGTGCACCTTTTAAAAGAGAGGGTTCGCTAAGTAATTCTTTAGCATACATTTGCTTGGTCAATCCTTTGAATCCTTGAAACTGCATCCAGTTCTCATCATTTCTATATCGCATAAAATCATCTAGATTTTCTTTATCAAACCGACGTACAGTACATCGCTTAGTTTTTATCTCCATAGAACCTACCGCCTTTTCTGCATATTTCCATTCATCAATCCTGTCCCGTTAGTTGAATAACACCTATTTCCATTATGTGTTATTTCAAAGATATATCAATAATCCTTTCAAAAACGAATGACTTTGCGAAAACAGTTTAAAATTAAGATGTTAGTTTCCGGTTATAACCGGGTATCTTCTAATTGTGCACGGAAGTTACATCAATTAAAACAAGGGGGTTTTTACAGATGGGTACATTTATTCAGGCAGTCGACGGAACGAAGATTTATGTAGAAGATATCGGTTCAGGACAACCGGTCGTGATGCTCCACGGATGGCCGGCAAACAATAACATGTTCGAATATCAGAAAAACCGTCTGCTCGAAGAAGGCTACCGTTATATCGGCGTCGATTACCGCGGCTACGGTAAATCGGATGCGCCGGCGACCGGATATGACTATACGACGATGGCGTCGGATATCAACGAAGTGATTCAGCAATTGAAATTAACGAACGTCACATTACTCGGTTTCTCGATGGGCGGCGGAATCGCTTTAAAATACCTCTTGAATCACGGAGAGTCAAACGTCTCAAAACTGATCCTAGCAGGGGCGGCTGCACCGGTCTTCACGCAACGCGACGGTTATCCGTACGGCATGAAGAAAGAGGAAGTCGATGCCTTGATTGAGGACACGAAACAGGACCGTCCATCGATGTTAAAAGGATTCGGGGAAATCTTTTTTGCGAAAGAGCATCCGGAACCGCTCCAGCAATGGTTCCATAATTTGAGTGTCGATGCTTCATCCCACGGTACAATCCAGTCAGCAATTGCCTTACGGGACGAAGACTTACGGGACGGTCTGCCGAAGATTTCGGTCGATACACTCATCATGCACGGTAAAAAAGATCAAGTCTGTCCGTTCGAGTTTGCTGAAGTCATGCATGAAAACATCAACGGTTCACGTCTTGAAGTCTTTGAAGAGAGCGGACACGGGATGTTCCTCGACGAACGCGAGAAGTTCACGGAAACACTGGTTGCGTATTTAAAATCAGGTCAATCGGTCTGATATCGGTCATAAAAGTCCGTTTCTACGAAGATCAGGGTGGCAGATTCCAAATCTGTCACCCTGATCTCTTTTTGAGTTTGCGTCTTTTGAATGAAACTATCAGATCTCGGAAAGGATAACGTCTGGAACTGTTCCGAATTAAGGTGCTTCTAATTGTTCGCTGACTTGGCGTGCCAACTCACCTGACAATCGGGCACTTTTTTTCGTCCGTTGATCCTGCAAATAAAGGTCCGTCTTATTCGCACGTTTTTTCAGATACACGTTAAACGTTTGCGTGTTGCCGTATTCAAGCAATGTCATATAAGAAAATGGTGTGCGTGTACCTCGCGGATCTTCCAACGTCACCGCCTTTAACTCTTCCGTCATCGCCCGGGAAAGCCGCTCCGGCAGAATGACCATCTCACTTAATTTCGCCTGTTCAAACGATTTCATCGTCGGATGGAAGTAAGCCGTGATTCCGTGCGGCTCATCTTCGAGTTGGTATTCCTTGACCGGACGGTAAAGCGGCCGATAACGAACGGACAGCGTCTTTTCTTCCACTACCCGTTCTTTTTTTACGACTTGAAGGTTCACAAAGGGAACGGTTTGATTGACCGGTAATGTTTTCGGCAAGGAAAGTTGCTTCGTTTTGATCCGGGTCGATTTGTCGGCTGTCATGATTTGTCGATCCGTCATGTCCCAACCGTCACGTGAAAAAGTCAACGAGCGGGACGTTGATCCGTCGATATGACGGCGGCTCACCAAATAAAACTCGCCTTGCTGGTGAAGGGACGACAGCGGAATGTTTCGAATGATGTGTTCTTGACCGGACTCTGTCATGACAAACAACAACTGTCCCGAAATCGGCAATTGAAACGCATGGTACGGCTTCAAATCCTTCGCAAATTCATTGTCTACGCTCATTTCCTGATTGACGGATACATGTCGGTCCATTTGTTCTTCTGTCAACGGAATCGAGACGGGTGCTTGAAGGGCGACATGATCCGAATCCTTCGTCAAGCGGACCCACGGATGGTCCGACGCTTTCACCGGATGGACACGCAAGTCCTGTGTCTTCGGCGAGCGACATGACAGGTACATCTGATTGCCCTGTGCCAAATAAACAATCTCGGTCGGAAACGGCGCAATTCCCAGATTATTTAACGTAAAAAACATGCCAAATGTCTCTAATGTCCGATATGATTTCGGAAGAGACACCGTTTTGTTCTGCATACAGGTCCGCAACATTTGGTTCTTTTGTTCAACGGGGACTTCCTGATCCGAGTATTCGTCGGAAACAAAGGAATAGGCGGACCAATTGGAAGGGACAGGCTGAAGATCCAGCAAACGTTCTTGCCCGCAGCCGGTTAACACGATGCTGGATAGAAGCGCGAGAATCCGTACATTATTCTTGATGATAATTCCTCCTTTAATGAATTATCCATTATATTACCATGTTCACGAGATCATCTTCCTTTTTTTAAACATATTCCCTAAACGAAAAACAGGCAGAAAAGATGAGCGATTCACCTTTCTGCCTGTTGATTCAGACCGTATATTTCTTAATGAATCGTCGGTCGATCCATTGTTTGAAGTACCAGCTGAGCCGGTTGGTTCGGTAAAATCGGCCGTACAGCAAGGTGACCTGGCGATGACCGAGTGCAAGCAGCGTCAAATAATACCGTTGCGGTCGAAACGTCCGTAACGGTTCGTCGTTCACGAACCGGATTAAATTCTGAAGCAACAGCGGAGCCTGGCGCACCGCCGTCACCCCATTCTTCGGTGTTTCCGGGTATGCGGTCAGAGTCGCACAGTCCCCGACGGCAAAAATCGACGGATCCTCGAGCGACTGCAGTGTCTCGTGCACCAGTAAAAATCCGCGCGCATCACAGTACAAGTCGGATGCCCGGAACAGTTCGGTTGCACTGGCGCCGCCTAAAAATAAGACGGCATCTGTCTCAATGGAATGCCCGGACCGCAAGTGCGCCGTTTGACCGTCCAGCGTTTCGAACCGGTCCACGATTCGGTTGACGCCCAGCTGATCGAGTCGCGCGGCCAGTTCCGGACCTGCCGGATGACCGCTGAGCAACGGCTCTTCATGAATCAGGGTGACCGGTGTACCGTTTGACTGAAAGGATGCGGCCATCTCGACTGCCGCTGCACCACTGCCGACGATGACAGGGGAGTCGGCACTCCGGAACGTCTGGAACGCATCTTCCACCCGATAGTTCGGTTTGATCGTGACATGAATCGGGGTGCTTGCTTCCCAGTCGCTCGAACCGATGTTGCAGGACACGATATCATATGGGACGACCCGTCCGGACTGACAAATGACCTGTTTGCCCGCGGCATCGATCCGCATGACCCGGTCCTCAATCCATGTCTTACCGTGCCGTTCACATAATGCTTTGACATCGATGCGGGTTTCGTCGAGTGTATAGGTGCCGTCTGCTAATCCGGAGAACATGCCGGAATAATACTGATAACGGGAGGGGGTGACGACAATCCAGTCGATTTCCGGATGACTCCCTTGTTTTATGCATTCTAAATGCGCATGACCTGCGCCGACTAAGACCATTCGCTTCACGACATTCACCTGCTTTTTTTGAATTCTCTGCATCTGAGAATATGATTCCCTCAACTGAGTGGACATAATCTTCTGCTTGTCAGACAAAAAGGCGAAGCGACGTCGTGATGATGCAGACGAGACCGAAAAACAATCCATCAACGCGGGTGACGACCGGTCGGACATAATAGGTCCGTTCGACCCGAAACTGACGGGCTTCCATCGCAATCGCAATCCGTTCCGAGCGGATGATACTCGTCGTAAACAGCGGCAGACTGATTGCGAAAAATGTCTGCCACGGCCAAATCGACCGTTGTTGCCGGATTCGGCGTGCCTGACGGATGGTCCGGATCGCCTGACGGAAAATCGGAATGGAGCGAAGTCCGGTTAAAAATCCGTAAGCCAGACGGACCGGTAGCCGGCATTGATGAATCAGGCTCATGACGAACCGGGTCGGATCGGTCGTTGCGACGAACGTTATGCTCAGCAGGACAAAAGCCAGCATCCGCGTTGCAACCAGCCAGGCATGAGCAAGACTCTCTTCCGTGATCCGGAACCAACCGAACGCCCACAGTTCCGTTTCCCCTTTTCCGAACGCCGCCATCATCCAAAACGTCAGCAAAAATAATACCGTATACGGCACAAGACGGAAGACCAGCGTGGACAGCTTCCATCCGGAACAGGCTACACCGACGGCTGCAAACAGAAGCAAGGCGACTGTCACCGGCAGACGTGACGTCGTAATCAGCAACAGCATGACATACACCAGTGTTCCGAGCTTCACGGCGGGATTAAGGCGTGCGAGCAGCGAATTGTTTTCCTGCACGGTGTTTCACCTCCTCGAGTTGCTGATAGCGTACCGATACCGGGCGGATCAACTGGTTATGCTCAAGCAATGATTCGTTCCGGAACAATTCATCCGGTGCCCCGTCAAATTGAATGTGCTTCTCGCCGATGACGACAACGCGGTCGGCGTAACGGTAGACCAGCTCCATGTCGTGCGTCACCATGATCAGCGTAGTTCCCGCTTCCCGGGCTTGGTGTAACACATCGAGAATCTGAGCGGTCGTCTCAGCATCTTGTCCGAAGGTCGGTTCATCGAGTAACAGGACAGCTTTTCGTTCCAGCAACATCGTCGCGACACTTAAGCGTCTTTTTTGCCCGAGACTGAGTGCAAGCGGGGACTGAGCGGCGACATCCTCCAAACGGTAGTGTTGCAGGGCGTCAGCTACTTGACTTCGTGCCGTTGACGGAGAGCTGATGGCCAGTTCATCGGCGACCGTCTGTTTCAGAAATTGAAACTCCGGTTGCTGAAAGACGAAACCAACTTGCCGGTAAAACGTCCGGTCCCGCCATTTTTTCAAAGGTGTCTGAAACAGCTTGATCGTCCCGCTTTGCGCCGGCAACAGTTTTGCCAGCGTCTCAAGCAGGGTGCTTTTACCGGCAGCGTTGCGTCCGACGAGCATGATCCATTCTCCGGCGGACGCGGTCAGCGAAATCCGGTCGAGAATCACCCGTTTGCCATGCGTGATCGTCACATCGGTCAAATCAAACGTCGTTTCGTTTGCCACCGGACGTCTTGCGACGGGCGGGTTATTCAGAAACCGCGCTGTTGCGACCGTCAGCGGAATCGTCTCGAGTGTATAAGGATAGAGCAATGGCGACATGATACCGTGCCGGATCAGTTCCTCCCGTTTCTCTTCGAAGACTTCAAGCGGGGAACCGTCAAGCCTCAGCTGTCCTTCCCGAAAGACCAACACACGGTCAGCAAACGTCACACATTCTTCCAGTTGATGTTCGATCAACACCAGTGTCACGTTCGGATTGTGATGCAATTCTTCAATCAGCTCCATCATCAATCGGCGGCCGTGCGGATCGAGTTGCGCCGTCGGTTCATCGAGTAACAGGATGTCCGGTTCGAGTGCCAACACACAGGCCAAAGCAAGCCGTTGTTTCATCCCGCCGGACAGTCCGGCAATTTGCGTCGTCAAGGCGAGGTCGAGTCCAACCCGTTTCAACACCGTTCTGATTCGTTCTTCCATTTCATCGCGGGGAATACTCCGGTTTTCCAGACTGAAGGCGATTTCCGCCCCGACCGTCTGCATGCAAAACTGATCGTCCGGCTGTTGAAACAGCATGCCGACGGTTCCGTCTGCGCGCCATTCACCGGTGACTTCCGCCTCAATCGTTTCCGGCATCAGACCGGCAAGCGTATGCAAGAAGGTCGTTTTGCCGCTGCCGCTCGGACCAATCAATAAGGTCGTCTCTCCTTGCCGGAGCGACACGGTCAAGTCGTTTAAAACATCTCGGTCTTGATCCGGATAGCGGACGGTCAGATTCCGGCACCACATCAGGCAGCCCGCCGTTTCTGTTGTCGTCCGACGGCGTAACCGTTCAGCGTTCCCGTCTTGACGAGTGAGTCGACGATGATTTTCGCGAGCAATCCGCCAAGTAATGCCCCACTGACCAGTTGCAGGGAAAACGTCAATAGCAGTGTCGTCGTCGTATAGTAGGCGAACCCATTGACGACCAGACTATAGACCATACTTCCGACAGCCGCAAACATGCCCGACAGCATCAAGGTGAAGGTGTTGAAGTTCCGGTAGCCGACTAACAGAAAAGCAACCTCAGCGCCAATGCCTTGCGCAAGTCCAATCAATAAAGCCGATAAACCGAAGTGACTCCCTGTAAACAACTCGACGGCAGCAGCGACGACTTCTGCAATCAATGCCGCGCCTGGTTTTTGAATGATGTAGGCGACAAGGGGACTGGCGATGACCCAGATGCCGAACATCCAGTTTGCTCCGACCGGTCCAAAGATGGCCGAGATCGGCAACCATAACGTCGACCATCCTAAGTAGAGGACACCACAAGCTACGGCGAGCATCATCATGACGATGATTTCTTTCATTTTCCAACTGTTCATAATCACTTCTCCTTTGAATGCACACCCACAAAGAAACCACAAAAAAGACCGCCCTCTATGAAAAGAGAGCGGTCGTGTAACCTGCAAGATGCAGAAAAAGAGCACGAGGATTCCGCTCCACTTTCCTACGCTAGTATGAACTAGATCAGGTTCAAAGGGTCCGAAGTAAATCGTCTCAGCCGAGCGGGCTCCCCTAGTGGATGTGTCAATGATGTGTACCTTCTTCACTGTACGGCTGTCGCCGCGACTTGTCAATATGCATAAAAAAACCTCCCACGAGGGGAGGGGAGAAAAGATTACTCTTTATCTTCTTTGTTTTCTTCAGCTTGCTCTTCAGAAGTTTGTTCTGAATCGTCTGTCGCTGTATCCGCATCAGCTGCTTGTGCCTCAGCTTCTGCTTCTTCGATTTCTTCAAGTTCAGCTTCAAGTGTCGATTCAACGACCGCTGCAACTTGGATGTCACCTTCTGTGACGACACGGAAATCTTTTTCTTCCGGAAGATCAGCGACTGTAATCGAATCTCCGATTGCAAGTTCCGTTACATCCACTTCGATGCGTTCCGGTAATTTATCTGGTGTTGCGGCAACTGTTACTTTAAAGAGTGTTTGTGAAAGGAATCCGCCAAGTTTCGCGCCAGCTGCTTCGCCGACCAGGACGATATCCGTTTCGACTTCTGTTTCTTCATCCATTTTAACAGCGATGAATTCAACGTGTTTGATTGTTGGTGTAAAGATGTCCATATCGAGTTTGTTGATCAATGTGTTGACCTTTTTACCGCCGATTTGAAGAGCAACCAAGACGTTTTCGCCGTGATCACGGACAACTTTGACCAATTCTTTTTCGTCGAATGAAATCGGTGTGCTTTCCACTTTGTAGCCATACACGACACCAAGAGCTTTTCCTTCATGACGTAATTGCTTTCTAAGTGAGCGCGGGCGTACTTCGCGTTCTTCTACTTTTAATGTTACTGACATGTTCATTTCCCCCTTGAATTTGGTATAGCCCTCAAAAGGTAATGAATGTAGGAGTGGAACAATAGGTTCCAACAGAAATTCATGCGCTAAATGCTAGTTCAACTGGATTTCATTCAGAAATGAAAAACGAAGTGAGTAAGTAGCATTTCTCTCCCAGGTCATTACGCTGATATTGAGAAACAATAATTGAAAAGCGACCGTGTTATACGGTGCTAATGTAGATATACCCCTATCTTTCAAAAGTTAAAACCTTTTTTTCTGAATTTGATTGTCGAAAGACCTTCAAACCTGTTGATAGACAACGGATTGAAGGTCCTTCATTTTTTTAAGATTTTCTTTGATTTGTGTGGTTACTCACCTGCTGAATCGATAAAAGCGGGGGAATCGAGCAGACGGACGAGTTCACGAATCGTTAAAATATCCGGCTTCTGATCCGATAAGACGGCATCAATCATCGTCGCTTTGCGATCTTGTAATTCCGCCATCTTTTCCTCGATCGTTCCGGTCATCAACAGCTTGATCACTTCGACCGGTGACTGCTGTCCCAATCGATGAGCCCGGTCAGCCGCTTGTTGCTCGACGGCCGGATTCCACCAACTGTCGTACAAAATGACGGTATCTGCCGTCGCCAGATTCAGACCGGTCCCGCCGGCCTTCAAGGAAATCAGGAAGAGATCAACTTCACCGGCATTAAACCTTTCACACAGTGCGACCCGGTCCTCAACCGGTGTCTCACCCGTCAGCAGAAAGTGGGCACGTTGTCGTGCTGCCAGTCGTTCCCGAATCCGGGCCAGCATCTTCGTATACTGGGAAAAAATCAGGATCCGGTGTCCGGCGGCTAATTTTTCTTCAATTAACGTCAGCAGACGTTCGAGTTTTGTGGATTCGCCTGTATAATCTTCGACAAACAGCGCCGGATCACAGCAAATCTGCCGTAAGCGGGTCAAACCGGCCAGCAACTTAATCCGGTCCTCACGTTTCGTTTCATCCAAATGACGCAATGTTTCCAGTTGCAGTTTAGATAAGTAGGAGGCGTAAAGCTTTTTCTGTGTCGGGCCAAGGTCTGTATAGTGATGGACAATCTGCTTCTTCGGTAAATCCTGCAACACCTCATCTTTGGTCCGCCGCATCAGAAACGGACGGATGAATCGTTTGATCTCGTCATGCGACCACGTTTGAAACGTCTGTAAGTCCGGCAGCAAGGAAGGGAAGATGACTCGGAAAATCGACCAGAGATCATCGGTCCGGTTTTCAAGCGGCGTTCCGGTCAAGGCAAACCGACGTTTCGCCCGAATCCGGCGCAAGCGGACAGCGGTTTGTGACGCCGGATTCTTCAGATGTTGTGCCTCATCAAAAATTACGACGTCGTATTCGACGGCCTGGTGTGCCTCCATGTCGGCTCGTAACGACGGGTAGGAAATCAAAAAAATCCCGTCCGCTGGTACTGTCTCGATTTGGTCCAAGCGGTGCTTTCGCGCTCCGGTCAACAGATGGACCGTTCTCGTCGGGGCAAATCGCGTGAGTTCCGCCTGCCAGTTATGGAGCAGGGAGGCCGGGGCGACAATTAAGACCCGTCCCGGCGGCAGCGTCTCAAGATACCCAATCGCCTGAATCGTTTTCCCGAGTCCCATCTCATCCGCTAAAATCCCGTGCCCGTCGTGTCCGGCGAGATTCGCCATGAACTGGATCCCTGCCCGCTGATATGGATACAAGTGGCGGTCGAGTACTTCCGGGAAGTTCAGGTAGACTCCTGTTCCATTTTTCAGCTCGAGCCATCGTTCTGTTAATTGTTTATGGACATGCAAGAAGGAGGCGCCGACCAGATGTTTGAGGTTCGGCAGGGTCGGCATCCGGAGCACCGCGTCGAGTTGATCCTGTTCCGCGGCTTCGAGTTGCCGAAACAGACGTTGCAATTGTTGAAAGGCTCGTGTCTCAAAGGAGACGAACTGACCATTCGTTAAGCGGTGGTACGTTTTCCGGGTCACAAGTGACGCGAGGACCCGCTTCAGTTCCGTTTCCGGAATCCCGTCCATGGAAAAGCGGAAGGTTAACCAATCCAGGCGGTCCGTCGTGTCGACATCAATCCGCGGATGGAACGGTCCGTTCGGTAAGGATTGGCGGATACTTTCCGTCACTTGAACGACGAGTTCACCGTAAACGACACGGGGATCGAGCAAACCTTTCAGAAATTGATATTCCGCCGCTTCTTCCTCTAATCGATAGCGACCGTTCCGCTCGAGGAAGCCACTCTCCGTCACGTAGCGGAGGACGGCTCCTTCGAGCGATACATCGCGCCCGAGCCAATCTGTCTCTTGCAACGGATTAATCCGAACTCCCTGATAGATAAACGTCACGAGCAGTTCAAGTCCACCAGCTTCCCGGTCCAGCGCCAGCTCGACCGTCGGCGGACCGCTGACGAGCCGTTGTTTGAGCGGGGGACTGAGCCAGACATCGGCAAGATTCCGTAAGTGGTCACGCCTTTGTAAAAGTCGGTCAAAATACATTGGGCTGATGATAAAACGTTGTTGCGCCGTGATGCTTTCCATCACAATCGCCGAACCGTTGACATCAAATCTGATTTTTGCCCGTTCCGCTTTACTTAATGTTTGCAAATAAGCCGTCACCGCGGCATCTTCGGTCTGCCGCGTCGTCGCAAACGGACGGATTAATGATTGATTTCCGCCAGGTGTGCCGTAGACTTGCACATGATGCATCGCTAGCAACACGGCAACGATATGTCCGCAAAACGATTGATCCATCGCAAGTGACGGACAGTTGCAGCCCGCATCTACGCCGTGTTCCTTGACGCGGACGGTGACGGTGAACAGATCTTCGCCTTGAACGGCGGCTTCGACAAGCAAGTCACCGGATTGATAGTTCCGCAACGTGACTTTTTTTGCGGCGACGTAGCGTTTGCCGCGACGGAACGCATAGGTATCCGACATTTGTTTGATTTTCCGTTCACTTAGTCCATAATTCATCCCGTTACTCCTTTCATCAGGATATAGGTGACATAATACAATTATCGTTCACTATCAAATAATTCAATCGCCCGTTTTTTCTCTCGATCACCAATATGGGCATAAACCTGGGTCGTTGCGACTGATTCGTGACCGAGCAACTGTTGAATCGTCAAGACATCGACCCCGCCGGTCGCGAGGCGCGTTGCGAATGTATGCCGTAATTTGTGCGGCGTGATCTGTTTCCGTTCCAAAAACGGCAAAACCGGACGCAAGCGGTCGACGTGCCGCTTTAAGATATGTTGGACCGCCCGGGGGCTCAGTGCTTTTCCTTGCTTCTGAAAAATCGGTTCAGGTCCCCGCATCGTCAAACTGTAATGCGCCGCAAATTTTCGCAGAGCGACCCGGACCGGTTTCGCGAGCGGGATGACACGTTCTTTGTTGCCTTTCCCGATGACGCGAATCGTCCCTTCATGGAAATCGACGGCATTCCAGGTCAATTGTGTCATTTCGCTGAGCCGCATCCCGCTGTACCCGAGCAGCTGAAACAACGTGATATCCCGGACGCGATCCCGCTCATAATGCGTGGCTTCCCGGGCATTCATCTCGACGTTCGACGGCAACAGCTGCATGAGTTCGTCCCATTCGCGTTTCGTTAAGTAAACCGGATCCCGTTTCGCCTGTTTCGGACGATTGATTTTCGCGACCGGATTTTCCGACAGCACGCCGATATCAATCAAATGCCGGAATAACGACTGCAAGGCCGATAGTTTCCGGTTGATGACACTCGGGGCATTTTGTTTCGTTAACGCTAAGTATTCCGCATAAGCGGCAATCCCGGACCCGTCAATTTCAAGAAACGCTTCTTGCGTGATATCCCGCGCCTGAATTGCTTCTCCCGATGCTTCCGCAACGAACTGGAAAAACGAATCAAAATCGTAGACATACCGCCGCATCGTTGCTTTCGAGAAATTTTTTGAAGCCAAGTGATCGATATAGGACCGGATGAAGTCCGGCATCCGGACATACCCCGGCAGATCCATCGTATGGGCGGGAAGGGGTATCGGTTTTACTGTTTTTCCTAGGTTTTTAAACAAACTCATCATTCTATCCCCTCTCTGTCATGAGTATACCAAACGTTGGTAGACCGTACACTAGTTTGCGTGAAATAGTTATTTCACGCAACGTTAAATTGTCAGACAGGGAGCGCTCAGTTGCATCGAAAACTGCGCAGATGGGTAACCATTCGACTCGTTGCAAATCAGCATCTCATCGTTATAACTGCAATAAAAGACAATAATAGTATTATGTAAACTATTAAAACGATTATTTTCCGCAGAAAACCATTTCGCTCTCAGTTGCATCGAAATTCGTTCCTACGGGTAGTTGGTCGTCTCGTTTTCGTACAGAGCGTTTTTAGTTTTTACGTATTTGAATCGTTCCTTTCTCCAGTTGGAAGGCTTAATCCAAATCGAATCGGGTATATAGTCTAAGACTATCCTGTATTTAACACGAGGGGGACATAACATGATTTCAGATCAACAAGCACGTAAATTGTTAAAAGATGCAAAACGCATTGCGGTCGTTGGTGTTTCGAGCGACTCCGGCAAAACGGCCAACTGGATTGCGGACTACCTGGTCCAACACGGTTACGAAGTCATTCCGGTCAATCCGACGTTAAATGAATGGAACGGGCAGAAAGTCTATCCGAGTGTCGCCAGCATCCCGGGACACATCGATATCGTCGATGTCTTCCGCCGTTCGGAATTTCTGGCGGACGTCGCCAAAGATGCCGTCGCACACGGTGACGTCGGCATGATTTGGAACCAGCTTGGATTATCGAGTGTCGAAGCGGAAAGTTTAGCACTCGGGGCCGGCATTCCATACATCGAAAATCGTTGCATTAAAATTGAACACCAGTACTTGTAATCGTGACCCGGCAAGACATCTACTCCTTGACAGTAGGTGTCTTTTTTTCTTGTTTTCTAGATTATCCTTGTCAGATAGCAAGAAGATGCCTACAATTAGATACAGACTACTGGAAAAACGAACGAACGTTTGGAATATTCGGCGTTTTTCTATTTGAGGTGAAAAACATGGCGACAGATTTAAACAATTATAATGATGATGCCATACAGGTGCTCGAAGGACTCGAAGCAGTCCGGAAGCGCCCGGGTATGTATATCGGCTCGACCGATCATCGCGGACTCCACCATTTGGTGTATGAGATCGTTGATAATGCGATTGATGAGGCACTGGCCGGATTCGGGGAACAGATTGATGTCATCATCCATAAAGATAACGCAATTACCGTCCGCGACCATGGACGCGGTATGCCGACCGGGATGCACGCTTCCGGAAAACCGACGGCAGAAGTCATCTTCACGGTGCTTCATGCCGGCGGTAAATTTGGTCAAGGCGGTTATAAAACATCGGGCGGACTGCACGGTGTCGGGGCATCTGTTGTCAACGCCCTGTCGACGCAGTTAAAAGTCACGATTTACCGCGACGGGAAACAGTTTGAGCAAACGTTCGAAGACGGGGGAATTCCGAAAACGACCTTGCTCGAAACGGGAACGACCCGCCAAAAAGGAACAAGCGTCTACTTTAAACCGGACGGAAAAATCTTCAGCACGCTGACATACAATTACGATACGTTAGCGGAACGCCTGCGTGAATCAGCCTTCCTGTTGAAAGGATTGAAAATCACACTGACCGACGAACGGTCGGACAAAGCGGACACGTTCCAATACGAAGACGGAGTCAGCGAATTCGTCGGCTATTTGAACGACGACAAAGATACGTTACATCCGACAGTCGCCTTTGAAGGTACGGAAAATGACATCGAAGTCGATATCGCGTTCCAGTTCACGGATGCCTATTCGGAAAACGTCCTGTCGTTCGTCAACAACGTCCGGACACGGGACGGCGGAACACATGAAGTCGGTGCCAAAACAGCGATGACTCGGGTGATGAACGAGTATGCCCGTAAAAACACGCTGCTCAAGGAAAAAGATAAAAACCTCGACGGCAACGATATCCGCGAAGGATTAACGATGATCGTGTCGATCCGAATTCCGGAAGAATTCCTACAATTTGAAGGGCAGACGAAATCAAAACTCGGTTCACCGGAAGCCCGGACGAGCTGTGACGCCGTCATTACACGCCGCTTGTCGACGTATCTCGAGGAAAACCCGCAAACAGCGACCCTTCTGATCAAAAAAGCGATCCGCGCCGCTCAGGCCCGGGAAGCAGCGCGTAAAGCCCGCGAAGAAGCCCGGAACGGCAAGAAAAAGAAACGTTCGAGCATCCTGAACGGGAAGCTGACACCTGCCGCGTCAAAAAACGCCGAGAAAAACGAATTATTCCTCGTCGAGGGGGATTCTGCCGGTGGTTCAGCGAAACAAGGACGCAACCGGACGTTCCAAGCGATTTTACCGTTACGCGGGAAAGTCCTGAACACGGAAAAAGCGAAGCTCGCGGATATCATGAAAAATGAAGAGATCAATATGATCATCCACGCAATCGGGAGCGGCGTCGGAGCAGACTTTGACCTGTCCGATTGCAACTTCGACAAAGTCATCATCATGACGGATGCCGATACGGACGGGGCGCATATCCAAGTCTTGTTATTGACGTTCTTCTTCCGTTACATGCGTCCGTTGATTGATGCCGGAAAAGTTTTCGTCGCTCTGCCGCCGCTCTACCGCGTCTCGAAAGGGAAGGGAAAATCCGAGAAGTTCGAGTACGTCTGGGACGAAGAAACCCTTGCCAAAACAACGAAAAAGTTCGGAAAAGGGTATATGATCCAGCGCTACAAAGGACTGGGTGAGATGAATGCACCACAACTTTGGGAAACGACGATGGATCCCGATACACGGACGTTGATTCGTGTCACGATCGATGATGCAGCTGTCGCTGAAAAACGTGTATCTGTCCTGATGGGCGATAACGTCGGACACCGCCGAAGCTGGATTGAAGACAATGTAGCGTTTGGGCTGACGGAAGACCTCTCGATCATTGAAAATGAACATGTGACGAAAGAGAGTGTGAACTGATATGTCTAACCTACAAAACATCCTCAACCTGTCCCTCGAGCAAGTCGTCGGGGACCGGTTCGGACGTTATTCGAAATACATCATCCAAGACCGGGCCTTACCGGACGCGCGTGACGGATTAAAACCGGTTCAACGCCGTATCTTGTATGCAATGCATACGGAAGGCAACCTGTTTGACCGCGCTTACCGGAAGTCTGCCAAGACAGTCGGTGTCGTCATCGGTAACTACCACCCGCACGGCGATTCGTCGGTCTATGAAGCGATGGTCCGGTTGAGTCAGGAGTGGAAACTCCGGTATCCGTTAATTGACATGCAGGGGAATAACGGCTCGATCGACGGCGACAGTGCGGCTGCGATGCGATATACGGAAGCCCGTTTATCGAAAGTATCGAGCCTGATTCTCGAAGGCATCAATAAACAGACCGTTGATTACACGTTGAACTTTGATGATACGACGGAAGAACCGCTCGTCTTGCCGTCCCTCTTGCCGAACCTGCTGATGAACGGTTCGACGGGGATTTCGGCCGGTTATGCGACGGAAATTCCGCCGCATCATGCCGGTGAAGTGTTGGACGCGGCAATCGGTCGAATTTCAGGAACGGTTCATACTGTCGATGACTTACTGACGCATATGCAAGGTCCCGATTTCCCGACCGGCGGTGTCGTCCAAGGTCTTGACGGCATCAAAAAAGCGTTTGAAACCGGCCGCGGCAAAGTCATCATCCGGTCGCGGGCAACGATTGAAACATTACGCGGCGGACGCCAGCAAATCATCATCACGGAACTGCCCTACGAAGTCAACAAAGCAAACCTTGTCAAACGGATGGAAGAACTCCGCCTGGACCGCAAAGTCGAAGGGGTCGCGGAAGTCCGCGACGAGACGGACCGCGACGGTCTTCGTGTCGTCATCGAGCTGAAAAAAGAAGCGGATGCAGAAGGGGTGCTTCACTTTTACCTGAAGCAGACCGACCTGCAAATCGCCTATAACTACAATATGGTCGCGATTCACGAGCGGACACCGCGTCAGATGGGCGTTCTCGCGTTACTGGACGCCTATCTCAGCCACGTCATGGATGTTGTCATCCGCCGGACATCGTTTGATCTCGAGCAGGCGAAACGCCGTCAAGAGGTTGTGTCAGCCCTCATGACCGCTATTTCCGTCCTGGATGAGACACTTGCGTTGATCCGGTCGGCCTCCAACAAATCGGAAGCGAAAGACAAGTTGATTGAACGGTTTAGTTTCACCGATCGCCAAGCGGAAGCTGTCGTCATGCTTCAGCTGTACCGGTTGACGAATACTGATATCGTTGAATTGCAGGAAGAAGCGGCGAAACTTGAAAAAGAAATCGCCCGCCTTGAAAAAATCCTGAACGACGAAAAAACACGGAACCGGTTGATCATTAAAGAATTAACCGTTCTGAAAGAGCAAGTCGCGGACAAGCGGCGTTCGACGATCGAAGCGGAAGTCGAAGAGCTGAAACTGAAGACGGAAGTCATGATCGCCGTCGAAGAAACCATGGTCTTTGTCTCGAAAAACGGCTATATCAAGCGCTCTTCGATGCGTTCGTTCGGAGCAACCAACGATTTACCGGAGATGAAGGAGCAGGATCGTCTGTTGTATCAAGGACAAGCGATGACGACCGACCACTTGATCGTCTGGACGGTTCAAGGGAATTATCTCCTGATTCCGGTCCACCAGTTGCCGGACACGAAATGGAAAGACGGCGGACAACACGTCGCCAATCTCGTACCGCTCGAGCCGGGCGACCGGATTTTATCGGTCGATCTCGTCCGGACGTTTGACGAGACATCACACTGTCTGTTCGTCACGCGCCAAGGAATGGTCAAACGCTCGAAGCTGAGCGATTACAATGCGCAGCGGAAGTCTAAACCGCTCCAGGGCGTCCGTTTACGGGCGGATGACGAAGTTCTGTACGCCAAGATTTCAACCGGACAGGAACAACTCTTCTTGACGACCCAGCATGGTTTCGGCCTTTGGTTCACGGAAGAAGATGTCCCGGTCGTCGGTGTTCGGGCAGCGGGTGTAAAAGCAATCAATCTGCGCGATCAGGACGTCGTTGCCGGTGCGATTGGCTTTAAACAGCCACCGAATATCGTCTTGCTGACGCAACGCGGTGCGTTGAAGAAAATGCGCCTTGCGGATCAGTTCCAAGTCTCGAATCGTGCCTTACGCGGTACGCAATTATTGCGCGATTTAAAATCAAAACCGCATCAAGTGGCCGCCTTGATTGACGTCACACAAGCAAAAGAACTGATTTTGATCGGAAAAGAACAGGAAAAGACGATTCAAGTCCCATCCTTGTCCTTCCTCGATCGGTTATCAAACGGTTCGTTTGCCTATGACGAAGAAAAATTCGGTCCGCTTCTTGATTGGTATACCGTTTGATGGTCAGATGCCCCTCATTTTTAAAGAGGGGTGTCTTTTTTTAGGTGAGATGGTGTTTCGTCGCTCCTTCCTGTTCACTTCTAGCTTTCTGACGGCTATTTTGAACGCTTTTTCAGACTTTTCTTCGAATTATCACCAAATCATCTGTTTACAAATTGAAACGACCGGCAATAACCGCTACAATAAAAGAAAATGGTCAGGCAAGATTACCACGAAAGTTGTGGAGCGGGCAGTTCGGAGCTTTAGCTTATAGGATTCGTTTCATCAAGCAGCTACGGACATGTTCCTCGGCTGCTTTTGTGCCATCTGCCAACTGGAGAGGTGATGACGATGAAATTCAGAAGACGCGAAAAAGTAGCTATCTATATCACACGGGAACAACCAGAGGGATGGGAACTGCTTGTTTTTCATCCGCAATCAGCTCCAGACAGTGATTGGCAAATTCCTGCAGGGACGATCGAAGATGCTGAAATCGCCAAAGAAGCAGCGGTTCGCGAAACGCTCGAGGAAAGCGGTTTATCACTGGCGACCGTTCAGTACGTAGGTGAAGAAGAAATGCGTTATCCGGAACGCATGCGGGTGCATTACACGTATTTCTACCATGCGCATATCGAATGTCAGGAAAACCGATGGACGCATTGTGTTGCTGGTGACGGTCAGGATTGCGGTGATTTTTTCCATTTCGCTTGGTTACCGCTTGAACGAATCACGCAACTCGAACGCCGGCATCATATTTTCCTGGACCGCTTGATGAGTCGTTTGGAACGGACACATCATTACGATTGTCGGAAACACGGTTAACACCGTGTTTTTTTGTTTTGTCTCACTATATTGAGTTTACCTTACTTATGAGACATCATTTATTAACTATTGATAATATATGTTATGTTAACTTAAAGAAAAAAATAAAAATTATTTGGTTGGTCTTTGATTTTCTACGCTTCCCTGTTACTCTAAATACAGTAACATATCTATTGTTACCTCTTAACCGGTAACAATTGCTAAGTAACCGTACATTCGGTAACAAGGAGGATTTTTTTATGCAAGCTGTTGCGGTTTCCTTTGATATTCAAAACTCCCGGAGCTATTCGAGTAAAGAACAGTTGTTAACCGATCTGCATCAATTGGCGGATCAGTTGAACGATGCATTTCCGGCGGCGCTCGTACCGTTTCAAATTAAGTCCGGTGACAGTCTGCTTGGTGTGTTTAACGAGTATGCCGTCAGTTATCCGCTCATGCTGATGCTGCTGAATCAGCCGTTAGACGGTTATATCGGGATCGGATTCGGCCAATATGAGACGCTGTCGACGACGCATGCCGACGAAGCCAACGGCAGTGCCGTTATTTTCGCTTTTGAAGCCCAGGACGCCGCCAAACAGACGGCCAACCGGATTGCTTTTGCCGGGCCGCCCTATTTGCCGACCGCCCTGCTGAACGGTTATATCGAGATGTTATACCCGGCGTATTTCGGTAAAACAGACCGCCAAATCGAATTACACCGGCTGATGGATCAACATCCGGAGGCCACTTACGAAGAAATCGGCTTACAAATGGGATTTCATGAAAAAGATGCGCGCATGAATGTTGCGAAACTTGTTGCCCGCTCCCAACGTAAACAACGTAAACGCCTGGAAAAGGCATTCGTCGACGCTTTAAACCAATTGCAGGTCTGGGAGGCGATCGGATGACTTTACTCTTAAGTCTGCTCCTCGTCCATCTGTTGGCGGATTTTCCGTTCCAAAGTCAACGGATGGCAAAATTGAAACAGCGGCAACTCCGGGTATTACTTGGACATATGACGGTACATAGCATCGGGACAGCTGTTGTCCTCGGCATCTTTTATACGTGGGGTGATTTGAGTGGCGCGACTGCCTGGATCATCGGAGGTGTCATCATCGGGACACATGTCTTGCTGGACGGCTCGCCGTTCAAACGTCTTTTACATCCGGCGCTCGCATTTTGGATTGATCAACTGCTCCATCTTGCGATTCTGACAGGGATTGTCATCTATTTGACACCCGTTGATTGGCCGACAACGTTTCCGCTGCTGGACCAGGTCTTATGGGTCAGCGTCTGGGGTTTGATTGCGACGGAATTGATCGGCCGCGGGATTGCCCCGCTGCTTGCACCCTTCGCTCCCCGTCTGATTGAGTCACATTTTGAACGGAAAGTGACGCGGAAAGAACAACTGGACGGTCTGAAACGGTCCGTTACGCATGAAGTCGAAGATTCCGCCCGGAGTTACACGACGGAAATCAACGGTGTTGGCCGCTACATCGGACTCGTCGAACGCGCCATCATCGTTTGCCTCGTAGCAGTAAACGCAACAGGAGCCATCGGATTCATCATCGCTTTAAAAGCGTTGGCCCGATTTAAACAGTTTGATGACCGCCGATTTGCGGAATACTATATCATCGGCAGTTTACTGAGCATTCTTGCTGCCTTACTGTGCGGAATGGCGATCCGCCTTGCCTTTTAACGACAGCAAGACGATAGATTGAGATACAGAAAGAGAGGTGGACGGTCTCTTAAGGTAAGGAACCGTCGTAAAATCATGAAACAGATTGGATTAGTCAGACACCACCGGGTGACGGAAGGTTACCCGACCAAAGGCTGGATCAGTGCAGCCGACATCGAAGCCTGGATTGAGCGTTATGATGTCTCGACCATTGATGTCCAACCGGTTGAACTCGGAAATATCGACTGGACGATCTGTTACGCCAGCAGTATGCCGCGAGCCGTTCAAACGGCGGAAAGCGTCTATGGGAAAGACATCATCGTGACGGATCTGTTACGGGAAGTCCCATTCCCGACGATCCGTTCACGGATTCGTCTCCCCTTCCTTGCCTGGGCACTGATTGGACGGCTTGTCGCGCCATTCAGTAAACGAATTCAGGCGGAAATCAAAGATGCCAACGAGCGGATTGCGGTACTCCTGAATCAATTGACGTTTGAACAACAAGAACATGAACGGGTTTTGCTCGTCGGACACGGCGGGATGATAATTCTGATGCGGACCGCCTTGAAAAAACGCGGATATGTCGGTCCCCGCTTCGGTCATCCACGCAACGGTATGTTGTATTTGTTTGAGAAACGGGAGGGCTAGGTATGAAATGGGGTTCCGTTCTACTGCTTGCGCTCTGTCTGATTGTCATCTTTTATATGACACGCGACGACGAGCCGTTACCTGGTGATCGTCCGGGATCGTCTACTGTCATTCACGTCTACGGCTTTGATGTCGGTCAGGGCGACAGTACCTTGATTCAGACGAAAAACGAAACGATTTTGATCGACGGCGGGAATAACGGCAAAGGAGACGATGTCGTCCGCTACCTGAAGAACCTGGGTATCACCCGTCTGACAGCGGTCATCGCAACACATCCGGATGCAGACCATATCGGCGGGCTCGATACGATTCTCGATGCCCTGCCTGTCGATCAAGTTTACGCACCACGCGTCAATCACACGACAGAAACCTACCGGGACTTCCTGCTCGCCGTCAAACGGCAAGGGATCACCATTAAAACAGCTAAAGCCGGTGTTTCGATTCCAAGTGACGAAGTGAAACTGAACTTACTCGCCCCGCTCCGCGACGGCACCCGTGATTTAAACAGCTGGAGTACGGTCCTGCAACTCGTTCATGGCGATACTACCTTTCTCTTCATGGGAGACGCTCCGATTCGGACGGAACAGGACTTACTCGAATCCGGAGTGGATTTAAAAGCTGATGTGTTAAAAGTCGGGCATCACGGTGCGGATACCTCGTCCTCGATTCCTTTTTTACAGGCAGTCCACCCTTCCCGCGCCTTGATTTCAGCGGGCGAAGGTAATGCATACGGTCATCCGCGGCCGACCGTCATGAATGCGCTCGCGGCGGAAAGCATCCATGTCGACCGGACGGACCGGATGGGCACCGTTCAATACACGTCGGACGGGCAGACGATTCAGGTCAAAAGCCGGACCGACTTAAGTCCCGAGTAAAGGAGAGGATACACGATGAAAATGACCGTCACGGAATTTGACGGGGACCAGGCGATTTGTGAGACGGAAAATCGTGAAACAGTGCAAGTCCCCCGCTCGCGTCTGCCTCATGCTGCGACGATCGGCGACTGGCTCGAATGGCGCGGTCGTTCGATCCGGATTCTCCGGGAGGAAACGCAGAACCGTCGGCAGGAAATTGATGATTTGATGAATGAACTGTTTGAAGACTAAAACTCCGTTCCTTGGCCTGTCAGTGGTCAAGGATTTTTTTATTCACCTTTGTTTTTCCAATAATAAACAGCAAATCTAAAAAATCGACTTAAATCACTAGCAGTTTTTTCTGAATTTTCGTAAACTTTAGGAATACGAAACAAAAAGGGGGATTTATCCATGTTCCAACAATTACGAACGAACTTAAAGCAAGCGGTCCTCGGACAAGAACATGTCATAGATCATCTTCTGATCGGACTGTTGTCGGAAGGTCACGTTCTGCTTGAGGATCGGCCGGGTACCGGAAAAACGACACTCGCCAAATCACTGGCCAACACACTCGATGCCAAATTTTCCCGTATCCAATGTACCGCGGATACGTTACCGACCGATCTGCTTGGAATGGAATTGTTTAATCCATTAACCGGTTCATTCGAACAACGGTTTGGTCCGCTGTTCGCAAATATCGTCCTTGTCGACGAAATCAACCGGACGACGCCGCGGACACAGTCCGCCCTGCTCGAAGCGATGGGGGAAGCTCAGGTGACGATCGGAGATACCTCTTATACGTTACCGCAACATTTTCTAGTCATCGCGACCCAAAATCCGTTTGACGGTCAGGGGACGTTTCCCCTCCCTCATGCGCAACTCGACCGCTTTTTGTTCAAACTGTCGTTTGCTCCGCTCGATCGACAGGTCGAAAAAGCCTTGTTACAGGGGGCTCACTTACAACCGAGTCCATTCCAGGTACCGCTTGAGCAGTTGAATACCTGGAAACAGGAAGTCCAGGCGGTCACGATTGAAGATGCCGTCGAAGATTACCTGCTTGACGTCTGTGATGCCTTACGGGCGCACCGGGACGTTGAGATCGGTCCAAGTCCTCGCGCTACCTTGGCGCTTCTACAAGCGGCAAGAGCGCGAGCCTGGATGCACGACCGGACATACGTGACACCGGAAGACATTAAGCAGTTGGCAAATCCGTTGCTTGCCCACCGGCTCGTCCTGACACTTGAAGCGACATTAAAGATGACGAATGGTCGCTTGGTCCAGCAGATTTTGGAGTCATTGACTGTTCCGACCGAGGTGTAATATGCAATTGATTACACCGAAGTCCTTTCATCCGATGATTTTATTTTGGATTGCCGTTGCGGCCGGTATTTGTACACTGTACGGTTCGATCCTAATTGCGACATTGCTCGTCGCTTACACGTTGTACGGGTATCTCTTGCCGAAGTACCTGGAATACCTCGGAGAACGTCTGAGCGTCCGGCTCGTCGAAACCGTCCGAGCGTTCCGTGACGATCCACTCGCCATTCCATTCGAAATTCATAATCCGACACGGTTTGCTCTTGGGAAGGTGACCGTGTCCGGTCTTCTCGGGGAACAGGTCCGGATTGAGGACGCCAGCAGTCAGTTTTGGCGGCAACATGTCTATGTGCCGCGTCAGGCTCATGTGCCGTTTCAAATCGATGTCACGGCAGCCAAACGGGGAACGATTCGGATCCAGTCGTTTGATATCATGATTTCTGATCCGTTTCATCTGATGACACTGTACTTGACGTTACCGATTCAACAGCTTGGTCATGTCTTCCCTGATTTCGCACCGGCCTCCGTCGAATGGAATGAACGCCAAATTCCTGGCGAGACGATTGACCGGTCGAGTCCGTTTACGGACCGCTCGAGCTTTCATTCGGTCGTCCCTTACGCGGGCGATGCGAAGACGATTTACTGGTCTGCTTATGCCAAGACGGGGGAACTGTATTCCTATCAGTATGACCGGATGCGTAATCATGACTATGCCGTCATCATTGACGGACTGTCGGCCGACGGTTTGGCTTTACGCGGCGACTTTGAAAAATTGCTCTCCCGGGCGGCAACGATTATCCGCGAACTGGAAAAACAAGGCGCCTCATACAGCCTCTGGATTTCAATGGTCAACCGGGACGGACAGTGGTATCACGTACCTTCCGGGAAAGGAAAAGAACAATTCTTGCGGACGATGGAATGTCTCGCCCGGATTTCAGAATATGATTTACCGCTCGAACGCCGTTACTTCACAAAACGGCTTCAACGGACCGTCCCGTCGACGACAGCCGAAATTCATCTCGGGCACCGCCATAAGGGGGTGAGCGCATGATCATCTGGTGGATTCTCGTCATCAGCTTGTTGCAAGCCCCGCTCATCATTCTGATTTTCCCGTTGCTCGCCGTTATTCCGGCGCGCCCAATCCGAATCGGCGTTCAACTGGCGGCAGCTGTTGCTTTTCTTTTGATTTCTCCGCTGATCAGTATCCTGCTGTTACTTGCGATTGCACTCAGCGCATGGCTCGAGACCGTCGATTACCCGTATAAATTTGCCGTCAGTGCGACGGTTCTGACCGGACTGTGTTTACTGTTACCTGGATTCCACCCTCCGCTCGGTGCGTATCTTCTGCTTGGTCTCGTCTGGGGCATTCCCTTCCTCAGGCAGCACTTGATTGAATGGCGCCGGATTGTCGCAGGTATCTCGTTGTTTCTGGGTGCCAGTCTGGTCCTCGTCACCTTAATCCGGCTGCTGAAAGAAGCGCTGTTCGGTTCTGTCGCGAACCTGACCCGTCCGGCACTTGAGGCGTTCGGTTCCCTCTTCACCTGGACATTACCGCTCGCAGAACAGATCGATCAAAAAACGAAAGCCGACAGTACATCCGGGTTATCAGACATCGCCCCGCAAGAAAGTCTAAAAGCGGCCGGCATGAGTTCCGATACGCTGTTTTATTTGAACATGACAGGAATTATCCTGGCGCTTCTCGCCGTCGGTCTCACGTTCTACCTGATTCGTAAACGCCGGGTCGTGGCAACGGAGGCTGAACCGGTCGCCCGGATGACCGTGCCGAAGCAGGCAGCGCCTGTCAAAAAACACAGCCAGCATCCGCTTCTGAAAATCGCCTCGCAACTCGAACAGGCTTTCCCGCGACGCCATGACGAGACGACCGTCGAATGGCTGACACGGATTGAATTTCCGGAAGCTGTTGCCCATGCACGGCTTCTCGACGGCATTGAATTCAGCCGCAGCGAGCCGGCGTACGATCTTCAACTGTTCCGGAAATATGTCCGCGAACAAATCGAACGCTGAATCCAAAAAGAAGGTGCTCCGATATCGGAACACCTTCTCAGACTGAAGACAAAGTAGTGGTTCTTCTCGATAAAGAGAAAAACCACTACTTTGTCTTCAGTCTGAACAGACCTTCAAGAGGTCTGTTCCAGGTATAAAAAGATTTAAACAAATGTAAGCAGTTATGTTCATCTAGCTACTCATGTCGTAAGAGTATGATATGAAATATCCTGACTGATTTTGTTTATAAGACAACGTATTAATAGTCACTTAATACATTGTCAACTTTTAATTAACAATATCATATTCGTTTAAAATATTTTCATATGCAGGGTCATTTAAAATTTCTTCAGAATTTTTATTTGCTTCATTGATTATTTGTGTTCTTTCTTTAAAACTTAATTGATTCAAGAACTGAGATTCTGTCATTCCGTTTGGAAAACTCATATTGTTTTGATTTATTCCTTCTTGAATTGCTTCTGTTTTAAGATTTGTTTTAGATAAAGATTGATATGTAACACTAGAATTAGATGACTTAGTCGGCAAGTTTTTATTATCTGCATAGTTGATTCCTATTTTTATACTTTTTTGGTCGTTTGGATCATCGAAATAAGACTTATACCAATTTACATTTGAAGTTTTACATTTAATTTGCACTGCACCTGCTGCTACTAAAAGTACTTTCGGCTGAAATCCACCAAACCGTCCAACATATCCAAAATGCATATTCCCTAAATCTTCACCTTTCATCACTCTTCCACCGAATACATATCTGTCATTTACTCCATACGCATGCTTGTAATCCCAAGGACCTCTACTATTAACCTTTCCAGTGAAATAGTATCCCGTGCCTATAGGATATGTTTTATCGGATATTGTATATTGATAAAGTGATGCGGCATTCTTTAACATTTTTGAGGAAAACGATGCCGTCACATCCCCACCAGGATTAATTGCACTGTATGTACCTACAGGATCATCATTTACATCAGAGTCTTCGGCCTTTACCAAGTGTTGAGAAGATGATGTAATTAAAAAATACATAGATAAACTAATCATTATTTTTCTTTTCAAAATAAAACTCCCCTTCCATCCTCAAATATTATAGGATTAAATTGACTTGAGATAGATTTAAATTAATTTTTTAGGGATATCTTTTTTTTGAATATCTCTTTAGAAAGGAGCGTTTATGAAAAAAATACGCTGGTTATTATATACTATTACATTTTTGTTATTTTTATTTATTTATAATTCTTTTTTTAATTATGATTTTTTTAAATTTATTTCATCTATTTTTTCAACAGCACCTATACATCTTGGTCTCGCTTTCAGCTTTATTACTTGTTTGTGTTCAATATTATTATTAATAAAAGTAAGTTCATTCAATGATAAAAAAGCAACTATTGGGATGTTAGTTACCCTTATAATTAACTTAGCATTCTTATTCGTAACAGGAATAGTGGATTTGATCGGCTCTTTATTCTCTTAAATTATTATGAAGACTAGGTACAAAACATAGGCTGAAATGGATAATGTTCATTCAGCACGTAATTAAAAAAATCGATATGTATCTGTAAGTAAGATACTAAACAAGACCATTTGTCGTTTAACGCTTCATTCCTTTCCTTTCCTCGCAAGGATTAGAAGAACTTAGAAATATCTCGCACCAATCAGTGACTCGTATCTCTACCGTTCCGGCAGGTGCATAGCAGTGTAATGCCTTACATCAGTCAGAAAGCTTTTCAATCGTCTCTTTTTAAGAGAGATAAAAGCTTACAGAAAGTAAACTACTCAAAGATAGCAAAAGATATTAAAGCTATATAGGTACACATAGTTATTCCCCAATTTCTTCAATAACATCTAGCATCTTCCGTGAATCCACATGAGCTGAAAACAAACCTTCTATGGCCCGCAGTGGATTTGGGCTAACCTAAAATTTTGAGACAATATAAAACACCTTCGGAGTGGTACACTTTTAAAAAGTACTAATATCGGAGGTGTTTTTGCATG